>JABDCK010000014.1 GCA_013288185.1 Gammaproteobacteria bacterium
AGATCTTTATAAATCGTTGCTCTAAGACTGGATTGCTTCGCTTTGCTCGCAATGACGAAACTCCTAATTTTAAAGTAGAACGGGTATATAAAGAGTTTTTTTCCCTTGAAATTTTCCAGTCGCGAAGCGACAAAATGCAATCTCCCTTTGTAAAAGGGAGACGGCGCAAAGCGCCAAGAGTGATTTTATCTAAAAAGAAAAATGAAGCGCTAATTAAATATGCTGCGCTTACTCCAGGCAAAGAGCGCGGCTAATAAAATTCCCACCGCTATGGCAGCTACCATATCCACACATACCGTTAACAAAAAACAGGTGAGCAATATGAACCTATCCGTAATAGATGCATGAAGTCCCTCTCTAAATTGTTGCCAATGTGACATATGATAAGCGGTTAACACCAGCACTGCGGCTAATGCAGACATAGGAATATAATTAATGAGTGGTGCCAATAATAAAATGTAAAGCAGAATAAAGACACCATGCAATATAGCAGCAAGTGGAGATTTAGCGCCACTTTGAATATTGGTTGCGGTGCGAGCAATTGCAGCGGTGGCCGGGATCCCGGTGGTTAATCCACAAAGCACATTCGCAATCCCAATGCCACTGAGTTCTGCATTAGAATGATGCGCGGTTCCTGTCATTTTATCTGCAAGCTTGGCGGATAATAAAGATTCTAATGCGGCAAGCATTGCAATCGTGAAAGCGGGAAATAGAAAAGCGCTGAATTCTTCAAGTGTTGGCAATAATGGCATTTGCAAGCGTGGTGCACTATGTGGAATGCCGCCGCTAAACTCACTGCCAATAGTATGAATGGGATAACCCCATTGTGAAAGTGCAACCCCGATTAATGTGCCGCCTAAAACGCCTAATAAAGGCGAGGGAATAAATTTAAAAAAGCGCTTTGCGCTTAACATAAAAAATAAAGTCATTATGCCAATAAAGGTGGTAGGTAGGTTAATGTCTGTAAAATGCATACTAAGGTAAGGCACTTTAGGTAAACCCATAAAATCTTTAAGCGAAATACTGGCCAGTACCAAAGCAATACCGCTGGTAAATCCAATAATAACGGGATTGGGGATATAATGAATGAAGCGGCCAAATTTCAGGATACTGAAAAGGATGAGCAGACAGCCCGCTAAAATTTGACACCAAATCAGCCCTTGCAGCCCAAAATCTGTCACGATGGGGATTAAAATTACTACAAATGCAGCAGTGGGGCCGCTGACTTGAAATAGGGAGCCGCCAAATAATGCCGCGGCAATACCCGCAACAATAGCCGTATAAATGCCATGTTGCGGCGGTAAACCAATGGCAATAGCCAAAGCCATAGAAAGTGGCAGGGCGATAAGTGAAACTACAAATGCAGCTAAAATATCTGCTTTTAAATCACTTAAGCGATATCCGGCTTTTAATGTTTGGCGTAAAGCCCAGCTCAGAGGAATCATATACATTTATTCTAGCGTATAAGCCAGCGCTTTCAAGTAGTAATTTTCCGGTATTAAAGGATGCATGGGATGATCTTTATCAGCGCCCGCTTTACGAATAAAAGTGGCGGTGCGTCCCGCTTTAGCAATACCGCTTTCTACCGCTTGGCGAAAGTCTGTCATGGAGGCATGATGCGAGCAAGACGCCATAAAAAATAAGCCACCGGGTGCGACGACTTGGCTTGCAAGCTTAGCAAGCTTTTGATATCCGCGTAATCCTTGTCCTTTCTGTAGGGCTTGTTTAACAAAAGCGGGCGGATCGGCAATTACAATATCGAAAGATTGCCCTTCATTAATAAGCGTTGGCAATAAATCAAACACATTTGCTTTTACAAAAGTACAAAGGGATTCTAGTTTATTCGCTTTTGCAGCTAAAGTGGCTAATGCTAAAGCACTTGCTGAACCATCCACTAAAGTCACGCGCGTTGCGCCTTGGGAAGCAGCAGCAATACCAAAGCCACCGCTATACGTATAAAGATCAAGTACGGTTTTGCCCGCTGCTTGTAAAGAAAGCCAATGGCGGTTACTGCGTTGATCATAGAACCAGCCAGTTTTCTGCCCCTGCGTAGGGTCTGCAAAAAAAGTAATGCCCTGTTGTTCAATAGCAACGTGTGCATCCAGCGCACCTAGTGGTGCGGTAATGGTTAAGGGCAGCCCTTCTTTTTCTCGCAAGGGCGTATCATCTCTACATATTACGCGGCTGGGTGATAACAATGTTTGCAGTGCAGCGAGCCAGAAGGGTTTTAATTGTTCCATGCCGGCGGTATTGGTTTGGCAAACCAAGGTGTCACCAAATCTATCAATAATCAGCCCGGGTAAACCATCGCCTTCTGCATGTACCAAGCGATAAAATGGCGCCTCGAAGCGGCGCTCACGCGCAGCCAGTGCTTTTTTGAAAAGATTAAGAAAAAAATCTTCATTAATAGGGGTCTTGTGATCTAACGTTAATATGCGACCGGCAAGCTTAGTTAACGGATTATAATAGCCAATCGCAAAAGGGCGTTTTTTTTCATCTACAAAATAAACACATTCACCTGGCGTGACAGGCGGTAATTTGGAGCCCTGAATGGCGTGCTTGTACACCCAAGGATACCCTTTCTTCAGCCGGGCAACCTCTGATGCTTTAATGGGGATAGTATGCATGGGGGCAATTTTAGTCCTGCATTGCCCCCCAAGTAAAGTTTAATTGGCAGGCGTTGAGCCTGTTGTTGTACTTTTTTGATCAGTGGTCGTTGTTGTACTGGTTTTAGTTTGCGCTTCTTTCGCTTTTTCACATTCATCTGCTTTAAGTTGCAGTGCTTGTGATTGATGCATACATTCTTCAAATTTGGGTGAAAGTTCTTCATAATTTTTGCGTGACAGTTTTAGCTGTTCAGCAAGAACGTCATATTTTTTCTGAAAGTCCTTAAATAAATCATCTGCCTTGGTTTGCTTTTCTTTAAGGCTTTCATAAGCCTTTTCGCTTTTAGCAAGCTGCCTATACGCACTAATAGAAAGGATATAGCCGCTCAGCGTAATGAGCACAATAACCCCTAGCATAATAAGCCAAGCCCTTTTGGAAAGTGGTGGTGGCGTGAAGTTACTCTCATTCATAATAATTTCCCTCCTTACCTCCTATCGGCTGTTTTAAGGTTTCTCTTGAGTCACTGATCTTTAGTATACTGAACACAGAAATCAGGGAAATATTTGTTTACTTTCTAACATAAAATAAGTACAATGTTGCACTTATTGAGATAAAAGGAGTCACTAAAATTATGTTTTATGGCTTATGCGACTTGCCATGGTGGGGATACCCCCTGGTTGTATTGGGAATGACCCAAGTGACTATTGCCGCAGTCACCATTTATTTACATCGGCATTCTGCACATCGTGCACTTACACTCCACCCCATGGTCTGTCATTTTTTTCGCTTCTGGTTATGGATGACAACGGGGATGGAAACCAAAAAATGGACCGCCATTCATCGTAAGCATCATGCAAAATGTGAAACTGCAGAAGATCCGCATAGCCCACAAGTTTTGGGCTTGCCCTTAGTATTATGGCAAGGGCCAGAACTCTATCGTCATGAAGCACTCAATGATGAAACGATGGAGCGTTATGGTCAAGGAACGCCAGAAGATTGGTTAGAAAAGAATATTTATCAGCATAGCCGCTGGGGCATTTTATTGATGATAACCATTGATGTGGTGTTATTTGGTGTTCCAGGCTTGGTGATATGGGCAACCCAGATGATGTGGATCCCATTTTTTGCAGCCGGCGTTGTGAATGGTATTGGCCATTATTGGGGTTATCGTAACTTTGAATGTCCTGATCAAGCACGTAACATTAGCCCCTGGGGAATTTTTATTGGGGGCGAAGAGTTACATAACAATCATCATACCTACCCCACTTCTGCCAAATTGTCTGTAAAATGGTGGGAAATTGATATGGGTTGGGTTTATATCCGTACCTTAGAATTATTGGGATTAGCCAAAGCAAAGCGCACCGCCCCTAAACCGCATGTCATACCAGGCAAAACCCAGATTGATATTGAAACATTGAAAGCTATTATTCTTAACCGTTTTCAAATTATGGCGCATTACACTAAAAAAGTCATTTTGCCATTAAATACGGATAAGCAAGTGAAACCTTTATTAGTGCGAGAACCTTCTTTATTAGACGCTGGTGCAAAACAACGTTTGAGCGCTTTTTTGGCAGGACATAAAGCTTTACAAGAAGCATATCAATTTAAAGAGCGCTTGCAGGTTTTATGGACGCAAAGTTCATTAAAAGAAAGTGACTTACTGGAAGCTTTACATAAATGGTGCCAAGAAGCGGAAGCGACCGGCAACAAGATGCTAAAGGAATTTGCCGCTTATCTGAAAAGTTTTACGCTTAAAACAGCGTAAACCACACTCCGGGGGTGAGTGCATATTCACCCCTTTTTTTCCTTGCCATTGGAACTTATCGCGATTTTGCCTTGTCCTATGATTAAATTCCAGAAAAATAAAGTATTTTGGAGGCAATATGGCAAGTCAGGGACCAGAAAAAACTAAAAAACAATATATTGAAGAAGAGATCAAAACTTCAGGCCTTACATTTCATAATGATTTAATGGCAATGCGTGAATTTTTAGTAGCATGGGAGAAAGTGCCGAATATATCAAAGGAAGCAAAGGCGCTCATACCGATTGCTTTGCAGAGCATTAGAACGTTAATAAAAAAGCATAATGATTTTCTAGATAAGAATCTTAGACATACGCCTATAAAATTTTCAATTGATCCCAACGATCCAAATAATATCCATAAATTGTTTGCGGATTATGCGGATGCCTCAGCAAATTTTATATTGTTACAATCAGAGATTACTGAAATATTAAAGGCGGAACAACAAAGATTAGGTTCAAAATTTACATTGCCTGCCAAGTTTACCCAAGAACATGGCAAGATGAATTTTGAATCTTTTCTTTTGAAGGTAGTGCAACGAGTTTCAAAATATCCGTTGTTTTGCAATGATCTTATTAAGGAAGAGAAAGAGCCTGAGAGCAAAAGTTATAAAGAGATAGAAGCGTTTAGACAAGTTGCACTAGATGCAGTAGGAAGAATTAATGCAGCAAAAGATATACCGCTACGTGTGAATACCTTAATGGATAGACAAGATCAACATTTGGTAGGTAAAGTGATTGTTGAGCTTCCGGCAGAAGCTACCTTAGCGCAATTAAAAGATTATGCGCGGAAATTAGCGTTTGTAGGGGTTCATTACATCGTGCGGGTAACCGTGGATTCTCCAGAAAAAATATTGCAACAGGTTAAAACAGCCTTTGAGGCAGGAGTGGCGCCGTTAGTCAATATCAAACAACAACAAATAATCAAAAAATGGTTTGCCACACACCCTGAAAAAAGAGAGGCATTACACATTGATACCTTTCTGACGCCTTCCACTACATGGGCGGCTACAGATTTGGCAAAAAAGATGGGTATTGAAGTGTTAACGACAAGAGTTACCAAAATACACAGTGTCAGTGAAGCATGGCCTGAAGAACGCAAAGAATCTGCCTCACCGGCAGCCTCTGCAGCAGATCCCATTGCGTTGGCGGGGTTACAGTATGATAAAGAAATGTCGGCGCTACTGCAGCGGTTAATAATAGCTCCGTCAAAATCCTTTACCCAGCAATCTAAGGTAGTGCAAGATGCTACCTTAAACAGTATTAAACAATTAATTGAAAAACACAGAGATTTTCACAAAGCGTTTGCCCAAGGTGGTTTTAACAAGGTTGCTAGAGCAAAGTTTATAGCACTGGCTGATGAAACGGCGCGATATGCATTATTATTAGATACCATTAAAGCAGGAATTCCAGCAGAGATGGTGCAAAAACCACTGGAGAGATTACAATCTTATGCGAAGTATGTTGCGGATTTAAAACAACAGGGAGACCCTGCAAATAAGTTGACGGACTTGCAAGAATTTTCTGAGACGATTACCAGAGGTGTGCGGTATCTGCGCAGTATCCAACAGGAAAAGAATAATGTTTTTTTGCGTGTGCAAGAAGGGATTTACACCGTAATTGAGTTACCTTTCAGTCAAATCAATAAGGCAAAAAACATGCCAAGCACGGTTTTGAGCGTTACTAAAATTGCCGATGAAAAACCTGAACAAATAATGGAAAAAATAAAAGCGTCCTTTGCAGCGGGTGTTCCACCGGAGTTAACCTCCAAGCAAATTCGTGATGTGAAGCGTTGGGTTGAAAAAAATCCACAAGCAATGATGAAATTAGATGGCCGTATGCCTATTGCATTTGATAGGAGTCTGATTTTAGCGCAACATCTGGGTATTAGAACTGAAATTACGCCAACTGCTAGGAAAATGCTTACTGAGGCGAACGAAAAGAAAGCGGAAAAAATATCTATTTATCCCTTGATGAAAAGAACGGGGCCTTTTGGACTCAGGCGTAGCGTGGATACAGGGAAAACTATGGAGTTTGCTATAAAATTAGCCGCGCTAGGCTATCAAGTTCGCTTGGTTCAAGGAACAGAAAATTTAAACGATTTTGACGCGTTACAAGGCAAAGTGATGGCATTAACGCCAGTTGAGAAGCCAGCAATGGGGCCGAGATCTGATGTACAGGCAACCAAAGATGCCGCGCTTAGTGTAGGGGGTAAGGAAGTAATGGAAGATCTTAGCAAACCTCAGCGTAATAGAGATGCTGGCAGAAAGCTTCCGACATTGCCAATAGAAGAAAAGAATAAAAATAGACCAAAAAAGTGAACTGAGAGAATTCTCACTTCACTTTTTCTTCGTTGAATAACACATGTTTGCGCACATTAGGATCATAACCCTTAAAAGAAAGTTTCTCTTTGTTGCGCTTATTTTTTTTAGTGGTATAAAAATAACGGGATTCTGATGAACGCATTATAATTTTAATACTATCTGCAGCCATGAATATTTCTCCTAGACTTCAACGCCACGGGAAAGGATTTCTGCCAATACGACTTCAATACCTTTTTTATCAATGGTACGCATGCCGCGATTGGAGACACGTAAACGCACAAATCGGCTTTGACTGGCTATCCAGAATCTCTTCCAATGAACGTTTACCTTAAAGGTGCGCTTGGTCTTTATATTACTATGCGATACATTATTGCCGCGAGCTGTCCCACAACCCGTGACCATACACTCTCTTGACATGGTGGTCTCCCCAGTTCCTAATCTCGTTGAGCCAGACTTTATACCAAATTCTAACAGATTGAGCAATGCAGACAAAGAAAGTGAAAGCATGTTATCTTACGAAGCTATGAAACCAACGAAATGGCTGTTAGGGATCACCGGTGGTATCGCAGCCTATAAAACGCCGGAACTGGTGCGCCTCTTGACCAAGCAGGGTAAGCAAGTGCGTGTGGTGCTCTCAAAAGGTGGCAGTGCCTTTGTAGCTCCGCTTTCACTGCAAGCCGTATCTGGACATCCGGTTTATAGTGAATTATTAGATACCGATTTTGAAGCAGCAATGGGCCATATTGAGTTAGCACGCTGGGCTGATGGAATTTTAATTGCGCCCTTGAGTGCGAATCGCTTAGCGGCATTAGCTTTAGGAATGGCAGATGATTTACTTACAACACTCTGCTTAGCCACGAAAGCACCTATTTGGGTAGCGCCAGCAATGAATCAGCAAATGTGGCACCATCCTGCCACCCAGCAGCATATTGCTACGCTTAAAGCGCGCAATATTCATATTTTAGGGCCCGCCTTCGGTGAGCAAGCCTGTAAAGAGGTGGGGCTGGGCCGCATGCTGGAACCGGAAGATATCGTCTCGCAGTTATTTGCTTATCCCAAACCCTTGCAAGGACGGAACATATTGATTACCGCAGGTCCTACCTGGGAAGCGATAGATCCCGTGCGATTTATCAGTAACCGCAGTTCCGGCAAAATGGGGTTTGCCTTAGCACAAGCGGCAACGCGTTTAGGTGCTAATGTTGTGTTAATTAGTGGTCCAGTGACGTTACCTACTCCTCAAGGTGTAAAACGCCTTGATGTAGTGAGTGCTAAAGAAATGTATGCTGCCGTTATGCAACAGGTAGAGAATATGGACGTATTTATTAGTGCCGCAGCGGTGGCTGATTTTTATGTAAAAGAGGCTGCAAGCCAAAAAATCAAAAAAGATATGCAGGCAGATTTTTGGCAGTTAACGCTTGCGCAAAATCCGGATATCTTGGCGCAAGTGGCAGCGCGGGAAAAGCGCCCCTTTTGTGTTGGTTTTGCGGCAGAGACGGAAAATATTCAAGCGAATGCAAAACAAAAATTACAACAAAAAAATGTAGATTTGATTGCCGTTAATGATGTCAGCCGTAAGGATATCGGGTTTGACGTGGACATGAATGCGTTAACCGTTTTTAGTCCAGAAGCAACCTATCATATCCCTAAAGATTCAAAATATCATGTTAGTTTAAAACTCTTGGAAATAATAAGTGAGCAGGTATGCAAAAAATACAATTACGAATCCTTGATAAACGTTTAGGGGAAGAGATCCCTTTGCCAGAGTATGCAACGGATGGATCTGCAGGACTGGATTTGCGCGCCTGCGTTAAAGAAAATGTCGTCATTGCTCCTCATGAAACTATTCTTATTCCCACGGGACTTGCTATTTATATTGCGGATGAAAACTTAGCTGCGTTAATTTTGCCGCGTTCAGGCTTAGGTCACCGACATGGGATTGTGCTGGGAAATTTAGTGGGTTTAATTGATTCTGACTATCAAGGGGAACTTATGATTTCTTGTTGGAACCGCAGTCAAACACCTTTCACGGTTGAAGTGGGGGCGCGGTTAGCACAATTGATCTTTGTCCCGGTGGTACGTACTACTTTTCAAATCGTGACGGATTTTGCACAAACAGAACGCGGCGTGGGTGGTTTTGGTCATACGGGAATTGTCTCATGAACCCAGAAATTTTTAGGGCATGTGATATTCGCGGGATTGTGAATGAAACGCTCACGGCAGAAGTGGCTTATGCGCTGGGATTAAGTTTTGGCACCTTAGCACAGGCTAAAGGGCAAAACCGCGTGGTGGTGGGTAGAGATGGTCGTCATTCCGGGCCTTTTTTAAGTCAAGCCTTAAGTGAAGGCTTGAAGGCCAGCGGCATGCAGGTGATGGATTTGGGCCAAGTGCCTACACCACTGGTGTATTTTGCGACTTATCTTTTAGAAACCGGGACCGGGATTATGGTGACGGGTAGTCATAATCCTGTGAATTATAACGGTTTTAAAATGATGATAGCCGGTGATACTTTGGCAGAAGATGAAATTCAAGCCTTGTATCAATGTATACAAAAAGAAGCTTTTACCTATGGTGCGGGGAGTTATGAAAAATATGATTGCATTGCGCCTTATATTCACGCGGTTCAACAAGATATTCACTTAGCAAAGCCTTTAAAAGTGGTGGTGGATTGTGGCAGTGGGGTGGTTGGCGTATTAGCACAAACTTTATTTTCTTCCTTGGGATGTGAAGTTATTCCCTTGTATTGTGAAGTAGATGGTGATTTTCCGTTTCACCATCCAGATCCTGGCCAGCCTAAAAATTTACAAGATTTGATTCAAGTGGTAAAACAAGAAAAGGCGGATTTAGGCATTGCTTTTGATGGGGATGGCGACCGGTTAGGTCTGGTCACCGATGAAGGTGAAATTGTCTGGCCTGATAGGCTTATGATGCTATTTGCACAAGACTTACTCACCAGACAACCCGGCAGTAAAATTATTTATGATGTGAAGTGCTCTAATCAATTGAAAGCGCGGATTACAGAATGTGGTGGTATTCCGATTATGTATAAAACGGGGCACGCGTTAATCAAGCGAAAAATGAAAGCAGAGCAAGCGGCTTTAGCAGGAGAAATGAGTGGTCATTTCTTTTTTAAAGAACGTTGGTATGGTTTTGATGATGGTTGTTATGCCGCAGCCCGCTTGCTGGAGATTTTATCTAAGCAGGATGCTAAAATTTCAACCTTGTTTAAAGCCTTGCCCAATAGCATTAGCACGCCGGAGATTAATATTGCTATTGCAGAGGAGAAAAAATTCTCTTTTATTGAACAATTCAAGCATGCGCATAATTTTGACTCGGTTGAATTGATTACGGTAGATGGTCTTAGAGTAGAATTTCAGGATGGCTGGGGCTTAGTACGCGCTTCTAACACCACCCCTTGTTTGGTGCTGCGTTTTGAAGCCAATGATGCTATGGCTCTTAAGCGTATTCAGGAAAATTTTAAACTTTCTATTTTGAGAATCGCGCCGGAACTACATGTACCGTTTTAAATTTAGACCCCATAGATTTCTCTATACACTTCCATGGGTTTTTTAAACTTGGCGAGTTGTGGGTCTTTGGCGACAAATTCAAGGATATCTGCAAACGTGACAATGGCTTTAACGGGCACATCAAAATTTTCTTGAATTTCCTGAATGGCAGATAAGGAGCCTTGCCCTTTTTCCTGCCTATCTAAGGCTACGATGATGCCTACCGCCTGCGCGTTTGCCGCATGAATGATTTGAAATGATTCCCGGATGGCGGTGCCCGCGGTAATCACATCATCAATAATTAACGCCCGCCCGGCTAAATGCCCAATAATTTGGCCACCTTCACCATGATCTTTGGCTTCTTTGCGGTTAAAGCAAAAGGGAATATTTTGTTGAAAACGGGTTGCCAGGGCGATTGCCGTTGTGCAAACGAGCGGAATGCCTTTATACGCCGGGCCAAAGAGCCGGTCATAAGGAATTTTTGCGGCTTGAATTGCAAAGGCATAACATTCCCCTAAAACACGTAGGGCGCTTCCAGAACTAAGTTGCCCAACATTGAAAAAATAGGGGCTAATGCGCCCGGATTTTAAGGTAAATTCCCCAAAACGTAAGGCTGCGTTGGCAAAGGCCAGCTCTAAAAATATTTTTTGATAGTCTTGCATAGTTCATTATACCATGTGGCATGCGAATTATTACTGTTAATGTAAATGGGATCCGATCTGCACACAAGAAAGGATTGTTTATATGGCTTGCTAAGCAAAATGCCGATGTTATTTGCTTGCAAGAAGTGCGAGCCGGGTCAGATATTTTAGCCCAAGAAGCCTTTCAATTACCGGGTTATTACTGTTATTACCAAAGTGCCCAAAAAAGCGGTTACAGCGGTGTTGGCATTTTTAGCAAAAAAGAGCCCGATAACATAGTAACGCAGCTGGGGTTTGCACTGGCCGACGAGGAAGGCCGGTATATTCATGTCGAAATTGATGGGTTAACCGTTGCCTCATTATATTTGCCCTCGGGTACCAGTGGGGATGCGCGCCAAACCTTAAAATATGAATTTATGGCGCGTTATTTAGAGCACTTAGAAGCACATTTGCATTCTGGACGCCCCGTTATTATTTGTGGGGATTGGAATATCGCCCATAAGAATATTGATTTGAAGAATTGGCGCGCCAATCAAAAAAATTCTGGATTTTTACCACAAGAAAGAGCGTGGTTGGATGTGCTTTTTGAAGAAAAAGGTTTTGTGGATGCTTTTAGAGTCATCAATCAGGAACCTTCCCAGTATACCTGGTGGTCTAACCGGGGACGCGCTTGGGATAACAATGTGGGGTGGCGTATTGATTATCAAATTACCACTCCTGCCCTTAAAAAGGCAATTCGTGCAGTGCACATTTACAAAGAAGAACGGTTTTCAGATCATGCGCCACTCATCATCGATTATGATTTAGGGTAAATTCAGCAAAGTTCTTTGTTTGACAATTAGCTCTTGAATACCTTTTTTCGCTAAATCTAACATGTTATTTAAATCTTCAATTTTAAAGGGGCTGTCTTCTGCGGTGCCTTGTACTTCAATAAATTCATTATGCTCTGTCATCACCACATTCATATCCGTTTGTGCAGTGGAATCTTCCGCATAATCTAAATCCAATACCGGGAAACTTTTAAACATGCCAACAGAAACCGCCGCAATCAGATGTTTGAGGGGAAATTTTTTGACTAAGCGTCGTTTTTGCATCCAGTGAAAAGCTTCAACCAAGGCAATACAGCCTCCGGTCACGCTGGCGGTGCGGGTGCCCCCATCTGCTTGAATGACATCACAATCCACCACAATGGTATTTTCTCCTAAAGCGTCCAGGTGCACGCAAGAGCGCAAAGCACGGCCTATAAAACGCTGGATTTCCTGAGAACGGGCGGCGGGTTTGCCAAGGACAATTTCTCGCATCATCCTATCGGTCGTTGATCGTGGTAACATGCTATATTCTGCAGTTATCCACCCTTGACCGGTGCCTTTCAGGAATTTCGGGATCCCAGGGGTCACAGAGGCATTACAGATGACTTTTGTGTCACCGAATTCTACCAGGACAGAGCCCTCAGGGTGCTTAATATAATTACGGGTAAACTTGATTTCTCTAAGTTCATTATGATTTCGGGCACTGGGACGCATAAGATTACCTTTAACAAAAGCCGGTATTGTATGCAGCTTTGTTAGTCTTGGCGATAGTGATATGATAATATATGTTATTTAGTTAATAAAATTACAAGGGAGTCGCAGTACAATGATTGCGAGTATGACGGCTTTTGCGCGCCAAGCCATTCAAAAAGAATGGGGACAGGCAATTTGGGAATTGCGATCGGTTAACCATCGCTACCTCGAGCTTTCATTTAAAATGCCAGAAAATTTTCGGGAATGGGAAGTTGAATGGCGCAATTTGGCCACAAAAACGCTCCATCGTGGTAAAGTAGAGTGTCATTTGAGTTTTTTCCCGAGCAGCCAAACGGCACCATTATTACAAGTGAATACCGGTTTGGTTGAGCAACTATTAGCAAGTTATCACATTGTGACCCAATATCCAGGGGTGAATGCTACACTCAACGCTATGGAATTATTGCGCTGGCCTGAGGTATTGATTGCAGCAACCAGGGATATCTCTCAATTACAGGAGCCATTAACACAACTGTTAACCGTTGCTTTACAGAATTTGACTGAGGTGCGACAACGCGAAGGGCAGCAATTACGGCATCTTTTAGAAGACAAGCTAGCACAAGTGATGGTACAAGTGGCGATAGTGAGAGAAAATCTTCCACTAAGCTTACAAGCTCAAAAGCAAAAGCTCATACAAAAATTAGAGGAAGTACAAATATCGGCAGATCCCCAGCGCTTAGAGCAAGAAATGGTATTATATGCGCAGCGCATTGATGTTGTCGAAGAGATGGAACGATTAGTTGCGCATACCCAAGAAGTACAGCGTACGTTAATGGGTGATGAAGCCATGGGTCGGCGTTTAGATTTTTTAATGCAGGAAATGAATCGCGAAGCCAATACCTTGGCCGCAAAAGCGTTGGATGTGAATGTGCGACAAGCAGCCATTGAACTGAAAGTTTTAATAGAACAAATGCGCGAACAAATTCAAAATATAGAGTAGGGGAGCAATGAAAACGCAAGGCACGTTATTTATTATTTCTGCTCCTTCTGGTGGCGGTAAGACTAGCTTAGTCAATGCGCTGTTACAGCAATTTTCTTTATTGACGGTCTCTGTCTCTCATACCACGCGGGCCCCGCGTGTAGGAGAAGTGGATGGTAAAAATTATTTCTTTGTTAATGAAAGCACTTTTAATGAATACCGGCAACGAGGTGCGTTTTTAGAATATGCGCAAGTGTTTAATCACTGGTATGGCACTTCAAAAGCCTGGGTAGAAAATCAGTTAAATGCTGGCTTGGATGTGATTTTAGAAATCGATTGGCAAGGAGCAAAGCGCGTCAAAGAATTAATGCCTTGCGTTTCCATCTTTATTTTACCCCCTTCTCGAGAAATATTGCTAGCACGCTTACAAGGCCGGCAGCAAGATAGCCCGCAGGTCATTGCACAAAGGATGAATCAGGCCAGTAATGAAATTGCCCATTATGAAGAATATGATTTTGTCGTTATTAATGATAATTTTGAAGAAGCGTTATTGGATTTATCCGCTATCGTAAGAGCGCAACGGGTGAGAACACCACAACAAAAGCTGCGATTACGTAAACTGTTAGATTCATTATTATAATTATTAGTATTAGGAGAAAGAAGAATATGGCGCGCATTACCGTTGAAGATTGTTTAGATCATGTCGACAATCGCTTTGAACTGGTGTTAGTGGCGAGCAAAAGAGCTAGACAACTAGCAGAAGGCGCTGAGCCCTTGGTACCCTGGCTTAATGATAAAGCAACCGTGGTTGCTTTGCGTGAAATTGCGCAAGGACTGCTAGCGCGGGATTTCCTTTCTGAAAAGGAAAATTAGGAGGTTGCCAGTTCCGTGTTTGTTTTCAACGATTTACAAAAACAACTGGCACTTTACTTATCGCAAGAACAGATTGCGCTGATTGCCAGCGCATATGAAGTCGCTGCCAAAGCGCATGAAGGCCAAATTCGTTCAACGGGTGAGCCTTATATTTCTCATCCCTTGGAAGTGGCAAGAATTTTAGCGGGCATGCGCATGGATCACCAGGGCATCATGGCGGCCATGCTGCATGATGTGATTGAGGATACCGCAATCGATAAAGCCTCTATTGCACAGCAATTTGGTGATAAAGTTGCTGAGCTCGTGGATGGCGTGAGTAAATTAAAACAGATTAAATTTGAAAACCGAGAACAAGCGCAAGCGGAAAATTTTCGCAAAATGATCTTGGCCATGGCGCAAGATATTCGTGTTATTTTAATTAAATTAGCCGATCGCTTACATAACATGCGTACGCTTGGCGCTGTCCCCACGGAGAAAAGACGACGCGTTGCACTGGAAACCTTAGAAATTTACGCACCGATTGCATACCGGCTGGGTATGAATCATATGCGGGTAGAATTTGAAGATTTGGGTTTTGCTGCGCTTTATCCCTTGCGTTATCGGGTACTCAAAGAAGCCGTTATGCACTCAAGGGGGCATCGGCAGAGTTTAATTCACAATATTGAAAATGGCATAAAAAATAAATTAGATGCGGTGGGGTTAAAAAGTAGCGCTGTTTGGGGAAGAGAAAAGCATCTTTATAGTTTATATAAGAAAATGCAGAAAAAACGTCTTTCCCTACTAGAAGTCATGGATGTTTATGCTTTTCGCATTATTGTGCAAAAACCCGAGGAGTGTTATTTGGCACTGGGTGTGATTCATAGCGCTTACCGACCAATCGCCAGACGTTTTAAAGATTATATTGCCATTCCTAAAGCCAATGGTTATCAATCCTTGCATACCACGTTAATTGGGCCGCATGGTGTACCAATGGAAGTGCAAATCCGCACCCAAGAAATGGAAAATTTAGCTGAAAATGGTATTGCAGCGCATTGGTTATATAAAACAGAAGAAAAAGAAGCCGCCAGAATGCATACCCGCAAATGGCTGAAAGGGTTATTAGAGATTCAAAAAAGTACGCGTAATCCCATTGAGTTTATTGAAAATGTAAAAACGGATCTATTTTCAGATGCCGTCTATGTTTTTTCACCCAAGGGTAGTATCTTCTCCCTGCCAGAAGGGGCAACTCCTGTTGATTTTGCGTATATGGTACATACCGATATTGGTGACAACTGTATTGGCTGTAAAATTGATAGACGGCTTTCTCCTTTAAATACCCGCTTACGTAATGGCCAAACTATAGAGATTGTCACAGCTACTGGGGCCCAGCCTAATCCCGCCTGGTTAAGCTTTGCCGTAACGGCAAAAGCACGCAGTAATATTCGGCATTGGTTAAAAAATCAACAACGCACCGAGTTGCAGGCCCTGGGTAAACGCTTAATTGAAAGTGTCTTAATGGCATCGCAGTTGCAATTAAGCGATTTTTCTAAGGAAACCTTAGCACAGTTATTAACTGAATTTGAATTGACGCATTGGGAAGAGTTACTGGAAGAAGTGGCTTTGGGTAAGCGCATGGCGCCTTTGGTGGCGCAATATATGTTGACGCTACAAGGCTTACAACCGTCGGTAAAAAATCCGGAGGTTTTACGGATATCTGGAACAGAAGGACTGGTCGTTACCTATGCAAAATGTTGTCATCCCATTCCGGGAGATTTAATTGTCGGACATATTACCTTAGGGCAGGGAATTGCCATCCATAGAGAAACCTGTAGTAAAATCGCCAAATTTAGGAAAATACCTAATCAATGCATTAATGTGCAATGGGAAGTTGATATAACCGGTGATTTCCAAGTACCGGTGGAAGTAGATGTTATCAATAACCGTGGTTTACTTGCGCAATTAGCTAGTGCAATCACGGAATCTGATGCAAATATTATCAATGTTTATGTGGATGAGCATGATGGCCGGCATAATACCATCAGATTTGTCATTGCCGTGCAAAATCGATTACATTTGGCAAAAATTATGCGCCGGTTGCGTATGGTTTCAGATGTAACCCATATTGCCCGCGGTAAATAACCACGGGCAATAATAGGAAGAAGAATTAAGCAGTCGTTGTGGATTGTTTTTGGTAGTATTTTGACCACAAGGATGCATCCAAATCAGTTGTCACGTCATCTAATAAATTAGCGACAGCGCCGATACCAGCACCCACCATCATTACGCTGAGTACGGCAGGAATGGCTGCAGCTCCAGTAAATTGTAGCGCTACACCGGCAACAGTGCCAAACAATACACCTGCTCCAGCGCCACTGACAACGGAATTGGTATAATATCCACCAGCTACTTGACCAAGTTCTTGATTATCTAAACTTCTCATTTTTCATTTCCTTATCTTATAGAGTTAAAACGCCATTCCATTATATATACAGAAAAATTTAGAGCAATAAGTGCATATACACTTTAAATAAAGATTAACTGGAAATAGCCGACAAGTATTGAGACAAACTAAAAAGGATCCCCATGAAGCAGTCTTCTATTAATTATATTGGCGCTGGCCTGGGTTGGGGAGCACAGCATCATGAAACAGAATTAGGTCCGCAACTATTAAAGGATCTTAATGTATTGACGGGGCATTGGCGCAGAGTGCTTAAGCCTGCAATATCTGCGACGACGGGAAAAAATTTAAGTTACCTCCAACGTTTGGAACAGATCCGTTTTTTTGATGAAGCACTTGCCAATGAAGTCATGGCTTGTATGCAAGAGAAGCATTTTCCCATTATTTTAGGTGGCGATCATACTATTGCGGTGGGGACCTGGAGCGGGGTGGTGAGTCACTTGCAAGCTGCTGGACAGTTTGGACTGATTTGGATTGATGCGCATATGGATGCGCATACGCCACAGACATCGGAGTCACATGCTATTCATGGCATGCCTTTGGCTGCTTTATTGGGTTATGGTGAGCCGGGGTTAGTAAATCTTTGTGAGAAAGGATCTAAACTCAAACCCAATCAAGTGGTATTAATAGGTGTGCGGAGTTTTGAAACCGGTGAGGCAAAACTTCTAAAAGCGTTAAACGTCAAAATCTTTTTTATGAAAGATATCCAGCAGCAAGGATTTGAAAAAGTGTTTTTGCAAGCATTAGAAATTGTCAATACCGATACCAAAGGATTTGGAATTAGTATTGATATGGATGCCTTTGATCCTACCATTGCCCCAGGTACGGGTTGTCCTGAACCCAACGGTCTTGGCTTGCCAGAGGTTTGTCAGCAATTAGCTAAATTACGCGATAATCCGCAATTGAAGGCCTTAGAAATAGTCGAGTACGATCCTACCAAGGATGTTGCGTATAAAACGGCTTATGGAATTGAAAGCTTAATTAAAGGACTATTATGAATAAAACACAAGCATGGATTGCCAGAGAAAACCAATATTGTGCGCAAAATTATTATCCCATTGAGGTAGTGTTAGCGAAAGGTAAAGATGTATGGTTATGGGATATTAAAGGCAAACGTTATTTGGATATGATGTCTGCGTATTCTGCAGTGAGCTTTGGGCATTCTAATGTGCGATTAATAAAAGTATTAAAAGAACAAAGTGAGACGCTCTGCGTTACTTCCCGTGCCTTTCATGTGAATATGCTGGCGCCATTTTTAGAAAAATTATGCACGCTCAGTGGCATGGATATGGCATTGCCCATGAATACCGGCGTAGAAGCGGTAGAAACGGCCATTAAAGCCGCGCGGCGTTGGGGCTATGAAAAAAAGGGCATTCCGGATAATCAAGCCCAGATTATTGTAGCCAAGAATAATTTCCATGGTCGCACGCTCAGTGTTATTAGTTTTTCATCGGAGGCCGCGTATAAAGCCCATTTTGGACCTTTAACGCCAGGATTTGTTGAGATCCCTTTTGGCGATGTTGCTGCGTTAAAAAAAGCCATCACTCCCAAGACCTGTGCTTTTTTAGTGGAGCCTATTCAAGGAGAGGCGGGGATACAAATCCCACCACCCGGTTGGTTGCGTGCTTGTCAGGAATGTTGTAATGATAATAATGTTCTTTTTATTTTAGATGAAGTGCAATCTGGCTTAGGGCGCACGGGCAAAATGTTTGCTTTTGAGCATGAAGCGGTTAAACCAGATGGTTTAATTTTAGGTAAAGCATTGGGCGGTGGTATTTTGCCGGTATCGGTTTTTTTAGCGAGAAAAGAGGTGATGGAGGGCTTCACCCCCGGCAGTCATGGTTCCACCTTTGGCGGCAATCCTTTGGCAGCGCGTATTGGCTTGGAAGTGTTAACCATGCTAGAAACAGAAGATTATATTGCGCGCAGTCGCATCCTAGGAGAAGAATTATTGCAGGCATTGCAAGCCCTTAAACAAGATTGCATTGTGGAGGTAAGAGGCAAAGGATTGTGGGTGGGGGTGGAAATCGATACGCAAAAAGTCAGTGCACGCAAAGTTTGTCAAGCACTGATGCACCAAGGGGTGCTTTCTAAAGAAGCGCATGAGTCCGTGATTCGTTTTTCGCCGCCTTTCACTATTGATTCTCAGACGCTTCAATGGGCCGTGGCGCAATTTTCTAAAGCTTTGGATATTGCTTGCAAACATTCCTGACGGGCAGCAGTTTGTGTGCCAGTCAGCGCATACCCCCGCAAAACATCCTGATGGTCATAAAATAATCCTTTAATATTCAAACCCTCTTTTTCAAAATGCCATTGTCCTTCAATGTGGATTGATGGCGGAAAAAGGATAACTGGCAGAGAACTCAGTTTTAAAACAATGGGTGCCAAGGGTAAGGTAAGTGCTGTGGGCTTGCCGCATAACGTTTGCGCCAAACAACGGGCGGATTGTAATAATGGCGCGACAAATTGCAAACATTTTCCGTTAATTTCAGCGCAATCTCCCAGCGCATAAATGTGGGGATGAGAGGTTTGTAAAAATCTATCTACCACAATCCCGGAATTAACCGCAAGCGACGCTTTTTGCGCAAGTGACACATTGGCTTGCAAGCCAATTGCGGATAATAAGGTTTTAGTATTAAGTTGCACCCCATTGGATAACTCTAAGGCGAGATTCTCTTTATGCATAATTGCATTGGATAATACGGTTTGCGTATGCCATTGCACGCCTCTCATACTTAACGCTTGCTGGATTGCTTCTCCAACGGGTGGTGGCGCAAATGCACTTAAGGGATAAGCATCAGGCGTAATAATATGAAGTGGGGTTTCCGATTCTGCAAAATCATGTGCAAACTCGCAACCTACCAGACCACTTCCTAAAATGGTGAGGGGCATTTTATCCTCAAAATTTCTCATAAATGTGGTATAGTCTGCAAGATTGTTGATGCGGTAATGATGAATATCTGCTAATAATGGCAAAGGGCGTGGAATCGCGCCTAGTGCTAATACCAATTGGCTAAAAGTAAGTGTTTCAGGTCCCACCGGTGTTTGCAGGAAAATTTGTTGCAAAGCGGTATCAATATGCTGAACACTGGTTTGGGTATAAATGGTGGCATTCAATTGCGCACGCATGGTATCCACAGGAGTAATAATTAAATTTTGCGGTGTTTTACCTTGGCTTAATGCCGTTGATAACATGGGTTTTGAATAAAAATGCCCTTCATCTTGTGTGATTAATACTAAAGGTACCGTAGGGTTGATTTTACGGGTTTCTTTGGCTAGGTTATACCCGGCAAGGCCTGTGCCAATAATAACAATAGAGTTTAAAGTCATAATGCAAACTAATATTCAGGAAAAACACATTCCACCATTTTATCATAACTGGGCTTTGCTCATGCGTTTGCATCAGCCGATTGGGACTTTTCTTTTATTATGGCCCACATTGGCCGCATTATGGTTGGCATCTGATGGTCATCCTTCCCCCCCTATAGTCTTGATATTTATTCTGGGAACCGTGGTGATGCGATCCGCTGGCTGTGTGGCCAATGATTTGGCAGATCAGCGTTTTGATGCTTATGTGCAAAGAACGCAACATAGACCTTTAGTAACCGGAAAAGTCTCACGACAGGAAGCTAAATGGCTGTTGGGTGGCTTATTAATGATTGCTTTTATGCTTGTTTGTTTTACTAATTTTTTTACAGTCATATTATCCTTTGTGGGGGTTGGGTTGGCGCTCCTTTATCCTTTCATGAAACGTTATACGCATTTTCCGCAAGTGATATTAGGTGCGGCATATGCATGGTCCATTCCTATGGCGTATGCCGCTCAAACGCAAACATTACCCTTGTCTTGTTGGATACTCTATTTTTCAACCCTTTTATTTACCATTGCGTATGATACGCTGTATGCGATGGTTGATAGAGAGGATGATAAAAAAATTGGGATTAAATCTACGGCTATTTTATTTGGCCGATATGACAAAATTATTATCCTGCTATTACAGTTAAGTGCCTTGGGTTTGTGGTTACTGTTGAGTGGGTTTTGGGTGCTTACCGCTGGTATATTGATAGGATATCAACAATGGTTAATCCGCCAGCGTGAACGAGAGGCTTGCTTTAAAGCTTTTTTAAATAACCAATGGGTTAGTTTGATTTTCTTTCTAAGCATTCTCGTAAAGTAGTGCCCATTTGAACTAAAGTTTTAGCATAATTTTCTGGCCCCGGCGGGAAGCGGGTGCCGAGAGGATCTAATTCTGCAATCTTGACCGAAAGTGAACCTAATTGCTGCGTCATATTATCATTAAATTCTGTTTCCCGAAAAACGCAATGTACATGATGGTCTTTAATTAATGTTTTGATAACGTTAAGACCGTTGGCGCTTAATGGTAGATGTGGGTTCACCATCATAGTGCCCACAGGATGCAAATCAAATTCTTTTTCAAAATATTGATAACCATCATGGTAAACCAAAAAAGGTTGTTTGTGCACCGGCGCTAATAGCGTTTGTAATTGCGTTTTAAGCGCCGCAATTTCTTTAGTTAATTTTTTGGCATTTTCTGCATATTGTTTAGCATGCAGGGGATCGGCTTTTGTTAAATAAGCACTGAGAGTGTTCACAAAGATTTGTGCATTATCCGTTGATAACCAAACATGCGGATCAACCGTGCCATGATCATGGCCAGCATGATCATGCCATTGACGTCCATGGCGTTGAGGGTATGTTTGTAAATGTGGAATATCCAATACGGTGATAAGACCCAGTCGAGGTTGTACGGAATGGAGTGCTTTCACCATGAACAATTCCAAAGCAGGACCCACCCAGATAATTAAATCTGCTTGTTGTAATTGTTTCAAGGTGGAAGGCTTCAGCTGATACGTATGGGGTGAGGCGCCATCTGGAAGCAGTAATTGTGGTGTTGCCACACCCATCATCAGCCCTGCGACTAATGAATGCAGGGGTTTAAGGGTTACCACGACGCGAGGTGCCTGTGCATAGCTAAGCGTACTATAACCAAAAAGCAGAATTGCGAACACAAGTGTTAATCTCATGTGGTAGAATTTACCACATTTACGACCAAGGTAAAAGTTATGAGGCCAACCATTTCAGAGCCCCTCATTCAGGTAAAAGGGGTTTCTTTAACCGTAGGCAAGCGTCAAATTCTGCATAATGTGAATGTAGCGCTGATGTCCGGACAAATTATCTCCATTATTGGGCCCAATGGCGCCGGCAAAACCAGTCTTTTAAAGGTAATTATTGGGCTTGTGCAGCCCACGCAGGGCAAAGTCCGTCATGCGCGGGCTTTGCGGATTGGTTATATGCCGCAAAAACTGCACGTGGAACCTACTTTCCCATTAACCGTCAAACGTTTCTTACAATTGGGACAGCCTAAGGTTGACTTAGGCCCCATTTTGCAAGAAGTGGGGATTGCTGCGGTATTAGAGAGCCCCTTACAAGCAATTTCAGGTGGGGAATTGCAACGTGTTTTATTGGCCAGAGCGTTACTGCGGCAACCGGAATTATTAGTGTTGGATGAGCCTGCGCAGGGAGTTGATTTAATGGGGCAGGGTGAGCTTTATGACTTGATTGCAGGTATTCGTGATCGGCACCATTGTACTATTTTATTAGTTTCACATGATTTGAATGTGGTGATGGCGCAAACAGATATGGTTATCTGTTTAAACCAGCATGTTTGCTGTTCTGGGCACCCTGACAAAGTGAGCCGCGATCCGGCTTTTGCGGCTTTATTTGGCAGTATCGCGCAAAATTTAGCTTTTTATACGCATCGTCATGATCATCATCATGATGTGCATGGGGATGTTATTGATGAGTGAATATTGGCTATTGCCACCCTTGCTCGGCGGCATAGGGGTTGCCCTTATCGCAGGTCCTTTGGGGGCATTGATGGTGTGGCGGCGCTTAGCGTATTTTGGCGATACCTTATCGCACTCAGGGTTATTAGGCGTCACTTTAGCGTTAGCTTTGCACGTGAATATCACGCTGGGGGTTTGCGCTATTGCATTATTGGTTGCCGCCTTATTGTTAAAATTACAAGCACGTATTCAAGTCGCCAGTGATACCTTATTAGGAATACTCTCGCATACTTTATTAGCAATAGGTTTGTTAGCCTTGGCGGCATTGGAAGAAGTGCGCGTGGATGTATTAGGTTTTCTGTATGGCGATATTTTAACGGTCAGTTGGCAGGATGTGGTGGTAATTTATCTGGGTGGCATTGTCGTTTTAGGATTACTTACACGGGTTTGGCAATCGTTACTCAGAATAACCGTACATGCAGAATTGGCCCAAGTAGAGGGCGTTGCTATTGCTAAAGTGCAGGCGGTTTATACCTGTTTATTAGCCATCGTGGTGGCGGTTGCGATTAAAATTGTGGGTGTATTATTAATTACGGCGTTATTAATTATTCCTGCCGCAAGTGCAAGACCGTGGGCGCAGAGCCCAGAACAAATGGCTGTTTTTGCTAGCCTTTTTGGCGCAATAGCGGTTGCCATGGGGCTGGCGGCTTCCAATTTTTGGGATGTTCCTGCCGGGCCTGCCATGGTAGTGGTGGCAGCGGGGATCTTAGTTTTAACAGTAATAAGTAGATCAACTAAATAGATTTCCTTGAGAAAATTAACTAATTTGTTTTGCAATGCTAAAAAGACCATGTTAGTGTTGAGAGTCTGGTAGTGTATTTTGAGGGGAAGCACACTAGAATATTATGGCAGTTCACAGTAGTTGTAGTAGGAGGAGACGGATATGGCAAATGTAGTAAAACAAATTTTAGGTGAAATAAAAGGATTGGCGCTTAACCAATTAAAAGGATGGAAGCCAGCGGATGCGCCTCCAACGGTGCGTGAGCTCGGTATGTCCTATGGGACGCTAGAGCGAGGTGGGGAATGTGTCGGCGCGTTTGTACCAGAAATGTATAATTTAGCCAATGCCCCAGAGGGTGGGTTGCTTGAGTGCCAAGTTGCAGAAAAACAATATGAAACCACAGAAGCATTCAAAGCTGCAAAACCTGAATTGTATGCACAATTGCATCGTGCAGATGGCACACGTAAAACACCCTTTGAATTGGCCGTAGTGCCCATCAGTAATGTAGGCAAAGAAGCCATTGCTGCGGTAACCGCGCATACGCAAAAAGAATATTACTACCGTCGTGATAATGCTTTAGCATTACCCGTTGCGGTTTCTAAATATCGCATTGAGCCAGATTATCTCAAGAATATTGAAGCGAGTGGTTTGAAATTGACTGGCATTTATGTAGAAAAAATTAATATTGATAATCCTATTGATAAATTGAGTAAGCGAGAAATTGTTTTCCACTATGCGGGTCTTTGGGCTTCTTTCTTATTAACGGTGAGTGCTTCTGCTGCATTGACGTTAGCAGGAATTATCAGTCCTGTAGTCGCAGGATTAGCCATAACCGGGATGTTTATTGCCAAGAAAACGGTTTCTGACTTTGCCATGTTTGATTTAGCGGAAGGGCTAACGCGTTATAGCGGTTGGTTATTGTATACGCCCTGGAAATCGAAAGACGGCTATAAATTTAACTTTGTTAATTCCGTTAAGACTTTGGCTAAATTGGCAGGCTTAGGCGTGGCGATTTATTTTGCTGCCGTTGGAGCGTTTGCGGGTATCATGGCTTTACCGTGGGTTGCAGGCGCAGGCATGGCAGCAGCACAATTAGGTTTTGCTGGGTTTTTTGCTACGCTCGCTGGATTGACTACTTTGGTCGGTGGACTTTTCACGCAAAGCTTTTTTTGGAATTTGAGCTTTGTAGATAATCAAGTGAACGTAACCAAAGAAATGGCAGATGCACTTCCTACTGCACAGTCTGTGATAAAAGAGAATATACTTGTGCAATTGGAAGAAATACTTAAACCTGTTAAAGAAGCAGCCAATGAACATCATATTAAAGCAGATGCTAAAGTATGGTTAACCGCGGCGGCAGCTGCTTTTGCAACCAATCCGGATAAAAAAGGATTATTGGAGCAAGTGGCAGCAAAAGCTTCGAGTGGCATGAAGCTATAAAGCATGGCTTTTAAGAAACTTCAAACTAAAATTCCCAAAAACGGCGCCCTTGGCGCCGTTTTTGCGTCATGGTTTGATATTGAGAATGCAGCGCCTCCCACGCGTTATCTTTATATTGCGTATGTGCCGCTTTATTTTAAACAGGGTAACAAAATTACGCCGATAGGCAGTTTTATCCCGGAGCTTTATGAACTCGCCAATGCTCCAATGGGTTCATTGCAAAATCAACCGCCTGACAAATCTCCTTTTGAATTGGCCGTTGTCCCTTCATTACATGAGGCAGATATTGTAAAAAGGGTAAAGCAAGAGTATTACTATAGGCGCGATCATAAACTCGCCTTGCCAACCCCCATTTCTAAATTGCGCATTATCCCGGATTATCTTAAAAATCTCCCTATGGTAGTAGATGAGAATGATGATACAGTGCAAGGATTGGTATTAAAGCAATCCAGTCCACCACGTGGTATTTATATTAATTTAAAAAACCCACCGGAAAAAGCATCCACATTAGAAAAGATTTTGCATTTTAGCGCCTGGTGGCTAGCCTGGCTTGTGACCTTAAGTGCCTCTTTTGTGATATTTGGCTCCCCTTGGGCAGTAGCGCTGGGTGCAATAGTTATGTATTTTGCAAAAATTACGGGCAATGAATTTGATATGTTTGATAAAGCGGAAGCGCTTTATAGAGATCTCAGTTGGATTTTTTATATGCCTTGGAAGAGCAAAGCGGGGTTTAAATTTAGTTTACAGAATACGTTCATGACGCTCTGTAAATTAGCCACCTTAGCGATTGCTTCCTATTATGCATTTATGTTCATGTGGGAATATCTGTTGACGTTATCTGTGGGTTCAGTGATTGCCGGATTTTTTTCATTGATTGCAGGGTTAAGCACTTTTATTGGGGGCGCTGCAACGCAACGTTATTATTGGAATTTAAGTTTTTGTGATAATCAAATTGCAGTACCTCAAGAAAGTGGCCAAGCGCTTTTGGAAGTTTTTCAAACTTTTAAAACATTTACACCCGCATACGCACAAAAAAATGAAAAGCCAATGTTTACTAAAATATCCATGGAACCCCAAGCATCTTTTAAGCTGAATAAAATTTCAGTCTCTTGACAAAATTATTCTCTTTTGAATAAATGGTATTGTCTATGCAAAAGGGAGACTATTATGGAAACTGATGCTAGTCAAAATTACAGTGATGGTAGTAGTGACAGTGATTCTGAAACTGATTCCGTAAAAAAATTAATTGCCGCTGGAGAACAAGCGAGAAAAGATCGCGTAAAAATTGCAGAAATACAAAGAGAAGTGGATGAAATCAGTGATGATTTAAAGAATAGTTTGGAAAGAAGTATTAGTAATTTGGAAAGCATTGAAAAATTAAAATCTGAATCAGAAATACTAATTGAAGAAGCCAGTCAGTTTAAAAAAACAACGCATCAAGTAACTAGGGCAGAAATCTCAAGATCACGTGATATATTATTAATGGCACTTGGCGTCGGTATAGGCGGTATTGTCTGGTATATGGGCAATCATGGTTGGATATTTGCCGGAGTTGCTATCAGTGTGGGAGCTGTAGCGGGGTTAGGGCTTAGTCGATTGCTGTGTTTTACACAAGAAAAAATGGAAGTAATGCAAAATATTTCTCATGAATTTGAAAGGGATATGGCACCTGCATCTGCATCTGCGCCTGCGCTGGAGCGCAGAGCAGAATTTTTACCTACATTTCCTAGACACAGACGGGCGGTATCGAGTCCACAGATAACGGATACAGAACGACACGCTAAGCATTCCTTGCGTAGTGGTGCAGGATTTGCTTGAAATCCTGCACAATGGTGAGTGGGTCACTCTTATTGTGCGTGAAAAGTGCAGTCATTTTACCTTCAGGATTAATTAGTAAAAGTGTACCACCATGTTCAATTTCCTCTCCATGCTCAATATGAACTCCGAGTTCTTGGGCTAATTGATGCAATTTGTTTGAGGCACCCGTGACGCCAATAATCGGCGTGTGATGATATTTTTCTTGTTGTAAGTATTCTTTGAGGTTTTGGGGGGTATCATGGGTGGGGTCTATACTGATAAAAACAAATTGCGTATTGAACTGACCACCAATCTGTTGGGATACTTTTTGTATGGTATTTAACATGGCGGGGCATATGTCTGGGCAGGCAGTATAACCAAAAAATAAGAAAGTCCAATGTTGTTGGAGTTGCGCATTGGTAAAGCGGTTGCCATGCATATCCATTAATTCAAATTGAGGGACTTTTTGTGCTTGCGGAAAGTGGCTAGTTGAAAACTGCTCTGCATTATGCGTTGCTCCTTGGTTATCACGCCAAATGCCAATGATTAAGGCAACACCAATAATAAGTACGACAAATAAAGCATGTTTTTTCATAATATTCTCAAAAGTGTGGGTAAATAATGATCTAAGAGAAAGCCTAAAAATAAAGCCATCAAGTAGACGATTGAGTAAGTAAAAGTATGCAGTGCAACGCGCACATCCTCTGTATAAAATAATTTTATGCCATAAAATAAAAATCCACAATTCAAGCCCAATGCGCAAATCAAATAGGTTATCCCGCTCATCGCAATTAAATAGGGCAAGACAGAGACTGCGATCAGTAAAACAATGTAAAACAAAATACATAATTTGGTAAAGCGAATGCCATGGGTTACCGGTAACATGGGTAATTTGGCTTTGGCATAATCTTCGCAACGATAAATGGCTAAGGCCCAAAAATGAGGGGGTGTCCAGGTGAAAATGATCAAAACTAATAATAAGCCGAAAGCAGAAAGATCATTAGATACAGCGGTCCAGCCCAATAACGGGGGAGCGGCGCCAGCAGCACCACCAATGACAATATTTTGTGGGGTAACGCGCTTTAAAAAAAGCGTATACACTAAGGCATAACCTAATAAACTGGCAAGCGTTAACCACGCAGTTAAAGGATTAACAAAAATGATTAGCGTGACAAGTCCCACTGTGCCTAAGATTAATGAGAAAATCAACGCAGAAATAGGATTGACTCTACCGCTGGCAATGGGGCGGTGTTGGGTACGGCGCATATGAATATCAATATGTCGCTCAACCAGATGATTAATAACGGCAGCAGAACTCGCGCAGCCTGCAATGCCAATGGTTCCAAAGAAAAAAGCCTGCCAGGGGAAAATCTCTGGAGGAGAGGCAAGGAGCATGCCGACCCACGCGGTCAATAACATTAAAGCAACCACTCGGGGCTTACACAGTTCCCAATAATCACGATTAAACATGCAGGCCTCTGGCACGAAAGAGTTTAAAATTAATCGTCACTAAGGTTAAGAGTAATAAAGCGGCAACGCCGTTGTGGGCTACGGCGATAGGTAAGGGTAAATAAAAAACAATATTAGAAATTCCTAAAGACACTTGGAGTAATAGTAGCAAGGCTAAGCATAGACTTAATGGTGCTTTGACAGGATAGTAGCGAAAGGCTAATAGCAAACCGAATACTAGTGTAAAGATGGCGCCTATGCGGTGTAGCATGTGAATCGCCGTTTTGCCGGTCATGGTGGGCCACCATTGATTTTGGCAAGTGGGGAAATCGGGACAAATCAGCGCAGCGTAATTTGCGCTGGTCAAACCGCCCAATAGAATTTGTAGTAAGAGTATGATTAACAGCCCCGGGGCTAAGAAGGTCAAAAACCGCGGCGCTTTATGGGGTTGTGGTGAACGTAAAAAAAGCCAACACAACCACAATAATGCCAGTAAGGTAAAACCCCCTAGTAAATGACTGACAACCACCAGAGGTAAGAGCCGTAGCGTAACCGTCCACATCCCTAAAATGCCTTGAGAAATTACTAAAACCACCAACAGGCCTGGTAACCAGACAGGTAACGTGAGCGATTGGCGTTTCCAGTAAGCAAGCCCTGCAAAAAGTAGAATGAGGCTGCCAAGTAATTGTGCAAAATAGCGGTGCGTCATTTCGGTCCACGCTTTGCTCACATTCACAGGACTTGCAGGGAATGCAGCATTCGCTGCACTAATTTCTTGTAAAGTGGTGGGGGCAATGAGTTGACCATAGCAGCCTGGCCAATCGGGGCAGCCCAGCCCGGCATCCACTAAGCGCGTATAAGCGCCGAGCAGAATTACGCCAAAAGCGAGCAAAAGACTTGCGAGCGATAAACGAGATAACCAAATGGACGTACTTGTACAGAATCCGTCATTGCGAGCGTAGCGAAGCAATCCAGTCTTTGAAAGTTTCTTACTGGATTGCTTCGCTACGCTCGCAATGACGGAAGGGTTATGCATTAGATAATCCTTAACCTATCTTAGATACTTTCAGTAATCGTTTCAGATCACTTAAGACATCTTTGGGGGGGCTGTTGGGTTCATAACGCATCATTAGGTTCCCTTTGGGATCGATAATATAAAGTTCTCCATTAATATTCATAAATAAACGTTCAAATTCTGCTAAAGAGAGTTTAATGGTGCGCATCTCAGGATATTGTTCCATAAATTGTTGTTCACAGATGCTGATAGGACAATGGGGGTGATGAATGAATAAGCGTTCTAAACGCGGGGCATCTTTACCTAAAGCGGTCCGAATTTGTCGCATGTTATACAGGGTGGTTTGGCATCCTTGATAACATTGTTCGGGGCCTACCATTACCAACCACCATTTGCCGGCAAGCGTTTTGGCTAATTCTTCTTTAACGGGAGCAAGGTTGCGTACCGGGGTGATTAAATCGCCATGATTTTTTAATCGAAATTGATGCGCATACCCTTTTTGAACCAATACCACGGCAAATGCGAACGGACCTAACAGCGTTAGGAAGAAAAGAAAGAGTATTAATGTGGGGTGCGCTTTCTTCATGTTTTTTTCACTTTACGGGCGAAGAAATAATAAAATAAAAGCAAGGTAACCGCCAATGCAAACCATTGTACGGCATAGCCTTGGTGGCGTGCAGGAGTCATAAGCGTTTCTTGCACGGGTGGAGAATCTAATAAAACTAACATAGGATAAATCGTTTTCCCTAAGCATTGCTCTAACCATGCGAACTCTAGCTGTTGCATACGTAATGGCCATTGTAGGGTTTGCGACTCCACTGCTTGAGAAACAAAGGGGTTACGATACGCAAAATCCAGCAACCCTTCAATGGTAACTTCACCTATTATGGGGGTGGGTTGTGGTAAAACCTTGCGCGAACGACCGAGTGGTATCCAACCCTGATCCACTAAAATCAGCGTATGCGCATCTAAGTGGGCTGGGATCAGAACATGGTATCCTGCCTGACCATTCTTTATTTTGTTGTCTAGCAAAATAGTATGTGCATTATCATAATGACTTTTAAAGGCCACTGGCGTAAAACGTAACCCTGCGCTGGGTTTTTGTGTTAAGAGCTTACGGGCAGATAAGGGCATACGTTGTAGAGCAGTGTGTGCTTGTGTAAGCAACAGTTGTTTTTGATGGCCACGATATAGTTGCCAGCACCCAAGGCCACACAGTAAAGTAAAGCCACAAAGTATAAGGAAACCATTAATGAGATTTGTCGTTCTTGCCTTTATGGCCTGCATTTTAATCGCCCTAGGTTCAGCTTTGTATTATATTCTCAAAAGACAGGAAAACCCTGAGAAAGCAGCCAAAGCGCTGACATTGCGAATTGGTTTATCGTTAATGTTGTTTATATTACTATGGATTAGCTTTGCCATGGGGTGGTTAAAGCCCCATGCGCTTTTTCCTATAACCAATAAACAAACACAAACAGAAAAAGCCATACCACATCCACAAAATGCCAATACCACGCCACCGCCTCAAACCCAAAATGATGATTAGGCGTGAAATGGCCTTTGAGGCATCTGATGAGAATGACCGTTAGCATGATGGTGCCCAGGGTAACATGCGCTCCATGAAAACCGGTGAGCATAAAGAAGGTAGAGCCGTAAATTCCGGAAGCCATGGTTAAGTTGTAATGTTCATAGGCTTCATAATATTCATACGCTTGGAAGCTCAAGAAGGTAAGACCCAGGACTACGGTTAAAATTAACCCCAGCACGAGCTGGGTTCTTGCGTTTTTAACCAAGCCCCAATGTGCCCACGTTACGGTGACACCACTGGAAAGCAGCAGCAAGGTATTTAATGCCGGGATCCCCCAGACATTCATAATTTCTTTGGGGCCTTGAAAGAGTTTTGGATCTGGATTGACTAAGAGTGGCCAAGTAGCTTTAAATTGTGGCCAGAGTAAATGGGTTGCGGTTTTATCACCTTCTCCTGCCAACCATGGCACAGAAAATTGACGCACATACAATAAGACTCCAAAAAAAGCTGCAAAAAACATGACTTCAGAGAAAATGAACCAGACCATTCCCCAGCGAAAGGAACGGTCCATCTGGGCGCTATACAGTCCTTTTCTGCTTTCACGAATGACATCACTAAACCAACCAAACATCATGTAGGCGATACAAAAAGAGCCAAAGAAAAATAGATAATGCCCAAGGGGATGTCCATGGAGTAAATTGGCAAATCCCGTCATTATGCAGCCCATGCCTACAGAGCCAATAATGGGCCAGTGGCTGGAGGGTGGTACGTAATAATGTTCATAATGCTCAGAGGCCATAAGCAAATCTCCCTAACGATGGGTTACATCAAATAAAGTGTAGGCTAAAGTCAGTGTTTTAATGCTAGTGGGTAAAGCAGGGTCCACCGTAAAGACCAACGGCATTTCTTTGCCTTCTAAGGCATTTAACGGCTGGTGAATAAAACAAAAACACTCTACTTTTTTTATATGCTCTGCGGCAAGCCCCGGCGCAACACTGGGAATTGCTTGGACAACGAGGGGTTGCGCCGTGAGATTTTTTACCCAATAGGAAGTTCTGACATATTCGCCAGGATGCAGCACAAACTTTTTGTGGATGGGTCTAAATTCTCCAGATTTGTCAGAAAGTGACGTATTCAACGTTGCCAGCAGCTCTACGGTCACCGTGCGACTTTTATCCACTTTGCCGGCCACATATTCTGTTTGTCCGGCTGTTTTGCCATTTAAACCTGTGACTTTGCAAAAAACGCTATAAAGTGGGACCAGTGCATAACAAAATGCAAACATGCCTATAACAATCATGAGTAAAATCATGACTTGTTTTTTGACACGTTTGCGTGCAGTGATATCCATGCCTTTTATCGCACATCCGGTGGGGTTGCAAAGCTATGGTAAGGGGGTGGTGAAGACAAGGTCCATTCTAGACCATGCGGGTCATCCCATACTTTATTGGTTGCTTTTTGGCCACCGCGAATGGTTTTAATGACAATAAAGAGAAAAAGAAACTGGCTAGCCCCAAAAATAAAACCGGAGATACTCACCAGCTGGTTAAAATCTGTAAATTGTAAGGCGTAATCGGGGATGCGGCGTGGCATGCCCGCTAACCCTAAGAAATGCATGGGGAAGAAAGTCATATTCACGGAGATAAAGGATAACCAGAAGTGGGTTTTGGCCAAAGTTTCGTTATACATATGGCCGGTCCATTTAGGCAGCCAATAATAAACTGCCGCCATAATGGAAAAAATAGCCCCAGGGACGAGTACATAGTGAAAATGCGCGACGACAAAATAGGTGTCTTGATACTGAAAATCAGCAGGCACCATGGCTAACATTAAGCCAGAAAAGCCGCCCATGGTGAAAAGAAATATAAAGGCCAAGGCAAATAACATGGGCGTTTCAAAACTTAATGAGCCACGAAACATGGTTGCAGTCCAGTTGAAGACTTTGACGCCGGTTGGCACCGCAATCAACATGGTGGCATACATAAAGAAAAGCTCTGCAGCCACGGGCATGCCGGTAGTAAACATATGGTGTGCCCAGACAATGAAAGAAAGAAAAGCAATGGAGGATATCGCATAGACCATGGAGGCATAACCGAATAAGGGCTTGCGGGTAAAGGTTGGTAAAATTTGTGAAATAATCCCGAAGGCTGGCAAAATCATGATATACACTTCAGGATGACCAAAGAACCAAAAAACATGCTGAAACATAACCGGATCGCCACCGCCACCCGCATCAAAGAAGCTGGTGCCAAAGTGTCGATCGGTCAGCACCATGGTGACCGCGCCGGCAAGCACGGGCATTACGGCAATTAATAAGAAAGCCGTGATAAGCCATGACCAACAAAAAATGGGCATTTTCATTAATGTCATGCCTGGTGCGCGTAAATTTAAAATGGTGGCAATGACATTAATAGCGCCCATGATGGACGATATCCCCATAATGTGGACAGAAAAGATAAAGAAATCTGTTGAAGGTGGACCAAAGGTGGTGGATAAGGGGGCATAGAAAGTCCAACCGAAGTTAGGGGCCGATCCTTCCAGAACCAGGGTACTAATTAAAATAGTAAACGCGATGGGTAATAACCAAAAGCTCCAATTATTTAAACGTGGCAGTGCCATATCGGGTGCCCCAATCATCATGGGGATAAGCCAATTTGCTAAACCAACAAATGCAGGCATGACAGCACCAAATACCATGATGAGCCCGTGTAAAGTGGTGAGCTGATTAAAAAACTCAGGATTGACGAGTTGCTCGCCCGGTTTAAAAAGTTCTGCGCGCACTATCATAATAAGTGAGCCAGCAAATAAAAACATAATAAAGCTAAACCACAGATACAGCGTGCCTATATCTTTGTGGTTAGTCGTAAATACCCAGCGCAGCAATCCTTTGGCTGGACCATGATGATGGTCCGCATGTTCAGTGTGTGTCATGATTTTCCCTCGCTATTTCTTATGCTCAGCGCGTACTTTTTTGACGTCACTTGGCTGAATAACATCGCCGGTTTTATTACCCCAAGCGTTACGCTCATAAGTGACAATGGCAGCAATTTCCAAGTCATTTTTTTGCTCGCCAAAGGGTGGCATCGCGTTTTTACCGTAAATGACTTGTCTAATATGTTCTACTTTATGTTCAGGATGCGTGACAATCGCACTGCCAACCAGAGAAGGGAACGTGGGTGGCAAGCCTTTGCCAGAGGTCTGATGGCACATTGCACAAACCATATTGAATTCTTTTTCACCGCGCTCCATCAGTTCATCTAGCGTCCATTGTTTATTTTCATCAACGTTCGCCCCGGCTTGTGCTTTCTTTTGCTCGGCAACCCATTGCGCGTAATCGCTATCCGATTTTGCTTCAACGACAATGGGCATAAACCCATGCTTAGCGCCGCATAATTCGGCGCACTGACCACGATAAATACCAGGGTTTTCAACATCAACCTGTGTCCAGACTTCATTGATAAATCCAGGGATGGCATCTTTCTTAATCCCTAGTGCCGGGACCCACCAGGAATGAATGACATCCTTTGAAGTTACGAGGAAACGAATTTTCTTACCCACCGGGACCACTAATGGTTTATCCACTTGTAAGAGGTAATGGGCATTTTTGGGGGCGAGATTTTTGATTTCATCTTCAGGCGTAGAAAGATAACTAAAAAAGTTAATACCCTCATCTAAATAATCGTAATGCCAAAACCAACGATGCCCAGTGATTTTAATCGTAACTGCGGCATTGGAGGTATCGCTCATTTGAATAAGAATACGGGTGGCAGGTACGGCCATCATAATCAAGATAAAGAAAGGAATAATCGTCCAAATGATTTCAATGGTAGTACTTTCGTGAAAAGTTGCGGCTTGGTAGCCTGCGGCTTTGCGGTGACGAATGATGGCATAGATCATCAAGCCATAAACCACCACACCAATACCAATACACACCCATAAAATGGTCATGTGCAAATGGTAAATACCGCTGCTGATGGATGAGACCCCTTTGGTCATATTGAGGGTGTAATCCGCCCACGCATTGGGGGTGAAAAATGCGAGTAGGGGGATGAATAGACGTAACAACACCGGCCATCTTAAAAGCATGCCGTATTTCTCCATGTTCTGTGCTTGGCGTACTTTACCAAAACCACTCACATTGATCAATTATAATATAGTCAGATGAGTTTCATCATGGGTGGGTAAAATCGGATGTAAAATTATTGATGGCATGCTGTGGGATTCAATTTGGAAACCTAGGTCATTACCTAATATTTCATCTATCTTTAATGGCTGATCTGTTTTTGCGTCAAATAAAGTTGGATTTTCAGCATAGGTTTCTAAAATACTCATTTGTTGGAAATTCTCTAATTCAGCAAACCACGTAGTGGCTAATGTGAGCGCGTCATCACCAATAGGGAAAACTTTTTTCAATTCTAAAAATATTAACGCTTGCTCTGCTATCAGTTGGCTATTCCAAGCACAATTGCCATATTCTTGTCCTGGCGTGACAAAAGAATATTCCGGGCAAAAGGTTAATCCTAAATCATAATAATATTTAAATTCTATATCCATAATATCGGTATTGTTGAGCATATTATAAATATCATTTACTTCAATATTCACTTGCGGATGGTATGCCATCAGACCGGGATTGAGCGCTGAGTATTGATCGCCGCCATTAGCAAACAATATTAAATTTAAATCTTTATCTAAAATAACATCAATGGCATGACCATCCCAACCGGTGGGCAATAAAATGGTTTTACCACTTACATATTCTTGATAGAGAGTTTCAGAAGTGGCATAAAGTCCTGCTTGTTGCATGGTCGTTGCCGCGGTTTCAAAAGTCTCTGTCACCTGTGCAAAAATATTTTGCTTGAAGGGATCCTCTGATAATGTTTGGGTAAAAGTCGCTAAACTTTCTGCAGCAAAGGTTGTCGTATAAAGCGAAAAATGCCCTTCGGCTTCTATGGTTGTTTCATACGGCCCTATTTTAAAAGTATAAGTATGATCAGACGGGAAAACGTGCAGTAAAATTTTAGCAATATTATTATTTTGCATTAAACCATATTTATCGCATGCTAAAATATTCTGCGCTGCAGCCATCGTGCGGTCATAACATGTTATATCGGTCATCTGCGCGGCATAATTTTGCAAATACATAACCACCGGGGTTTCTTCTATCCCAAAACCTTCTTCCATCAAAAGTCCGTGTGGAGAATTTTCAGCTAATACTTCAAATTTGCTTAATGCTAAATCAAAAGCCGCATAATCATTATATTTTCCTGCGGTTAAAGCAGCAGACATTAATTTATCCATCAGTACTCCCCAATGATCTGGGCGTGCACCATGTTCTAATAATAATGCAATCGTTTCAGTATTGGGGCTATAAAGAACGGCTAAATCTAAAGGGGTGAAATAAGAGAGACTACCATATTCCGGTTTTTCATACGCTAAAATATTTACTTTGGCGCCTTTATTTAATAAATAGGCTACTACTGGCGCGTGTCCATACATGGCTGCTAGATGTAAGGGAGTTATGCCAAAAATATCGGTTGCATTGATATTGGCACCTTGTGTAAGCAGTTTTATGACGGTGGGTAAATCACCGGCTTGCGCGGCTGCATGCAAATCTAAGTCAGTAGACATCGTTAAACTCTCTCTAGACAAATGGGGTTATATTAACTACTTAGGTGAAAAAATCTAGTCCCCATGATGCAATCTATTAATAAAACTATGCAATATTAGCATTTTTAGCACCCCAGCAGGGGTGCCATTTGATAGCCCCGGGTAGAGCGAGTCTGC
>JABDCK010000015.1 GCA_013288185.1 Gammaproteobacteria bacterium
GTCATGATTTATGGGATTGATAACGCCAAAATTGAAAAGGCAAATAAAAAGGAAATCATGCGAATAACTAAAAATACTCCATTTGATATTAAGAAGGGGATCCCGGAGCTATCCGTTTTAGTTAATCCAACGGCTGGCTTTATGTTAGTAATTGATTTCTCTAGGTATAAAGGAAAATTCTTAGGAAATGTTAAACTAGAATCAAGTCAGGATTTTCAGAATGCGTTTTATTGTTTAACGGATCTTAATACTATCCCGGGAGAGATGTGTTTCTCATTTGCTAAACCGGTTCTAAGATTTTCCTATTCAATCACACGGGAAGAAATTATTGAGGCAATGATTCGTATCAACAATGTTTTAGCCCTTTGTCAAGAGGTACCACTCAGTCAATCAACGGCATTAACGCCAATGTACAATGACAAAAAGAGCAAACCAAAAATAGACAAACCAATAGAAAAACCTAAAAAAAAGAAGCGACTTCCCTGTGCAGCCAAGCGCAAATCTAAAGTTTACTCATTGTATCCTGCATCAGACTGGGTATCCTAACAACTGCTTATATTTATAGAAAAGCATGTAAATTTAATGAACTTCTAAAAATTCTGTTAGTCATAAAAATATACTCATTATATTAGGGAGTTGTTATGGCTACCGGGGGTCCTGAAATCCGTGCTTTTGCAATAATTAAAGAATTGGATTCTCTTTCAAGAGATGATAAGAAGTTTCACGATTTAACCCGGGAGCTTGAGCAACTCATTAAAGATAATATTCACAATCCAGCATTTCATTTGTCAATTTTACCACTATTGCAAGCATTGGAACGCCGTGCGACGCAAGAGCCAACACGTCATGATGCATTAGGTAAAATAGAGCCTGACATAGACTTGACAAGTGATATTGCCAAAGCAAAATTGTTAACAAAACATGTTCGTTTGAGAGAAAAAGAAGCAATTAAAGTGTTAGCGGCTAAGGGATTTACGATTCAGGGTATGGATAAGGATTACTATTTTGATGACTTTAATGTTGCTTCATTACATGTGGCAAGTGCACTGGGTGAGTCTGATGTGGTTGAGGATTTGGTAAAGTGTGGTGTTGATATTAATGCATATAATCGTGAAGTAACAACGCCATTAATCATTGCTATTAATCGTTCTGATGTTGGGATGATTCAAGCCTGTGCTAGAAATGGTGCTGATGTAAATATGGCTGGAAGACGTTCTGATGGTCTAGGAGAACGAAAAACGCCGCTTCAACATGCCATAGATACGGGTCAACCTGCAGTAGTTGCTGCGGTAATTCAAATGGGTGCAAACGTTGATGATGCTTCTTTGCAATATGCTATTATGTATGGCAGTGATAATACAATTCTTGAACTATTAGAATTGAATGCTAAAACACCTAACGTACAATTATTTAAAGCAGCAAAAGAAGGTGATTTAAATAAGGTTCAAAAACTTGTGCAACAAGGGGTGAAGTTAACCGCCGTTAGTCGTGATGGCAGTACCTTGTTACATTGGGCAGCTAAGGGAAATCAACCTGCTATTATTAATTATCTTATTGCAAATGGTTTTGATATAGATGCAAAGAATGGTCATAATCAAACTGCATTAGAAGTGGCAAAATTTGATCGCGCTCAAAATGCCGTGGATGTTTTGCAAGAGGAATATCAACGCAGAATAGATCTAAAGAAAGCAGCAGATGCGAATAATCTAGAGCTTCAATTATTCACACATATTAACGATATACAGATGGTAGAAGATTTAATTGCCAAAGGAGTTAATGTGAATGCCATAGATGAACATGGTTTTACACCTTTGGCGCTTGCTGTATCTAGTGGAAATCTTGCTGTAATTGAAATTTTATTAACCCATGGGGCTAAAGTGAATTCCATTGTTAGTAATTGGTCAAATGATACCGCTTTACATAAGGCTGTTGAAGAAAAAAATATTCCACTCATCAGACTATTATTGGCACATGGTGCAGACATACTTGCTAAAAATAACAACGAAGTTTCACCATTTTTGTTAGCGCAAGATCAGGGTGATATTGCAATTGTCAATTTGTTACGCGAAGAAAATCAAAAACGAAAAAAATCACAAATGCCTGAGACAGAAATGCACAGTCCATTAAAGAAAGATGCCAGCTTGGATGCCAGATTATTAATAGCTGCAGAAGAAGGTGATGCAGGTTTAGTGCGTGAATTGCTAAAGCAAGGTGCAGATCCATATGCTAAAGGAGCGCGAGGCAATACCGCATTGCATATAGCAGCGATCTGGGATAGACCAACAGTAATGGAGGCCTTATTAAAGGCGGGTATAAATCCTGATGTTAGTAATAGGGATGGTGAAACGCCCTTATATAGTGCGGTGGATCTAGGACAAAAGCACCTGGTGCAAATCCTTCTTCACTATAATGCTAATGTTTATGTACGAGATATTCTTGGCGATACACCTTTAAAACACGCTGAGGATTCTGACAAAATATATCATAAGGGTTTGGTAAAACTATTGCGTGAGCAGGCAGCTAAACAAGATGAGGCATTATCCGGACTCTCTCTCAGAGATGCACAATTACTACAAGCAGTAATTTCCGGAGATGTTGCAAGCATTGCACCTTTAATTTCTAGTGGTGCAAACCGAAATGCAATTTCTGAATCAGGTTTGACTGTATTGCAAGAAGCGGTGCGCTGCGGACAAATTGAATCTGCTAAAGAACTTATTAGAATTTCGCGCGGTAATACAGTCAATCTATTGGATGGTAGCGGCATGAAAACTACGGCGCTGCATTTGGCTATTGGCAATCCAGAAATGGTAGAAGCATTACTTGCCGGTGGAGCTGATGTAAATATTCTTGATAAATCGGGAGATTCGCCATTCCATATGGCAGTAAGAATGAATCAAGTGGATACGGTTAGACGCTTATTAGAACGTAGTGCGGATTTAAGTGTTGTGCCTGATATGGAGCTTGGATTTACGCCGCAAGGGTATGACCCAGATGCAAGAATGTGTACTGCCTTAGAATTTGCAAAACTATTTAAATACACGGAAATAGTAAATCTTATAGAAGCAGAGATGCAAAAGAGAATGCCACCGCCAAGGGAACCCGTAGCAAAACAAGCATCATCGCTTGAGCCAGAACCGCCTTCAACGGATAAATTAGCCATTTTACTTACGGTGCCAAAAAAAGAAGAACACGTAAGTCCGCCAAAGCCGCAAACACCACAAAAGGCTACAGAAAAAAGAGGATGGTTTAGTAAATGGTGGTATGGTCCAACGGATGATGAGAAACGTAAAGCAGAGGAAACACGCAAGCGTCAAGAAGAGCATGATGCTGAGGCTGACAGCGCGATGAGAGATGCTTTTGGAAATAGTGATGATGAACCAAAGCCACCTAAGTCAAAAGGTGGCTAGATTATAATTTGCTGGACTAAATCCGCGGCAAAGCATAAAATATTAGCAATATCCGCCTTTGATTTGCAGGGAACGGTTGGTTTAACACATGTCCAAAAAGTGTATACTGGTATTTGAAAAAAATCCGCATTGTGAAGATATTCAAATATTTTATGATGCACTTATGGAAAATGCAAAAGTTATTAAAGGCCATAAACCGATTGAGTTTTTTGCTTTTTATATTCGTGATGAAGAGAATAAAATTCAAGGTGGTTGTAATGGTAATACTTTATATGGCTGCTTATATATAGATAATTTATGGGTTACTGCGGCATTGCGTGGCAAAGGTTATGGCACGCAGTTAATGCAAGCAGCAGAACAATATGCCATTGAACAGAATTGTAAATTTATAGCAGTTAATACGATGGATTGGGAAGCGCTAGAATTTTATAAAAAATTGGGGTATTTTGTAGAATTTGAAAGGCACGGTTTTGAGAAAGATTCCATTTTTTATTTTTTGAGAAAAGATTTATTATAGCTGGAGGTTTTGTGAACGATATGAACGAGCTGAAATCTACCATTAATGCCCTTGCAGTTGCCGGTAAAGGAATCCTTGCCGCGGATGAAAGTATAGGTACTATTTCAAAACGGTTTGCCGCTTTACATATACCTTGCACTGAGGAAACGCGTAGAAATTATCGAGAATTATTATTAACCACTCCAGATTTAGAAAAAGCAATTGCGGGTGTTATTTTGTTTGAAGAAACGTTGGGTCAAAAGACATCAAAGGGAATTTCCTTTCCTGAACTGCTGAAGCAAAATCAAATTATTCCTGGAATAAAAGTGGATAAAGGGCTTGTTTCGCTTCCTGGGACAGATGAAAAATCAACGCAAGGATTGGATGGTCTTGCTGAAAGATTGCAGGCGTATAAAAAACAAGGGGCGCGCTTTGCAAAATGGCGTGCGGTTTTTGCCATTACAGACAAGACTCCCTCTAGGTTGGCCATACAAACCAATGCAGAAGATTTAGCGCGCTATGCAGCTATTTGCCAAGCAAATGGCATAGTTCCCATCATAGAGCCAGAAGTTTTGATCGATGGCACACATACATTGGAGCAATGTTTTAATGTTTCCGAAGCAGTATTAAACTGTGTTTTTCATAAGCTCTATAAGCATCAGGTATTGCTAGAATATATCATATTAAAGCCTAGCATGGTTACCTCAGGAAAGGATTGCACAGTGCAAGCCAATCATCAAGCTATAGCAGAGGCAACGATTACCATGCTAAAACGCACGGTCCCTGCCGCTGTTCCTACTATTAATTTTCTTTCTGGCGGGCAAACACCGCTTGAGGCTACGCAAAATCTGAATGCAATGCATCAAGTCCAACCATCGTTACCTTGGAATCTGAGTTTTTCCTTTGCGCGTGCGCTGCAGGAACCGTGTATGGCGGCATGGTTAGGTAAGGGTGAAAATGTGCGTATTGCACAAGAGATATTTTTGAAACAAGCAAAAATGAATAGCTTTGCAAGTCTTGGAAAATATGTTTAGCAATAATTATGCGCCTCCTGGCGGAAAATCTTTTAAGGAACTTGTACGTTGGATGTATCAAAGATGGAGGCTGCGTAAAGTTAAAAAGCCAGAATTTTTAATGCCGATGGTAAAGCCAGATATTGCTTGGCTCAAGGCTAACCAAGATAAAACATCGGTTACTTGGATCAACCATGCCACTTTGTTACTGCAAGTGGGTGGTAAGAATATTCTTACTGATCCGGTATTTTCAGATAGGGTATCACCGGTTACATTTTTTGGGCCTAAAAGAAAAGCGCCTTTACCCTTATCCCTTGAAGAACTTCCGCATATTGATTTTGTGGTAATTTCTCATAATCATTATGATCATCTAGATTATCATACGGTGAAGGCGCTGCAGCTGCAACCCGGTGGCTCACCTTTATTTTTAGTTCCCTTAGGCATTGATTTGTGGATGCAAAAACAGGGGATCAATAATGTCAGAGCGTTTAATTGGTGGGATATGCAGATATTTGACAATATTGAATTTTATTTTGTGCCAGCGCAACATTGGTCAGCCAGAACACATTGGGATAGAAATGAAACATTGTGGGGTGGCTGGGTAGTTAAAATGCCGCATTTTAGTTTTTATTATACAGGTGATACTGGATACTCAAAAGATTTTAAGGATATTGCGGCTCGCTTTGGTGGTTTTGATTTTGCGGCAATCCCAGTTGGTTGTTATGAACCCAGATGGTTTATGAAGGAACAACATGTCAACCCAGCAGAAGCAGTACAAATTCATATTGATGTATGTTCCAAATTATCACTGGGCATTCATTGGGGGACATTTGCATTGACGGACGAGCCGCTTGGGCAGCCTCAGGAAGATTTGCGTAAAGCGCTTAAACAAGCCAATATTTCTGAAGAAGAATTTGTATTATTTAAGCAGGGTGAGATGCGGGTTTTTGATTAAAGCTCAAAAACTATAAAAGGCCACGAACCATGAAAAAGAATGCAGATAAACGAAATTTATTTGATGAGTAAAGGAGGGGATTGAAGAAATAAATGTGCATCAAAAAGACAAAATTACTTTTAATGCTAAAAAATATCCCAATACGTAAGGCTTAGAGGAAGTATAATAAGTAAAGCAAACTCTAAATTTGGAGAAGAACATCATGAGTAAACATCAACGCATTTTTATAATAGGGCATATGGGGGCAGGTAAAGGATTAGTTGGAAAAGCGCTGGCTGATAAATTGGGCTGGCAATTTATTGACGCGGATTTTGGCTTAGAGCGTTCTGTGGGACGTACATTAAATGAAATTATTGGTAAGCAAGGAGAAGATGCGCTGCATCAATGTGAATCTGAAATATTGGCTCATCAACTGAGTAAAGAGAAAATAGTTGTAGTAACGGATAGTTGTATTATCTCAACGGAAAAGAATAGAAAATTATTAGCGTCAGAAATTGTAGTCTATTTAACTGTAAGTACCCCTGTGCAATTAGAACGTATGTCACACCCCCTACCACTTTTTCCCATAGCTGATCGTAAAGTTTTCTTAGATAAACTGCATCGTGAGCGTGACAGCCTATATGATGAAATATCCTCGCTTACTATTAATACTGATAATACGCAAAGTATGGATAGCGCCTCTTTTACTGACACACTCAATATAATCATCAAAACATTAGATTAACCAAGAGAAAATTATTATGGTTCGCACCAGAGATTTATTTAAGCAATATGCTAAAAATCACCCATTAGCAGTCGCAACGATTATTCTTGGCTCCATTTTCTGGGCAATAACCTATCCTGCTTCACCGTACTTGCTAGGTATATTGGTGGATTCGATTCAAAATAAAAATCAGAGTTTGTTGCTTAATCAATCTGAAAGTCTGACTTCATGGTTAGAAATTTCATTTTGGACTGTTGGTTGGCCTGTGGCGGCAATCATCCTTATTAATGTGCTGCGCAATATATTCTATTATGTGCTTGGCATTAGCTTTGCCAAATCTATTCCATCTTCCAAGGCGGCGGTTATTGATAGACTATTTCGCTATCTTTGTGGGCAATCTTATGGCTATTTTGAAAACCAATATAGTGGTCTTCTTGCTAATAGAATTTCTAATGCCCAAGAAGGATTGGAAAGTGCAATTCAATTGTTAAATATTAATATTGCGACGTTACTGGCATTATTGATTTCAGGTGCGCTGTTGGCCATGGTGAGCCCATTTTTTACCATCGTATTTTGGGCTTGGGCACTTTGTATATGCATTTATTCATACCGAAACGCTCTGCAAGGAGAAGCGATAGCTAAAACCTTTGCAGCCAGTAAAAGTCATTTGCAAGGGGAGCTGGTTGATAGTCTAAGTAATATGACGGCGGTTATTACCCATGCAACAGGATCTCAAGAGTCCGCGCGTTTAGATACGGCGATTAAGCGTTACGTGCAAGAAGATCAATCGTTGCAATCGCATTTTAATGGTGCCAGATTGGGCCATGGGCTCTTAATATCCTTTTTTATGTCATTAATGCTGATTGGAATGTTAGTAGGCTTTTATTATCAAAAGGTGACGGCGGGTGATTTCGCCTTTATTTTATCTCTAACCTGGAGTATGTCTGGACAGGTGCATGATTTAGGCAAACAGTTTTTAGAACTTTTTCAACGCTTGGGGACTTTATCTGAAGGCATGAGCATACTGCAGGTGCCGCAAAGCATTGTCGATTCACAAGATGCCAAAATGGTAGCGTTGCAAAAGGCCGAGATTAAGATTAATAACGTTTCATTTGCCTATACGCCAGGAAGAAATGTTTTAGATAATCTTAATTTAGATATTCAGTCGGGTGAAAAAGTGGGAATTGTGGGCCGATCTGGTTGCGGAAAAACGACAATGTTGAAGCTCATTTTAAGGCTGTATGAAGTGCAAAAGGGACTTATTACCATTGATGGATACCCGATTCAAACTTTGCAGCAAAGTTCTTTACGCCATCAAATTGCGCTGGTTCCGCAAGATGTGAGTTTATTTCATAGAAGCATTGCAGAAAATATTGCTTATGGCGTTGAGAATGCTTCAAAAGAAGACATGATACAAGCTGCACAGCAAGCACATATTCATGAATTTATTATGAGTTTGCCGGAAGAGTATAATACCTTAGTAGGGCAAAGAGGACTTAAAATATCCGGTGGCCAACGCCAGCGTATTGCAATAGCCAATGCGCTTTTAAAAAATCCCCCCATAGTGTTGTTGGATGAGGCAACGAGTGCTTTGGATTCTCATACGGAAGCACTTATTCAAGAAAGCCTGAATCTACTCATGAAAGCACGAACCACGGTTGTGGTCGCGCACCGCTTGTCAACGCTGGTTGCAATGGATAGAATCATAGTTTTAGATCAGGGCCATATTGTTGAACAAGGCAATCATAAATCTTTGCTCAAAGCGCAGAGCCTTTACGCCCAGTTGTGGGAGCGACAACATGATGGATTTATTGATTAAACATCCATTAATTGGTGGGATCCGCAGATGTTTGACAATATTGCATTTCATTTTGTAACTTAAGCAGGAATCATATCAAGTAGAACATTCTTTAAACGAATCTCAGCCGCTTTGCTGGAGACCTCAAAAATTCTCGCAATATCATTTGCAATAAAGGAAATAAGGTTTTGAGATTCAGGAAATTGCATATGTTGCTCTTTAAACTTCTTACGCGCCTTTTGCTCACTTTCTTTATATGCATTAATAATCTGAGGTTTTGGCATTAATAGGCAACCTGCAAATTGATTAGCTTGGGTCTCGTAATAAGCAGTACCGGTTCCTGCGCCCAAAATTTTATCTTTCCATTCTTCTAGTGTTTTAACTTTTTGTCTAATGAAATCCTTATGTAATACAATATGCCCAATTTCATGGGCAAGTGTAAATCGTGAGCGATTAGTTTGGCCCATATAATGATCTTCATCAATATAGAGAGTGGATAGATCATGAGAAAGGAATGCATCAATTGCTTCGTCATGTAATAAAGATTTTATCGGTACTATAGAAAGCTCAAGCACAATTTCTATGATATGTTCAATTGGAATAGGAATTGTGTTTGATGGATGATATTTACTTAAAAAATCTACAGCTTTTTGTTCTATTTGCAGGTACGACAGATACATTATTTTTTGACTTCTTTTTCTACTACGTTAATTATTCTGTTTAATTTTTCCATTGTAAGTTCTTTATTGTCTAGAGTTCTGAATAAAACGGGTAATTTGTTAATGAGTTCTTGGTCAGAGATTTTATTTACAGAAAAATTCATACTTGAAGCTGCGGCGAGGTCAAAAAATTCTAAATATTCATCATCTCCATCTTTAATATTTAAAGCTATTGCATAAGCATAAAGTTTTTCGGGAGAATGAGGCGGAGGCAATATGCTTCTTTCTAACTTTGATATATTGCCAGGATCAAAACCATTTTTTTCGCAGAATTGGCGAAGCGTCATATTTGATTTTAACCTTAGTTTCTTAAAAAATTCTCCAAAAAGCATTTTGTAGCTCCTTCCTAGTGGATGTGTTGTAATTATAATACAACAAAATGGAAGATTCCAAGGATATTCAAATTTATTTTTGCATTATTAGTTTTTGTTCTGACTGTGGTAAAAGTATATGAATGCTTATGCGGGAAAAATAATATTGTATGTAATAAATGTCGGTTATAATCTCATATTTATTATATCCACGTTATTGTCCTGATTTTTCACTTGTGACTGTGATGTCTCTAATTGAGAAATCTTTGGATAAAAATGACGAAAGCGCAGGGGGTTTTCTATGAAGCATGTTTTAATAATTGGTGGTAATCGTGGATTAGGTTTAGCATGGACTAAATATTATTTAGCAGAAGGCTATAAAGTTACCGCAACCTATCATGATCGAGATAATTCACAGGCTATATTTGATATTAAATCTAAAAAATTAAATGTTCTTGAATGTGATGTTACCAATGAAATGAATATTACAGCGCTTGCTGACAAAGTAAAGGATGCTGATTATATAATATATAATGCAGGTACAAAAGGATATAAAGTTCCATTTACCACACCTGATAAAATTACTCCCCAGGAACGTGAATTTGCCATGAAAGTCAATTGCTATGGCGTTGATTCAGTCATGCGAACTTTTTTACCCATAATGCTTACTCGCAAAAATGGTGTATTTGTTTATATGAGCTCCGGCGTTAGTAGCACGCTTGATAATGCAAGTGGTGGTTACCACCCTTACAGAATGAGTAAAGCAGCAGGTAACTCCGCAGTGCGTAACATGGATATTTTTGTAACGCAAACTTGGCTTAAAAATGGAAATTTAGCTTCTGAGCGGCCTGTGCTTTTTGCGCTGAGCCCGGGTTTAGTTGATACGGGTATGGGAGCGGGTGTTGGTGGGGCGATGCCGGTTAAGCAAGCCTTAGAAGAAATGGATAAAGTCATTGAGAACGTAGGAAAATCTAAAGATTCACATGGCTTATGGTCACATAATAATACAAAAATTGAAAACTATGTTGAACCTAATGTATTAAAAGTACCAAGCCAGCCAATATTGCCGGCTTACCAAGAAAGTGTAAAAAAATTATTACACTGTCAGAGTAAGCCGAGCATTCATTCTATGGTACTTCGTACCCGATTAAGATAATTCTTGTTCAGCAAAAATCTTCATTGCGTCGACTATAAAGCTTAGCAATTGTGGATGCAACTGTTCATAGAACTTCCTAAACTCTGGAGTTTGATATAATTCACTTAGTCCAATATATTGTTCTTTGGTGGGTTGCCAGCCAACCCATGTATGATGCCTGCGTATAATGGTTTGTACTGCTGGAGACGCAGGTTTGAGATTATTTTGCATTGCTACAATTAATGCTTGATTAATCTCATTTGCTTCTTTGAAGAAGTACTCTTTGTCTTGTTGGCTCCATTGTCGGGTTTTTTTCTTATATTCCTCCATTAGATCTTTGCTGACAAAGCCTTTATCAACCAAATCCTTTTCATACTGCTGCTGTTTTTCAGACTCAAACCCGTAATAAAATTCTTGATCTTTCATTTTAACGTTACCCCTTAAATGTGCAATTGTTTTATCAATGGTCTTGATCAGATTTTGCGTTCTGTCAAGATTTTGACTAAGAATATTCTTGTGTGATTGCAAAGCTTCAATTTTATCAAAGCTATCACTAGTCAGAATATTTTGAATATCATTCAGTTGAAAACCCAGTTCCCTATAAAATAAAATTTGTTGCAATAGCAAGAGTTGCGCTTGTTCATAATAACGATAATTATTTTCACCGTTATATGCAGGTTTCAATAGTCCGATTTCATCATAATAATGAAGAGTGCGGACGCTGACACCTGAGAGCTTTGCTAACTGTTTTACGGTATAGGCCATTGGATGTACTCCTGATTGACATATGTACAATAGAGTATTACGTAACGTGAGGGTCAATACTATTATACTAAGAATTTCAGTGATAGCTGTCATTTTATTTAGTTGTTTAAATAATTAATTACCCCTATAAAAAAAACCAATCCTTATACCATAAATTTGGCCGATAACCCTATGGGCAAGCTTTTTTATTGTATTTACAGGAGACGGGTAATGGGTAAGCATAAAAAAGAAGATCAACATCATAAGAAGCCACACCATCAGCATAATCTGCCAGAGCAGGATGTCTCGCCCAATGCTCCTAAGCATGGTCCACAAAATAATAATAGAAATTTATCTCAAAATGAAGATGTTAGGGAACAAAAGATTCGTCAATTAGAAAATGAATATATCAAAAGAAGTCCACGTCAAAAATAGTCCTCAATAGTATGTAAGGAAAAATTATGACACATCATGATAAACGCGATAAAAACAACCCATTAAGGCAAAGCCCGGTAAGTCAAGATTTAGAGCGTAAAATTGGCAATGTTGAACACCATAAATCAGGTATTAAACATGTTGTGGATGAAGTGAAACAACGTGAAGATGCAAAACGCACGGGACGGCACGATAACAGAAAGAAATTCTGATTAAATTCACAGTGCACACTAGGTAAAAATTCACTTGAACTTATGTTGTCCTGATTGAGTCTTATTATCAAAGGCTTAATCAGGGGCAACCTATGTCACTCTTTGATGCAATCCGCAATAATGATATCGCCTATATTCGCGCAGTTAATAAAGATGTCTTAGATATTCATGATGATTCAGAAGAAGGTAACACTCCGTTACAGCATGCCATTATGCTCGGAAAAAATGACATTGTTGAGATCTTATTACAAAGGGGAGCATCCGTCAGACTTGATAATTATAAAGCGCAATCTCCATTAGAGCTTGCCGCATTGGCTAATAATGCTACTGCAGTAACAAGTCTTTTAGATAGGGGGGCAGATGTTCATCATGTTAGCATTGTTGGTAATACGCCGCTACATAGTGCTGCTAGAGCTGGCAACGTTGAGATTTTGCATAAATTAATTGCCAGCGGAGCAGAAATTGACAAAGTAGATAAAAATCATGAAACGGCGCTACATTATGCTGCAATGAATAGTAAAAATGATGCTATCCAAACGTTACTTGCGCATGGCGCAAACCGTAAACTATTTAACAATTTTGGAGCCCGTGCACTAGACTATAGTTTTTCACTGAAGGATGATTTAAGCCTAATTGCTTTTGGGTATAAAAATCCGCAAGCACATCCTGATTATGGAAAACGGAATATTTCCCAGACATATATAAATGAGAAATTAATTAAATATTGCAGATTAAAAGGCTACTCCCTAGACTTTCTTGAATTAAAAGCAGATCCGCAAGGTATTCTTCAAGATGAAGGACAATGTTATGGATGGGCATTTCTTTTTGCCTATTATCAGAGCATTGGACACCCGCAAGAATTTTGGAAAATATTGGATTATATTTCTAGCTGGGATGAAAATCTTGAGTCCCTGTCTGCAAAAGATGATCTACAAATTAATGAAATTAATCATGCTAAAAAGGCAGAAAACAGATATAAAGATGGTGATGATTTATTGTTTAAGCTTATTAATGATTTAACATTATTTCAATCGACAGAGGCTGGAAAATTAATTGACTCACCAAATAGTGCGGATGATCGATTAAAGCAATGGGCAATTGTCGGAGATGGTCTACATCTACAAAATATATTTAATTTGCAAGCGACGGACTTCCCAATTGATCAGTTTTCTGAACTGCTAAAGTTTTCATCTCAGTGGCCTGATACGTTTTTGGATATAGGTATTAGTCGGGAAATGGAAGAGTATTCTCATGCAATTAGCATTTATAACGGTAAAATTTATTATGATTCAAATTTAGAATTTAAAATGCCACTCATGCAAAATTCGATGCAAGCGCAAGAATTTTTGCAAACTTCACTCAGCGTATTTTCAAAGCTAAGTCAAGCTCAATTTCTAATGAAGTTATTTTGGGGGGCATTGAAGGTAAATATTTCAAGTGTTGCATTATATAAACTGACGCCTCCAGGTACAGAACCTAGTAATGTAACTCAACCTGAAATAGAGATCGTAGAGAACTATGGCGCGCAGCTCATAGGTAAAGCACTACTGGTTGAGGCGGTTAATAACAATCAACGAGATTTGACATTTATGCTCTTGCGCAAAGGGGCTGCTATTCATCTTATTCAAGGCTCTCTGGAAACCAAAACGTTGTTGGCTTGGACAGAGAAAGAAGATTATCAATTATTTAAATTGATAAATACCGGCGCAGATAATGTGCATTTTCCTATGGTGGCTAAAAATTGGTTTGTTGATAAGGATTATTCACAATTAAAACAGATGCGAGATCAATTTGCCAAGCATGCCGCTAATCTTGATTCCATGTTTTTTCAAATCAATGAGTTAATATCTGAATTAGATTATGATCCACGTAAATCCTATGCGCATATTGGACAAATTAAGGAATTAATTAATACATTTAATGATGAAATTAAAATTGTTGAGCATGAAATTAAAGAGATCCCTCATATTACGGTGGAAAATGTTCCTAGAAAAGATAAGTATGCAGATGTTTTTAAAAATATTCTCAAGATGAAACTCAATGATGTTAATGATCTCAATGCTACTTTAAAAAGCAGGGTTGCAGAATTTGAGAATAAAGCACCATTAATCTTTAGCCAGACAAAAACCACTCAGCCTAAAACACCAGCAGCAACTAAAACGCCAAAAATCTAATGTGTTGCATTAGTTAGTCTATAAACATTTATTGGTGCTAAAGTTTCCTAATCCATCACAAAGTATTAAAATGTAGTGCGGGATGGAGATAACCTTTGAAAAACAAATATTGCACAGTGCTGGTAGCGCTCATTTGGGTTTTTTTACCAAATAGTAATTATGCAAGAACGCTTTGTGTTGATGCCAATGCCAAAACTTCAGGCAAAGGAATCTGCTGGGAGAGGCCTTATCTTACTTTGCAAGAGGCCTTGACGCATGCCGAGCAGGATAAATCTATAGATGAGATTTGGATTGCAAAAGGTGTTTATAAGCCCACAAAAACGTATAGTCCTAAAAATAAACAGGGGTTGGTTGTGAATGCGGGGGCAATGTCTTTAAAAGAATATAACCCTGGCGTCACGATTGACAAGACTTTGGTGCATTATGAAGATAATTTTGCGAAATTTAATCGTTACTTAAAAACGTTTCAATTGGTAAATAATGTTAATCTTTATGGCGGATTTCAAGGTAGTGAAAAATCTAAAAGTGAGCGCGTAAGTGATTTGGAATTAACGCAGACTATTTTAGATGGTGAATTAGATGGTTATTCAGTATGGCACGTCATTTCTGCAGGTAATGATATTACCCTGGAAGGGGTGAAGAGTAAACTGGATAGACTTACCGTACGTAATGGCAATGCCATTAGTGCACCTTATTATCCTGTGAATTTTCCGTTAAAACCCAATGAGGTTCCTGTTTATTATCATGATGATGCAGGTGGTTTATATATATTTGCACGCTCTGAAATTACACTTAATCAAATGGTTTTTGAAAATAATGCGGGTATTGCTGGGGGGGCTATTTATGTAGAAGATGGCTCTGTACTTGAAATCATGGATTCTACATTTAAAAATAATGTCGCGGCAGAAGGGGGGGCTATCAATATACGTGCGGGCGGACCAAATGAATTCTTACAGCCGCAAAATGCCAGAATTACCAAGGTAACGATAACAAACTGCGATTTTATAAACAATGCCAGCTTTCATGGTAGTGCTATTTTTGTCAATGATACGCAATTAAATCCTCCTATAAAAGCATCTTCTCAAGACATTCGGCTTATCAATTGCAGGTTTACCAATAATCGCATCATGAAAAAAGATGAGGCAACACCCATGATTAACACGCTTTTAAAAATCTATCGCGCTAGGAAATAGGCATAGCTATATGGTAGCGGTTAAATTGCGTTTTCTGCTATGAGGTTTGGATAGCGTTTCTAATGGACATGCCAAAGTTCGAGAAAAATTAAAGCATAGTGCTGGTGTTGCAGGAACACTTTGTGCATCTTCCATTATAGAGAATGGCAATTCTTGGTTTATGTGTAGTATTTCTATTGCTTTAAAGAATTGTAAACTTTCAGTGATGGACGGGCGTTTTTTGGGTCGAACGTCAATCATCGATTTGATATGCTTAACTGTTTTCTTCATGAGGTCATTTGCAGGGAACTCTAATACGTCTGCATAGGCGCGAGCAATGAAAGGAATAACGTCTACTGGTTGACCTTTTTTGATTTTTTTTAAGACGGCGTTATATTTTAACATGATGTTAGTACTTCCATCTAGTTTGCATTTTTTAACGAGAATGTCTAAAATTAATATGCCAGCAGCATATACATCGGATGCTGTAGAAATTTTGTGTTTCAAATATAGTTCTGGTGACATATATAAGGGTGAACCTTGTAAGCGGATTTCATGCGCTTCAGATTCGTGTACTGCGCAAGCATAATCAATTAATGTGCATTTGTCATTATGCAAAATTATATTTGCAGGTTTAATATCTCCGTGACACATCTTACGTTTGCTCATATCTTCAATAGCGATAAGCGATTGAATGATGATTTCTAAATTGTCTGTAAAATTTCTTTGGGTATTTTCTAAATAATCTTTTAAATTAGGGCCGCTTTTGTAATTCAATACTAGATATTTTTCGTCGATAACTTCAGAATATTGGCCTGCAGTTTGTAGCATTAATGCTTCTTTTTGAATGGGGGAAAGTTTTCGGCCTTCAACCTCATGGTGGTCACTTTCTTCACTGCTTTCATAGCTACTTCCGTAGCTGCTTGTGTAGCTGCTTGTGTAGCTGCTTTCGGGAGTGATATCAGAATCATTGTCAACAACAGTACGAAGTTCTTTAACTGCCCGTAAGTCACCGTTTGGAATGCTAATGCCACGATACACTACTGCGTTTGATCCTTGTCCTATCAAATTACGTTTACTAAAAACTAAAACGGCATCACCATTGCTATCTCTCAACACAGAGCGTCCGGACAATGACTGTGAGAGTTCTTTTTGTGCTTCCAGATTAATCGGAGATAATCGACTAGCGCTCATTGGTGTACTGGCTCGCAGTGAAGAGGATGGGGAGGGAGATGGAGATATGAAAGAAGAAGATGGTGACGGGGAAGTGACTGTGGATGAGAAAGGTGAAGATGATGCTAATGTAAAAGGAGATTGGGGTGATTTTAAGGTATTATGAAAGCGACGAAACGCTCTTAGGCTATCCTTGTTAATTGATTCAATATTTTCTCCAAGCGCCGCAATGGTTTCTAATAGAGAGGAAGCCTCTAAAATTTCCGATAAGGTGTATAATTCTCTTTGCACAAAAACTTTTTCAGTATTTTCAATAATAAATTTTGCAGATTCTGCGGTTACAGGAACTAGTAAGATTTCATGTAAATTTTTTAGTGTGCATCCACGTGTTAATAATAGATTTGCGATTTCTATTTGCCTTGCGCGCAGTGAATATAAAAGAAGAGATTGACCATATTCATCTTCCTTTTTTACATTAAAGTCTGATTTTTCAACGGCATCACTGATAAAAGTCTTGTTTCCTGCGGCAATTTCTTCAAATATTTTCATGGCATACCTTTTGTCGGCTATTTAGAACGGGCGCATAATAGCATTAATTTGTAATATTACCTAACAAAGATTAAAAATTCTATGGCAATAGTGGGTAAATAATTGTTTGTTGAATAACTATTTTTCGATGAATTATTTCCTAAATGACTACGCAAGCGCTAAGCAACGCTCTTATAGGTGGAGGCTACCGGATATCTTTGTTAGAATCTTCCAACTTATTATACTTTTAAGTAGGAAAACTGTATGTCACTATCTGGTCCTTTCACCCAAGAACAATTTGAGACCGCCCTTCAAGAAAAATACAAAGCAGGACAAAATGAAGAAACGAAAACATGGCTTTCTTCTTTAAGACAAGAAGATTTAACGGACATAAATCTCACAAAAGTATTTCAAACACACATGGGAAAAGCAACACCATTGTATGTTCTCACCCGTTTATTTTTTGAGCATAATGTAGAAGCAGTGTGGTTAATTAACCATTTTACACTACCTTTTTTACGCTCAAAATGTAAGCATTCCTCTACTACAATGCTATGGTATATAGCTTCGCATGTAGCAACAAAGGGGTCGTTTCCTACTTTTTTTAACACGCTATATGATAAGCTCGGTAATAATCTGAGTTTTACAGATCTGACGCAATCCCTTCCTGGAGATTCAGAACGTGATCTCAAAGTCATAACATTAATAAGCTGCGCACTTACTAACGGTAATTTTGCCATTGAACGATTTGCCGAGTTATGGTCTAAATTTGGAAAAAAATTCTCTTTGCAAGAATTAGTAAAGCCTGTCTCTGTTCCAGTCTCAATTAGGTCTATGAGTATATTGAATATTTTTATGACTCGCATGGTAATAGATAAACGGACTGATAATGAAGGACCCATGTTGAGAATTTTGCTGGGAATAGCCATTGAGAAAACGCCACTTTCTTTAACAGAACGGTTGCGCTTGATGAAAATAATTGCTTTACAATACTTTGGCGAAGAATCATTGTCTGATGACTTTTTGGCAACGCCAATAGATGATATTGATTGGTGGTTACATAGATTTAATGAGGCAATGAACAATGCTAAAACAATCAGAAGCTTAAACACTCAAATAGCGCATTTATCTTTAACGATTAAGACGATGAAGGACGATGAGGACAAGAAGGAGTGGGAGCTACTCCCAGGTCCTGGTGAACTTTTATTTTCAGACGGAGCAAAGGGTGAGGGTTCAACGCCTCCGCCAAATCCCGAGAGAGAGACAAGGCTAGTGCTAAAATGACGCAGCAATGTATGTAAGTGACATGTTGTAAGCGCTTTTCAGGAAGTAATCAAAGAGGTAAAAATTTTATGTTACAGTGGCTAACCCTAATAATATCTCTTCACATTTTTGTTGTTTTTCCCGCTTTTTCTAAAGAAGCATCTATCGCCAATGGAGCCGTAGCTTCAGGACATCCGCTTGCCACCCAGGCGGGACTGTCTGTGCTTGAAAAGGGCGGTAATGCTTTTGATGCGGCTATTGCAATTGCAGCAACGCTCAATGTTGTTGAGCCGTCAATGTCTGGGTTGGGTGGCTATGGCTCAACGCTGGTTTATGTTGATAAAAATAAAGAAATTCTCTATTTAAATGCAAGCGGCAAATTTCCTGCTAAAACAAACTCAGATTTAATGAGAGCGCCCACACCGGGATTTATGGAAAATCGCAAAGGGCCAAAGTCTATTTCCACGCCGGGCAATTTAAATGCATGGAATGAAATGCATAAAAAATATGGAAAGCTCCCCTGGAAGAGTTTATTTAAAGATGCTATTTATTATGCTAAATCAGGCTTTCCTGTTTCTCCGTATACTGCAACATTGATTGCGCACGAATTTGATGGATTTTCAGATTATTCTAAGTCTTTTTATGGTAAAAATGGTCAGCCTTTACAGAAAGGAGAAATACTTGTTCAAAAGGATCTTGCTAGAACATATGAATTGATTGCAGCAAAGGGTGTAGCACCATTTTATCGTGGGGAAATTGCGTTGCTTATTGATAAGCAAATGAAAAAAACGGGCAGTTTTTTGACCATTGAAGATTTACGCGCAGATGTTGCTGACTGGTGGGCGCCACTTAAAATAAATTATAAAGGTTATGATGTATATACCATGGGAACTCCTGGCAATGGTTTTTCTGCGCTTTTTGCCTTGGGTGTTATGGAACAATTTCCTTTGCAGCAATTAAAGCATAACTCTCCAGAATATCTTCATGTTCTTACAGAAGTGCTCAAAGAATCCGCTAAAGTACGTTTAACGCACTCTGGTAGTCTAAAAGAGCGGAATAATATCGTCAATAACATTCTGAGTACCAAGAATTTTTTAACGGTAGCGCATGCTATTAATAAAGATAAAGCTTCCGCTTTTGAGCTTGCATCGGCTAAAGAGGGCATGAACACTACGCATTTTGTGGTAGTGGATAAGTGGGGAAATATAGTTAGTTCTACGCAAACATTGGGCCTTGGTTTTGGTAGCAAAGTCATGATTGAAGGAGCAGGGATCTGGATGAATAATTCGATGGCTTTTTCAAATTTTGAGCCCAAGGGTAATCCTATGGATGTTATTCCAGGGAAATATAAATTATCCAGTAACTCTCCCATTATTATCATGAAGAATAATTTGCCATGGGCAGCATTGGGTACGCCGGGAGGGCATACTATTCCACAAAATGTCGCGCAGATTATTATTAACCTTATTGATTTTAATATGGATATGCAAGCTGCAATTGATGCGCCTAAGCTTGCTTTCTTTGAAGAAACGAAAGTAATTTGCACGGAATCAGGTATTCCAAGCACCGTATTGACTGCTCTTTCACAAAAGGGACACACGATAGATAATGAACATATCGCAAGTTATATTGGCATAAGTGGTAAAATTGGCAATGCGATGGGCATTAAGATTTTACCAGATCATTTTGATGTGGGTATTGATAAAAGAAAAGATGGGTGGTCTACCACGCATCTTTCTGGCTAACTAATTTTCATGGTGGTAATACGGGACTCAATTTCTGATTCTGGCGGTGGCGCTGATTCCTGTGCAGCTGATCCATACATTATGGTAAGGGGCGGGGTATGACGCTCAACTTTTTCACTTGTTAGTGTCCGAACACTCTCGTTTAGGGCTGCTATGGTCTCTTGCGCTTGTTGATTTTCAGATTCTAGTCTTTTAATAATATTTTTTAGGTCTGAGTTCTCTGCAAGAAGCATCTGACCAGGAATTTCAGCAAGTTGTAACCGAGTTTTCCAAAAGAGCGATTCTCTTTCAGGCTCTTTCTTCTGCGCTTCCAATTCTTTCTTCTGTGTTTCCAACTTTTTCTTCTGCGTTTCCAACTCTTTCTTCTGCGCTTCCAAAATATCAACCGCAACTTTTAGCCTAAGATTCTCCTCTTCTAACGCGTGTAGCTTTGCACGAATGTCAGCATTTTCACTTTTAACCTCTGCAAGCTCCCGTGCTATAACAGCCTGCGCACAAATAGCGTCTTGTGCATTGGCTTTTAGTTGTATATTTTCTTCTTGAAATTTTTGAAGTTGACGCTGCGTTTCCAACAACAATTTTTGCGTTTGCTCCATTACCCATTCTAAAGAATAACTTACCGGTGCTTTGCTTTCTTCACCTACGGCCAATGCTGATGGTCCAGTTTGCATGTTTCATTCTATCCACATTTAAAACTGTCGACAATTATGCGCGAAGAAATCATACAGTGCAATAATATTTCTTTCCCACTCCTATTATAGACAGCTATTTAAATTTACAGGGGACATTCCTAACTTGCCGCTACACAGCCGCTGCATCTTTTGAACTATTCCTCAACCCTATCTGTCTATTTTGGTATAGAAAGAGGGTCCGCAAATGAAAAGTCTTCCGCAGCAAGCAGGCATTAATGACCAATTAATGAAATATGGTAGACTTAATGCAAAAAATGGAAAAGAATTTTAATCTTTTTTAAATGAAGGTGGTAATTGCACTGGTTACTCTTTTATTTTTCAATATTATCTCGCAAAAAAATCTCCAGATGCTTATGCTGATATGCTTAATTATATTAAAAGTTGGGATGGAGATTTAAATTCATTAGAGCATGTTGAGTCATTGCCGGATAGCTTGAAGCGTTTGGATTTTAAAAATGGAAAGGATTTGTTCGAATATTTCACCTCTCAACTGGTTTTGTTTCAAAATAGTAGAATTTCTGAAGTAATTTCGGAAAAACAAATTGAAAGAGAGACATTGTATAATATAGTCAAAGCACCCGATGATCCAGAATTAAAAAGTGTTTTTACTTCACATGGTAATAAAATTACATCGCTTCCTTTGCGTGATGCCGAAAGTCTTATCGACCATATTAGAAAATATCCTGATGTTTCTGTGGATTTGCTTATAACGGGCCCCGCTGATAGCGGGCACACCGTTACTTTTAAGGTGGACGCCGAAGGCAAAGATATTTTGTACTATGATTCCAATTTTTCAGACGTAGCGCCTCGCACTGTTTCTTCCACAAAGGATTTGGTTAAATTGATAAAATATTCCGCACAAGCGGTAGGGGTTCCTTTAGGAAGTTCAGGTGGCAATATTCAGAGTGTTGGTGTTTATAAACTGGGTGACACACCTGCCCCTACCTTCTCAATCACCCCTGAAGAAGCTGAATCTTCATTAGGAAAATATTTTTTTTCTAATGCCATCACAGGAAATAAACCTGAAATGACGAATGCTATTTTAGATGCACTAAAAGGAAAGCCAAAACTAACGGAATATCTAAATGGTACCTATCTTCTTGAACCATCGTTGGAACGTGTTACGCCGCTGATGGCAGCCGCTATGAATGGGGATACATCTACTGTTCAAAAGATGTGCGCGCTAGGTGCAGACATTAATGCTACCGATGCATATGGGCGCACTGCGCTGATGCGAGCAGCGGAGAAAGGATGCGCCCCTGTTATTCAGGCGTTGCAGGCGAAAGGCGCGGACATTAATGCTACTGATGCGCTTGGACGTACTGCGCTAATAAATGCAGCTTATAAAGGTGATGTATCCACCATTCAAGCTTTGCGCGTGCTAGGCGCAGATATTAACGCTAAAGATATGCAAGGCCGTACTGCGCTGATGCTGGCGGCAGACCAAGGGCATACCTCAACTATTAAATCATTACTTGCGCAAAAAGCGGATATTAATGCGGTAGACTCAAAAGGGAAAACCGCACTGAAGATAGCGACCGAGAGTAAGCGTGCCCCCGCCATTAAAACATTGAAGGAAGCAGCCCGAGATAAAAAAACACCTGCCGCGACATCGTCTTCAGCAGCATCTTCCACTTCTACACCAGCTTCTAAACCGCTCAAAGGTGCCAAGCCTACACCTGAAGCAATGGCGGCCGCGAAAGTAGCGGCTGAAGCGTTAGACGTAGGCAGGGGAAGTTCGATGACATTTGCACGTAACTTAAGCCAAAAAAAGAAAGAACCAGAAGCAAAAGCTCCAGAAAATACAAAATCACAAAGCGAAGATGTAACGGGCAGGAACCGTCCCAAATGATTTCTTAATACTCATATCGTACATTCAAAAAGCCTGAGCTGGCATGGTATCCACTTTGCCAGTTGTAATCATAACGCAATTCGAGCATCCAGCCTGATGTTTTGCGCATGGTGGTGATACTCGCACCGACATCATAACTCCAATGAGGAGGTGTTAAACCGATGGTCGTAAACGCAGGACCGCCGCCGATAAACTGGGAGGTCGTTTGCACAGGATCATCTGTCACATTATAAAATAACTGCGCATGGATTTGGGGACGATAGATGTTTTCACAATCTTGATAGTCGCGCAACAGACGTAACCCGATACTGGGTAAAAATAGGTTGTAATCTGCAGATTGATAGGATGCCCCTGCTGTCCCTGCATTCGTTTCGGTATACGCACTTAAAGATAAATTACCATAATAAAACGAGGCAAAAGGGATCAGATGATAATCACATTGCGCATAATCGTATCCTATCTCCCCTTGTGCCCCTAACTGCCAACCATGATAATTCGATTGTGGGTAAAAGCTTACTGGGCCAAAAACGACATTTCGTGCAGTATCATATTGATTGTAAGCAACTAATCCTAGCAGATTAAGATAATAGGGTAATGCAGTCCATCCCCCATACAAGGTCAATTGAAAGTTCTTAGCTAAAGTGGTACTGCCTGATAGTTGCATATCTATGTTTGTACTTGCAAAACTGAAAGCCAATCCGGCTAGAATATTTTCTGCCAATTCTATATCTTGACCGATCATCAATCCCCAGGTGGTATCTTTATAACCCTCAAAAGTGGTTTCTGTTGCTTGATTGGCACGTTGCCCTAGCAGTCTTGCCCACGATCCACCGTGTTCTATCGTGATATCACCGGATGCAATACCTGCCATAGCGTAAATGTGGTTTTGAATAGGCGCAAAAATCAATGAAGGCACTTGTCCCATGCTTGACATAATAATTGCATTACTGACATTTGGGGCAAAATTTTCAAATCCAAGAATTAATTCCTGTTCACTCATCGTTAATTGTGCATTAACGACTGCTCCCAATAATCCTGCAGGCGCATTGGGACCTAATAATAGCCCTAGCGTAGTGGCAATAGGATTTAAATTGCGCGCTTGCCCAATAAGAGGAATGGAGGTGGCAGGCTCTATAGTCACAGTAAGATACACGTTATTTTGCTGCACGATGGGCGTGTTAAAACTCACTAAACCATTATTAGTATTCTCGACGATAAAATGAATGGTACTGGGATTATTCACATTTTCTATTAATAAGACAGTAGTGGTTCCCAGAGGAACCGCAAGATTTTGAGGGATTAGTATCACGGGATTATTAGATGAACCAATATTGACTGCGCCACCGTTTGTTATGTTCACCGACGGGCCCATCGGTGTTAAATCAACCACAAAAGTTGTGCTATTGCCTAAGGTAAATGCATTTCCTGCCACTGATAATGAAGCATTGCTCCCCACACTTAGCGTGCCATTTGAAACCGTGAATGAACCATTAATAACCGGTGTGGTTGCAGGGGCAATCGCAAACGTTCCCCCTGATGTCACATTGACATTATTCGTATCAAGTACCGCGCTGTTATTTAAGGTCACGGTTTTTCCAGGGATACCATTTATGTTGATAGCAGCAAGTGGTAAGTTAACACTGCCCCAATTATTATTTATCGTCGAATTCCCTTCCAATACAATGGTGTCTGTGCCGTTACCCAAAGAGGTTACGTTAGCTGACAGAAATTCTCCATCATTTACCGTTAACTGCGCACCGCCTCCCCCTAATTGAACTGTCGAGGCATAAATATTTTGTGAGGTACTTTGTGTATTGGCGGCAAATGAGACTTCCAGAAGAGGATTATTATTCGTTCCAATATCTCCATTTAAATTGACTGCGCCTTGAAAAATTACACTATCTGTATTCTGGCCTGTTGAAATCACTGTGCCAAAGAGCGTTGCACCGCTATTTACCGTTAACTGTGTACCTTGCCCACCGAGTTGTATCGTTGATGCGTAAATATTTTGTGAGATATTTTGGGTATTTGGTGCAAACTCGACGGCTAAAAAAGGTTGGCTAGAAGAGCCAATATCTGCTGCTACCAGTGTGGTCTGAGCAGCATTAAGCAAAGTCACAGCACCCGCAAAAAGAATAGTATCGCTATTAGAATTATTTGTTGTGAGTGTTCCGCCTATCGTTGTGGGAGGATTGGTGTTAGTGAAAGCAATTGTATTTGCACCCCCTGCACCCACGACAATATTGGCATAAATATTCTCACCACCTAACGTTAAAGTGGTATTCCCATTGCCCCCGGTATTAAACTCCAACAATTCGAGTGTTCGCTTACGATGAGGTGGGTTGGGTGCAGGTGCACCACCAATGTTCCCTGAAGCATTTCCATTGTCCGCAAACAGCAGCTGTCCAGTTGCTTGAGTAGACATATTTACATTAATAGTGCCGATGTTATTATTAGAGGGTGACAAAATTTGTGCAATACCATTTGAAGAAAGTGAAAGGAAATCACAAGTAAGCGGCTCTTGAAAAATAGTGGTATTATTTATTGAAACGCTATTAACCGTGACGTCTTTTGAAAATAGCACACTTTCCACGCCGCTCGTATTTAAGGAGTCAACATTGGAAATGGCGGCATCAATAATGGTTTGTGAACTGTTATTACTGATAATACTCATCGTGGTATGTGCATCAGTTCCTATTATACTCGCGGCAGTAATGCTGGTGACATCCTGACTGAAAGTGACTCCCACGCCATTGATAGCAGGAAGAAAAGTGATTGTTCCTTCTTGCGCATCCAATGTTATTGGCGCATAAAAATCATTGATTTGATTGTTCATGGAATCAGGCACAAATTGAATAGCATCATTGCCCAAAAGAGAAATGGCACCATAGGTATAATTGTGAAGGCCTCCTTCATACTGAACAAGGTTACCAGTTACGTTACCGATATTTTCGATGGAAAACGTGTTTGTATCTCCGCAAAGTGCCATGTTTATGACTTGTAATGTTGCTGGAGAACCTGATGCAATATTGAATTGATAGTTATGCGTTGCGTCTGCTTGGACAACTGCCCCTGGTGTTGAAATGACGATGGTACCGTCTGTGCAAGGTGTTGCTTGTACAGGGACGATAGGGAAGACAAAAAGGGTTGAAGCAAGCGAGAAGTAAGTTAGTAAACTTCGTTTCATTTTTTCTTCCTTGAAATCCGTTTAACGCTAATATCCTATTTTTATTATTTAAGGGCAACTAAGTCACGCCGCTACCGCGGCTTGTACGTGATTATATTCTAAAACCCCACGTTCCGTCTGCTTCGCAGACTACACGCGGGGCTAGCAAATTTACCCGCTGCCGCGGGTCAGGAGAATTCCGCACAGAACGTTTTAAGGATGAAGAAAAACTATGAGTGTAATCTTGCACTTCTACTGGTATTTTTAAAACATCACGATACCATTTATGTCGCAGTGAAAAAAGGCGAATTGACCTTCTCAAAACATCCGTAATTACCATTCGTCTCTGAAATATAAGCGTTTGTCATAAGTTTGGTGAATATTATATTGATTCTATTATATTATTATAAGTCTACTAGATAGTTAATCAAGAGAAACAATGGCATTACCAGGTCCAATGCATCTGTCAGAAACCGTTGATATTTTTAAATATCCGTCTGTGGATCCAGATTATATAGCGCAACCAGGCGATCAAATTACGATTGGTGATTTGCATGCTAATGCAATTAAATTAATTCATTTATTAATTCGTCGTCAGGTCATATCTATGGATACGGCTGCCTTTGATCGATTAGTTGAAATTTATTGCAAAAGGATAGATTCTCTTACAAGAGAAGATATTATAGAAATTGATAGCATTATAGAAAATATTGTTATCCTGCAATCTAAAGTATTAATACGACTCATTGGGGATACCGTTTTTGATCGCTTCGATGATTATTCTCTTTACAAAATTTTAAAGAAATTACATGATGCAGGTGTGCCGGTCGAAATATTACTGTCTAATCACGATATGGAATCTAGAAGATATTGGGAAAGAGCTGATCGTAGCAAATTTTTGTCAGTCATTATTGATCACCGTTGCATTCAATCAGGTATCAGATTGTTAAAATTAATGAATAATGGTTGTATTGCAGAAGAAAAAGCAGAAGCAGAAAAAAAAGTAGAAGAATTAGTTCAAATTCATAAAAAAATGTTAAAAGTCATTTCGTATAGCATTAAAGAGATTCAGGGTGTAAGAGAAATGACAATTTATTCTCATGCACCCATTGGATTCCATTGCATTCAAGGACTGGCAAATTTATTTGGTATACCATTTGCATTTGATTTCAATCTCACTCAGAGTGACTTAGATAATAATCCTGAATTAGTCAAAGATATAATGAACAAAGTGAGTGCTGTAATTGACGCGATCAATGAAAAATTTAAAGAGTATGTTGATGCAAATAAGGTGGGAGAATTGTTTTCCGTAGTTAAATTAGCGAGTATAGAATCCTATTCTGAGTTAGATGCTCCTATAGAGAAAATAACGTGGAATAGAGAAAGGCAAGGCTTGTTGAGATTCTTACCGTTTACTTTTTGTCATGGACATCATGAATCGCAGGCAGAAGAAACTGCAGTCAACGTGATCAACCTTAATAATACACTGGGAGTCGGTTTAAAAAGTCACTGCGGCAAACTGGATACTTTATTGGATAAAGCACCTGCTTGCGAGATAGTTGAAGCAGTGGCGATAAATGAAGACGATGTAGTCGCTTCCTTTTTTCAACCTGATGCAGAATGTTGGCCCGCAGCACCAGTAGTAGCAGAAATGCATGGCAGAGATAACGGCTCAGACGACATAGCCGCTTACATTTTACAACCTGCGGCAGAATGTTGGTTCGCAAAGCCCGCAGTACCAGTAGTAGCAGAAAAGCATGATAGAGATAACGGCTCAGACGGCGAATCAGCTGCTAAAAGAAGAAGACTCAGCGGTTATGCATATTAACTACTACAACTTATTAAAAAAAGCATTAATGACGCAAATGGAGAAGAAAGTAAATTGCCAGCTAGAAGATAACAATGAAGTCATCTACCAAAAATGCTTTTTAGCAAATACATGGCCAGAGCCCATTTTTAGAAATTTTTCAAATGCTTTGGCCTTTTCTTTATCTTGAAACCAGGTGGCACTGATTAATTCCCATGGGCAATATTTTGAAGTATGGAAAGATTTTCCACGATTGTGTTCTTCAAGTCGCTGCTTCAAATTAGTGGTTAAGCCAATATATTTTTTGTCTGGGGTCGAGAGGCTTTTGATGAGATAGACGTACACGCGAATAGTCCTGCTGCGCTAAGTGCTTCAAGTAAGGCGATTTTAAATAAATTACGGGGAAATTTGAAGAGAGGTAGGAGTTAGGGAGAATGTTAGCTTCGCAGGATCAGATATTTTCACGGAGTGAAAATATCTGGAGGCGGCGGGAATTGAGTTGAAAGGTTAATTCGTTGAAATTAAAAGATATTCTGAATGTGATTTTAAATTAAGCCCCCAAAAAAGCCCCTGAAACAATACCTTAAAATATATTTTCACCTAGCTTAAAAATATTAATTTTTTAGTAACCCAAAATATTGCGTTGCCTGCTCTAAGTGATGTTCAATTCTACCAATAGGATAATCGATTGCATAAGACCTTTTTTTGCACCAATCAAAATAAGCTTTTAGTTGTTCCAAAAGCTTATCAGTCTCATTGTTTTGAGCCTGAGTAAACCATGTCCACCACTTAACGGGATAAGGTGATGTAGTGGTTGGAGCAAATGCCCTTGCTGATTCATCAATAAATACGCCAAAAGGTGGAGCTTCGTGTTCTCCTTCAAATGCTTGTACCATTGCAATGCCAAATAAAAGAGATTCTTTATACTGCCCCTTTACTATTTCTTCATCCCTGATTTCAAAACCCTGGATAACTGGTCCAAAAGCAATCGAAGCTTTAACAATAAATTTATACTGAATATCAGGGGTTTCTATAAAAATTTGTTTGAGATTGTTGAAGACCATTTTTAAAAAGGACTCGAGATCTTCCTTTCGTTCACAGGTAATGTATAAACCGTCGATCATTGGATATAAGCGAACTTTATTTCCGCATGTTGATTGAGCATTTAATGAAATTTTATGAAGCCTGGCTATAAAGGTCGCGCCAACTACTAATGTTCTTGATAAAATAGCTTTAGCTCCCATTATATCTAGCCAACAAACGTAGATACTATTTGGCTGCTTAGGTAAATTAGTTTGTTCATATCGTTGCATAATACATCCTGTATAGATCTGTTTAGTCCATATGGTTTCTATACTCTCTGTTGCTCCCTTACTGCAACAAAATCCTGAAACCTATTTTGGGTTTCATTGCTAATAGCATTATAAATATCTATGTTGTTTTCCATTTTTGGATCTGAAATAGTGAGGACCAATGCGAAAGAAAGTTCTTGTTCTTTTAACATCCAACGAGATAAAAGTTCAATGGATATCTCCCAATCGCCATGAGAAACACCGCTGGAAAATTCCTTTTCTCCTCGAACTATACTGCAGTACTTATCATTTATTACATTTTGGGACTTATCGTTTGATATAGGTTTGAGATTTCCTGTTGCATCCCGTTTTGAGAGGTTAACTCTTAGATGTGCTTTACAATAACCTTCTTTTAGTACTCTGCTTGTTTCAGGGAAAAAAACTAGAGTATAGCTAATTTTTAATTTTCGTCTTCCCTTTCTTAAGGTTAGGGCTTGTGGGATATAAATAGGTAGACGTAAAATTTTTCTATAACCAATTATACCTTGATATATATAATTTTGGTTCCATCTGTCAGAATTTAATAGCATTGGTTGTTGAGATATGCCGTTGCCTACTAATTTAGTAATGATTTCATTATCTATAGAAGAAGTATTCAAAGGTTTTATACTACAAGAATGCAATAAGAGTGCCTTCACTAGCTCAGCTCGAATATCAGGAAAACTTTCAAATAATTTGGCTGCGGATCTTGAGACAAGAGGAGCCGCATAACTTGTACCACTTCCATAAGATAAACTGCACCCATCTCCTCCGATCCCTGCAACGGACAGATCTGCAAAATCTTTACCGTTAGCAGTAAGGTTTCCTCCCTCGGCTACCAAATCAGGTTTGCGGAATTGATTAAATCCGGGGCCTCTTCGGGTAAATGGAGCAGGACTATTTTTTACTGTCATGCTTCCCTGGTTTTCTCTATCGGAAACAGCACCTACAGTTAATCCAAAAACAGATTCGCCTGGATAAAATAATCTACATTCCTCATCCGCAAAATATAAAGGATAGGGTTTTCCATTTGCTGGAGTATAATTTCCAGTTGTTAACACAAATATAACGTTGTATTTTTTTATTAGATAATCAATTTCAGCTGCCAAAATGCTTACTTCGGCATCTTTTATTATTGTGGCTGTGGGGCAATGTTTGTTAATGAAGTTCATTGATATATTATAAACTTTAATTTCTTTATACCAACGTTCTACTGTGTCTCTTATGACCTTAACGAATTCTTCGGGTTTAATTTCTCTACGATTTCCTATGCCATCATGACCAAGCATACATACACTTAAAACTTTCACATCGGGATATAAATGACCTTTAGAGACGTCGTCCCTTAATGAATTGCCAAAAATAATTCTACTAGCAACGAAAGTTCCATGTGTAGGTTCATGAGGTGGACCAAAGGGTTCTTCATGTGCAATTATACTTCCCGAAATAAATCGTGAATTTTTAACGACTCCAGAATCAAATATACATACTTTAGCAGAAGAATTATTTGGTGAGACAATTACTGAATCTTCAATTCTCTCTCCGCGAACAGATGAATCTGTTAGAATATCATCCACAGAATCCACTGATTGAATATAAATAAAGACTTCTGCAAGTTGTTTTATTGAATCTTTCTTAGCCTTAATGCGAATCAACTTCCCTGAATTAGAATAACCCTCAGAAAGTATATCTCCACCATTTGCTTGTAAATAAGATTTAATTTCATTGGATATTGCAGGGAGCTCACTTCTTGGTAAATCATCGAATAAAGTTAATAGCGCTTCTCCTTGATAGGTATTAGAATCTATAAGCTTTTTAAGTCCTATGCTTATTTTTTCTGAAGCAGGAATTTTCTCAACACTATCTATGATAGAAAATTTTGTTTTTCCTGTGTGATCTTTTGATTTTCCGTATGTTTCTAATTGCCTAATTAAACTATCAAAAGAATCAAAAAGAGTACTTAAGTGAACAACATTCTGCTTTGGGGTTCCTACAATAGTGCTCATCAAATCTTCTTGAATTTTCTTTCCTTCGCTATTCCAGATATTATGATCCTCTGGAATCTCAAGTCTAAAATATCTTCGACTAACATCCTTGTTTTTTACATCTTCAAATATTTTTTTAAGTGTTTTCGCTTGTTTTAAAATATGATTAGCATGCTCATTATAATTATTGCGGGTATACCCACTTGCGCCACCCCCTTTAAAAATACGATCATCTATTGTTCGGTGATCTTTTAATTCTAAGTGAGGTCTTAAATCTTCGACTGACATTTTTCGAGAGTCCATTTTGTAAATCTATTATGAATAGTGGAATGAGGAACTTCAGAAATATGCTCGAGTTCCTGAAATGAAAAATCATTATCGCAAACTGTTTTTAGAGCAAGTGCCGCAAATACTCTTCTTTCATCAACTTTATTTGATATGCTTGGAGATAAACGTTTTAAATACTCGATGATACACATGAAAAGAGGAGAAAATGATTGGTTGCTCAACGAGTGAATCGCTTCTCGCCGTTTAACTGATTTGCAAATTTGAACGATATCTGACCCGGTCATATTTTCGGTAGACAAAGAAAGTAAGTTCTGAATTGATTTGGGTATTTCACTATTTAAATAATATTCAAATAATGAGCAACGTTCAGCTGCAAGAGGTGGCATCAATTCAAATATTACTTCAAAACGTCTCCAAATAGCTAAATCAAGCATGTGGGGGTGATTTGTAGCCGATATTACAATTGAGTTTCCTGAAATAGAATCTAAATTTTGAAGTAAAGATATAACTACTCTTTTAAGTTCTCCAAGTTCATTTTTATCATCACGAAGTTTTGCAATTGCATCAAGTTCATCAATAAACAATACACATCTATTTTTTGAAATGAAGTCAAATATTTCACGTAAATTAGAACCCGTCTCTCCTAAATAGGATGAAACAAGTGAATCAAATCGCACTATGAAAAGACGCATCTGGAGTTCTTTTGACAAATATTTTGCAAAATGGGATTTTCCACAACCTGGAGGACCATGCAACAATATAACCCGTCTAGGGGATAGCCCTTTTTCTCGCAGCTTTGTTTCGTGATTCCATTCACCAATCAGTTCATCTAGTTGAAGTTCTAATTTTTTATCAAGAACAAGGTTTGAAACACCATCTAACTCTACCTCTTCTAGAAGCTCAGAAGGTTTTCCATTAATAGGCAATATCGGAGATGCTATAGTTCCAATTGTATCCTGCAAGCTGAAGCGTGATGTTGCTACCTCCAGAGCTTCTAATATCTTATGGGCAGCTTGAAAATGTTTTCTTTTTCTTTCTTCCTCAGCTGCGGCTTTTCCTATACGTTCAATAGAAGACCAGTCTCGCCTAGAGACGGCTTCTAACAGGTCTAAAAAAGTTCCGACAGATGGCATTTAATGGTATTCCTATAAATATTATGGGACGTTTAGGTATAGTTTAAATCATTCATCCAAAAAGAAGAAATTGGGGCGGAGTTTGGATATAGATGTGTTTGACAGCTTAATTATTCATATATAAAAGGATTAAAAGGGGCTGGATAGCTGCTTTAGGGAAGGGATAAGTTCTCCCACCTCAACCTTAAGGGTTAGAGCAATTTGAATTAAATTCTGAATAGATACGTTTTGCTCACCACGCTCAATCCTACCCATATAGGTGCGCCCCAGTTGAGCCTCGGCAGCAAAAGCTTCCTGAGAATACCCCTTTTGCTTTCGGATTTCTCTTATTCTTTTGCCAATTTTGACTAGGTTGGGATGTCTCTTTGTCATTAAGACAGTAAACAGTTGCGCACCCAATTAGGCCACGCCCGATAAGTGGCATTTTAAAATGCAGCATGCTATATTCTAATGTTGAGCCATGATTAATCTAACTAAATAATTGATTCAATCTAAACCTTATGGATAAAGGCGATGCAATAAGTACAGAAATTGAGTTTGTAGCGAAAGAAGTAAGCAGTTATGAAAGAAGTAAAAAAAGTAGCATACGTAAAAATTGATAGAGAATTTTCCCGTCCTGCTAATCGTTTTGCAAAATGCGTCATAGACGAAATTTTTGCGCACTCTGAAAACACCTTAGAACCCTATTTTCTATCAGAAGAAGATATTGACGAAGTCATAGCTCTGATATTAGATTTGCAAATTACCTTAAATTGGGGGAAAGACGAGCAAACAATACATTTTTACGAATGTTTTAATTGGGGAAACAACCTACTTTATCCATGGTCGAATGATGTTTTCTTTCTAGACACATCACGTTTAGAAAACATTATTTCTAGGTATTTAAGTATTAATTATTTTTCATCGCCAACTTTTGAATGGTATATAATTAATCCATACCTTAGAGTTCACATAAACAATTATCGTGATTTTGCTTTCTATGGAAGTAGCCCCAGCAGAATATTAAATCTTCCTCCAAAAACTTTTTTGGAGCACTGTTATAATTTAATAGTAGATAAGGTTTTTACCCTTTCAATGAGTTGGTTGCTGTATGGGCTGCCATTTTATTTTATAAGTAAAGTTTTCGAAAAAGAGTGGACTTTGACTGCATTACTTCTCTCCTTAGGATATTTGTATTTTCTAACATCTGAAATTATCGGCTTTATTAAATGTTTGCACGACAAAAAACTAAGGCGTTGTTCTTTATTTAAGCTGGTAGATCTTAAGATCAATATTTCAGCAAAGTCATGGTCTCCAACTAAAATCATGGGGAAGATTACTGCACTCGAGAAAAAATTGAATATTCCGGAATTATCGCCGCTTGTTTCAAAAATGATAAAACGTGATCCACATATATTCAACTCAAGTTATTGAAAAATTATAAAAGCATAATAATCATATGAAAAGTGAATTTTTTGAAAGAATTAATGATTATTTTTCTTTTATAACCTAGGCAAAAATATTAACTATACAATCAAAGTGGTTTTTTTATGACAGATGAATTTGATGACAACGATGAAGAAGAGCCCGAAGACTCATGTGATTCTGATGAAGATTTTAGATCGGAAATATTAGAATCTATAAATTCAATAAAAGTGTTAATTTGGATTCTGCTAGGGTTAGTGATTTGTATAATATTTTTCAAATAACAATGAGATGACCAAACTGTATTTTGAAAAATATTTTTATATAAAATCTTCAAAAGATTCACCTATAATATTACATCGTTCTCCGAACCATGCCATAGCTTGCATAACCAATGCGTTATGCTTAGCAGTTAGGTGTTTAAAAGTTTTTATATGCATTCCCTTAGGCTTCAGGCTACAACCATCAAGGCATCCAGGTTCCCAACTGAGCCTTTCTCTTATTTTATCCGCTTGACGCGAAGCTCTGAAAGGAAAAGTTTCC
>JABDCK010000016.1 GCA_013288185.1 Gammaproteobacteria bacterium
CTATTGCTTGCAGCGTTGCTAAAACTAATGCCCCAAAGCGGGTATATTGTGTAATTTTACGGCGACCGATTTCGCCTTCTTTTTTCAATTGCTCAAGATGTGGAGAGACAAATGTTAAAATCTGCATCACGATAGACGCAGAAATGTACGGCATAATACCTAAAGCAAAAATGGAAAGCCGCTGCAAAGCACCGCCAGAAAATACGTTTGCCATTCCCGCAATAGTATTTTGATTATTGGAAAAAATTTCTGCCAAGCGCGTAGAATCAATGCCCGGAACAGGAATATGCACGCCAATACGAAAGACTACCAGTCCCCATAACACGAACCATAGCCGTTGCTTGAGCTCTGCTAATCCTGTCATAGGCTAAACCTCAATTTTGCCCCCGGCCGCTAACACTGCCTGCTTCGCACCCGCTGTTATAGGTAAACCCATAATGGTCACAGGAACTTTCAACTCACCACTTAAAATTATTTTTACAAATTTAATGCGCGCATTAATTAACCCGGCTTCTCGTAAACTTGCCAAGGTTACCGGCGTATCAGAAAATTTATTAAGAGAGCCCACGCGAATTTCACACCGCACTAAAGCTTTAGCTGAACGAAAACCAATTTTAGGTAAACGTCTTTGCAACGGCATCTGTCCGCCCTCAAAACCCACTTTATGGTAGCCACCCGCACGTGCGTGATGCCCTTTATGACCTTTTCCGCACGTTTTACCGATGCCAGTACCTGGACCACGGCCGACGCGTCTTTTTACAGGCTTTGAACCTGCTGCTGGCTTAATCGTATTGAGTCTCATTTTGCTTCCTCAACCTTCACCATGAAAGAAATTTGATTAATCATGCCTAAATTTTCAGGCGTATCTTGAACTTGCACGGTTTGATGAATACGTCTTAATCCTAGACCTCTTACATTCGCCAATTGATTAGCTTTGCGCTTATTGAGGCTGCGAATCAATGTCACTGCCAGTGTTTTACGGCTTGAAGCGGCTTTAACCTTCGGCATTTGTACCACCCATCACTTCTTCAACTGTTTTACCACGCTTATCCGCAACAGACTGTGGAGAATGCGATTTTGCCAATCCTTTCATGGTTGCACGAACCACATTCACAGGATTCGTAGAACCATAACATTTAGCCAAAATATTCTGAATGCCGGCAACTTCAAAGATCGCGCGCATCGCACCACCCGCAATAACACCCGTACCATCAGAAGCTGGCTTCATAAATACTTTTGAAGCACCATGGCTAGAAATAATCGTATGATGCAAGGTATTACCACACATGGGGATTTCAACCAAGTTACGTCTGGCATTTTCCATTGCTTTACGAATAGCTTCCGGCACTTCTCTTGCCTTGCCACGTCCAATGCCAACACGACCATTGCCATTGCCAATCACGGTTAATGCAGAAAAGCCAAAAATACGACCTCCCTTCACCACTTTTGCAGTTCTTCGCACTTCAATTAATTTTTCTTCGTATTGACCTTCGGTTTTTTCAGCCCTTTGGTCTTGCCTTTTCGCCGCAGCAGATGATGCCATTGTTTTGTCCTCAAACCACTAAACCGTTTTCTCGCGCAGATTGTACTAAAGCTGCAATCCGACCATGGTATTTATATCCAGAACGATCAGAAGCGACCGCATTGATGCCGGCTTCCTTCGCTCTTTGTGCTAATAGCTGTCCAACCCGTTTTGCTAAATCAACTTTCGACTCTTCAGTAGCTATTGCATCTCGAACTGCTTTCTCTAAACTACTTGCACAAACCAAGACTTTACCACCTTGCGGTGCAATGACTTGCGCATAAATATGTCGCGCTGAACGATTCACACATAAACGTGCTATACCCGTTTCATGGCCTAATCGTTTAATGTGTTCCCGTGTACGACGCGCTCTTCGGTAACGTGCAATGCGCTTTTTATTCATAATTTTTCACCTAAAACCTATTTTTTCTTGGTTTCTTTCAAAATAATGACTTCATCCGCGTAGCGAATACCTTTACCCTTATAAGGTTCAGGTCGACGTAAGCCATTACGAATGCCTCTGATATCTGCTGCAGCTTGGCCTACTTTTTGCCTATCAATGCCAGTGACTTCAATATCTGTTGCCGTGGCACAACTTAAAGCAATTCCTTCTGGCGCACTATAGGCAAGTGGATGCGATAGGCCCAAAGTCAGATTCAAAACAGTTTTACCTTTTACCGTTGCAACGGCTGCGCGATAACCTACCCCCACTAACTGCAACTTCTTGCTAAATCCTTCCGTCACACCTTTAACATGGTTGCTCAGTATTGCACGGGTGGTGCCAGCAAGCGCGTCCCCATTCACCAGATTTCTGGTGGTGGAAATTAATATTTGCTGATCTTCATGTTTAACTACCACGCCTTTTGCCAAGGCAAACGTTAATTCGCCTTTCGCGCCTTTAATTGCAACACTTCCCTCGTGGATGCGAACATCAACCCCTTTAGGGAGTACAATCGGTTTTCTTCCAACTCTTGATGACATTATTCTACCCTTACGCCACAATGCACAGGATTTCACCACCCTGTCCAGCAGCCGCCGCTTGACGACCAGTCATTACCCCACTAGATGTGGAAATAATAGCAATACCTAATTTATCCATTACTTCTGGCATAGTGGCCGCAGAAGTATATTGACGTAAGCCTGGACGGCTTACGCGCTTAATCATTTCAATGACAGGCTTATTGTTAAAGTACTTTAAAGTAATTTTGAGTGTAGGTTTATCACCTTCTTCAACCGCACAATCCGTAATATATCCTTCGTCTTTTAAAACACGGGCGATTGCAAGCTTAACTTTTGAAAAAGGTGCGCACACTTCTGGTAGCCCTGCGGCTTGACCATTTCGAATTCGCGTTAACATGTCCGCGATAGGATCCTGCATACTCATGGATTTTCTCCTCCTCGCTTACCAACTTGCCTTAACTAACCCTGGAACCTCGCCGTTCATCGTACGTCGGCGTAGCTCATTACGACACAAGCCAAACTTACGATAAACCCCACGTGCTCGACCGGTAACTCGACAACGCTTTGTTGTTCTTACCTTTGAAGAATCACGCGGTAATTTTTCTAATTTAGCTAAAACTGCAAACTTTGCATCAATATCTAAATCAGGATCATTAAGCTGTTCACGCAAACTATTGCGTTTTTCAAGATGCTTTTTCACCAAGGCGCCACGCTTGAGTTCCCGGCGAATCATACGATTACTCGACATTTTTTACCTCGGCGGTTTTAACCTCACGAAAGGGGAAATTAAAAGCTTTTAAAAGCGCTAAAGCTTCTTTATCCGTTTTGGCTGATGTGGTGATAGTAATATCTAAGCCACGAATCACATCCACTTGATTGTAATCAATCTCTGGGAAGGTGATCTGTTCTTTAAGCCCTAAACTGTAATTGCCACGTGAATCAAATGAACGCGGATTCAAACCACGAAAATCTCGCACACGGGGCAAAGCAATACTAATTAAACGATCTAAGAATTCATACATGCGATCGCCACGCAATGTTACTTTGCAACCAATAGGCCAGCCTTCACGAATTTTAAAGCTTGCAACAGAAATGCGTGCATGGGTAACAATTGCCTTTTGGCCCGCAATTTGCGTTAAGTTATCTTGGGCAAACTTAATGATTTTTTTATCATCTGCCGCTTTGCCAACACCCATATTGAGCGTAATTTTCTCAATTTTTGGTACTTGCATAGCATTATCATAATTAAATTGCTTGGTTAGCGCAGCAATCACTTTGTCCTTAAAGTGCTGCTTTAAGCGAGCAGTACTCTCTTGTTTTGCTTTAGGCTTAGACATCTACTACCTCACCCGACGCTTTAAAATAACGAACTTTTGTGCCATCGGCCAATATTCTTATACCAAGCCGACTCGGCTTATTCGTACTAGGATCCACTAATGCAACTTTGCAAATTGGCATAGGAGCTTCACGCGGGATAATACCACCCGGTTGCTCTTGCTGTGGGTTAGGCTTAACGTGCTTTTTCTTCACGTTCATCCCTTCTACCACTACATGCAAATCCATGACGCGCAGCACAATTCCTACTCGCCCTTTATCTTTACCTGTAATCACTTGGACCTTGTCGCCCTTTCGAATCTTACGCATGATAGTTTCTCACTGTTACAGCACTTCAGGTGCTAGAGAAATAATTTTCATATAATTATTACGAAGCTCTCTTGTCACAGGCCCAAATATACGGGTACCAATAGGCTGCATTTGAGCATTCAGTAACACGGCTGCATTTCCATCAAAACGGATCAATGACCCATCATCACGACGCACGCCTTTTCTGGTGCGAACGACAACGGCTAAAAGCACATCGCCTTTCTTAACTTTGCCTCGTGGGATAGCATCTTTTACGGTGATACGTATAACATCACCTATCCCCGCATATCTGCGGTGAGATCCCCCTAGGACTTTGATGCACATCACTCGACGGGCACCACTATTGTCTGCCACGTCAAGAACCGTTTGCATCTGTATCATGATATACTCCGCTTAACTCCACAGACAAAAGGTCGGTTATATTACCACTGCTCGTGTAACTATTCTACGCTTTGTAACACTTGCACCAATTGCCAGGTTTTTGTTTTAGATATTGGTCTAACTTCTTTTATCTCAACAAAGTCGCCCAACTTGCTTTCATGCTTAGGATCATGCACATGAAGTTTTGTTCTACCTTTTAGAACTTTTCCATAACGTGCGTGACGGCGCGACCACTTAACTTCAACAGTACGTGTGGCTTGACGCTTATCACTGATCACTCGCCCTGTCAGCGTATGTGCAACAGGTTCTTTACTACTCATCTGATGACTCTCCTTTATTATCAAGCTCAGTCATGAGTGTTTTTATTCGAGCAACATCACGACGCGCTTGTCGCAACTGTTGATTCGATTTCAATTGTCCGCTGCCATGTTGCATGCGGAGTTGAAATTGCTTTTTGAGTAAATCTCGTAACATGGTATGTAACGTAGATTTATTTTGTTGTCGCAATTCACTTACTTTCATATTACATCACCACTCGTTCGACCAGTTCAGTACGTACCCCTAGCTTGGCAGCTGCTAATTTAAACGCTTCTTGCGCTACCTCGCGTGTTACCCCTTGAATTTCATAAAGCACTGTACCTGGCTGCACTAAAGCAACCCAGTATTCCACATTACCTTTACCACTCCCTTGTCTTACTTCTAATGGCTTTTGCGTAATCGGTTTATCTGGAAAAATACGGATCCAAATTTTACCACCGCGCTTAATATAGCGGTTCATTGCTCTACGTGCTGCTTCAATTTGTCTTGCCGTGATACGTCCTCTATCTATAGTCTTGAGGCCATAATCACCAAAACTGACTTTGCTTCCCCGGATAGCAAGACCGCGGTTGCGTCCTTTTTGTTGTTTTCGAAATTTGGTACGTTTTGGCTGTAACATAACGATGTCCTCTACTGCTGTTCTGCAGTGCCTTTATCTTGAGCACCAGCGGTCGTGTCTTTATCCAAGATTTCACCTTTGAAAATCCAGACTTTCACGCCAATAATGCCATAGGTTGTTTTAGCGATAGCGGTTGCGTAATCAATATCTGCACGGAAAGTATGTAAAGGTACGCGACCTTCGCGATACGATTCCGTCCGTGCAATTTCTGCGCCACCCAAACGGCCAGAAACGGTGATTTTGATTCCTTTTGCACCAAAACGCAGCGCATTACTCATTGCTCTTTTCATAGCACGTCGAAACATCACACGTTTTTCCAGTTGCTGTGCCACACTTTCTGCGACTAAATGTGCATCCAACTCGGGACGGCGAATTTCTTCAATATTAATATGTACCGGCACACCCATCAAAGTGGAAACCGCTTGACGTAACTGCTCAATATCTTCACCTTTCTTACCAATCACCACACCTGGACGTGCAGTATGAATAGTAATCCGTGCATTGCGTGCAGGTCTTTCAATTTGAATCCGACTAACAAATGCATTTTGCAGTTTCTTTCTCAAGTATTCACGGGTTTGCAAATCACTCACCAATAGATCGGCGTAATTCTTTTTATTTGCATACCACATCGAACGATGTGTCTCGATAATACCTAACCGTATACCTGTAGGATGAACTTTTTGACCCATTACGCCCTCTCTATGCCTTCTTGATCAGATACCACGATTTTAATATGGCATCGGCGCTTAACGATGCGATTTCCACGTCCCTTTGCGCGCGCAGTAAACCGCTTTAATGAAGTTGCTTCGTCGACCATAATTTTAGCGACCTTTAATTCATCAATATCAGCGCCATTATTATGTTCAGCATTCGCAATCGCTGATTCTAGTAATTTTTTTATTGTCTTTGCTGCTTTTTTACGAATAAAACCCAATTGTTCAACAGCTTTATCTACCATTAAACCTCGAATCGCATTCGCGACAAGCCGCGCCTTTTGCGCTGACATTCCAGCGTCTCTTAATGTCGCAGATACTTCCATTACTTACCCCTTTTGATCTTTTTTCGCAGGAGCTGCTGTCTTCTTATCACCAGAATGGCCACGGAACGTGCGGGTTAGCGCAAATTCACCAACCTTATGTCCCACCATATTTTCTGATATCAAGACAGGCACAAAGATTTTGCCATTGTGCACCATTAAAGTAACTCCAACAAATTCTGGAATGATAGTGCTACGACGAGACCAAGTCTGTACAACAAGACGTCCCCGTCCACCCGTTTCGTGACGAACTTTTATCACTTTTCTCAATAACTTAGGACTACAATATGGGCCCTTTTTTAATGAACGTGCCACCGCTTAACCCCTTTCACTCTTTTTTTGCCCACGGCGTCGAATAATAAATCGATTCGATACCTTACGACGATTTCGGGTTTTCTTACCCTCTGGTTTCCCATTGCGATTACAAGGTGGACGTCCACCAGAGGTACGACCTTCGCCGCCTCCTAATGGATGGTCAACAGGGTTCTTCGCAACCCCACGAACCGTTGGTCGAACACCACGCCACCGTTGTGCACCGGCTTTACCGATAACACGCAGATTGTGTTCTTCGTTACCAACTTCGCCAATCACTGCACGGCACTGCGCTAAAATTTTACGCATTTCACCTGAACGCAAACGTACGGTTGCATAAGCCCCTTCACGCGCTAATAACTGTGCGTAACCGCCAGCACTGCGTGCTAACTGCGCCCCTTTACCTGGCTTAAGCTCTAAACAGTGAATCGTTGCACCCACCGGAATATTGGTCATGGGTAAACAATTTGCCACCAAAATAGGAACATGTGGACCTGACTCAACCGTTGCACCAACTTGTAACCCTTTTGCCGCGATAATATAACGACGTTCACCATCTGCATATAGCAATAATGCAATATTCGCACTACGATTAGGATCATACTCAATACGCTCTACACGCGCAGGAATACCATCTTTATCTCGTTTAAAATCTATTAATCTTAAACGGCGTTTATGTCCGCCACCACGATGGTCAATGGTTACACGACCAATATCGTTACGACCGTTGGTGCGATTCTTTTTACACGTCAAGCTTTTGACGGGACGTCCCTTGTGCAAACCCATCGTTTTAATATTGACTTTAAAACGTTGACCTGGCGAGGTTGGCTTTAACTCAATAATTGCCATGATACACCCTTACTTACTCAAACTCTGCGAAGTTGATCTGGTGGCCAGCGGCTAATTTAACATAAGCCTTTTTCTTCTTTTTCGTTCGGCCCTCTACTTGACCAAACGTAACAAAGCTTCGCCCTTTAATCATAGTCCGCACGGATTCTACCTTTATATTAGGAAAAAAAGCCTCAACTGCTTGCTTAATTTCACATTTAGTTGCTTTGGTATTCACCCAAAATACAACTGAATTTTCACGCTCACCTGATCGCGTCGCCTTTTCTGAAATAAGCGGCGCTATCAACACTTTTGCTAACGAATCAATTTTTCTTGGATTCATTACCCTAATACCTCTTCCAACTTTCTAATGGCATCAACCGTCATTAGCACATGATCATACTTAAGCAGTTGCACAGGATTTACACCACTGGCTTCTTTCACTGCAACATTCGGCAAATTGCGCGCAGAAAGATAAAGATTTTCGTCTAATTCATTCACGACAATTAATACTCTATCCAACTCAAGACTTTTCAGCTTGTGCATCAATACTTTTGTTTTTGGTTCTTCTACAATGAATTCATTCACTATCCGTAACCGGTCCTGACGGATCAGCTCGGAAAGAATAGAAGTCATTGCACCACGATACATTTTTTTGTTTACTTTTTGGCTATGATCGCGCGGTCTCGCTGCGAAAATAACACCACCTTTACGCCATAAAGGACTTCGGATAGTTCCTGCACGCGCCCGACCCGTGCCTTTTTGTTTCCAAGGTTTTGTTCCACCGCCTCTGACTTCAGCGCGTGTTTTTTGCTGCTTTGTCCCCGCACGTGCACCCGCCATTAATGCAACAACCACTTGATGCACTAATGGTTCATTGAATTCACGACCAAATGCAGTTTCAGAAACTTCGATACTATTTGTGCCACCTGTTGATATGGCTAATGCAAGCTTCATTGGACCCTCCTTCTAGGCAGTCTCTACATTCTGTGCTTTGGCCTTCACTGACGCTTTAACAATGACGTCAGTCCCAGGCGCCCCTGGTATTGCTCCTCGCACTAAGAGTAAATGTCGCGATTTATCTATACGCACTACTTCAATATTTTGGATAGTACAACGTTTCGCACCCATATGACCTGCCATACGCTTGCCTTTAAATACACGCCCTGGAGATTGGTTTTGACCAATTGAACCAGGTGCTCGATGAGAGCGCGAATTCCCGTGAGTTGCGTCTTGCATTCTAAAATTGTGACGTTTAATAACGCCGGCAAAACCTTTACCCTTAGAAACCCCTATCACATCCACTCGCTGTCCAACCTGAAAAAGATCATAAACGGGCACTTCTTGTCCCACTTGAAAATCTTTTCCTTCATCTTCTTTTAAACGAAATTCCCATAACCCTCGGCCCGCTTCAACATTTGCCTTCGCAAAGTGTCCTGCTTTGGGTTTATTCACACGTGAGGCACGGCGAGTTCCCGTTGTTACTTGTGCCGATCGATAGCCTTCTTTCTCTTGCGTTTTAATTTGCGTGATAAGATTGGGTAATACTTCGATCACGGTTACGGGAATAGTATCTCCCGTCTCAGTAAATAACCGAGACATTCCTAATTTACGACCAACCAAACCTAAACCAATTGCCATTTTCTATTCCCTCACTAACTTACTGCAATCTGTACATCAACACCTGCAGGAAGATCTAACTTCATCAATGCATCAACTGTTTTATCAGTTGGTTCAACAATGATAACCAGTCGATTGTGGGTGCGAATTTCGTACTGATCGCGCGCATTTGAATCAATATGCGGCGAAATCAAAATCGTATATCTTTCAATATGCGTTGGCATCGGAACAGGTCCTCGAACTTGAGCGCCTGTTCGTTTTGCAGTTTCTACGATTTCCTTCGCTGATTTATCGATTAATTTATGATCAAACGATTTCAAACGAATTCTAATGATTTGATTGTTCATTGACATCTCTCTTAACCACGCTGCTTACTGATCACTTGCTCTGCAACATTTGCAGGTGCCTCGGTGTATTTTAAAAATTCCATTGTATACGTTGCTCGCCCTTGCGTCGCTGAACGTAAAGCAGTGGAATAGCCAAACATTTCAGAGAGAGGAACCAATGCTGCAACTGTTTTACCAGCAGGTGTATCTTCCATACCTTGGAGGATGCCGCGGCGACGATTTAAGTCACCCATCACATCACCCATGTATTCCTCAGGCGTCACTACTTCAACCTTCATAATCGGTTCAAGCAGTTTCGGCTTCGCTTTCAATGCGCCCTCTTTAAAGGCCATTGAACCAGCAATCTTAAATGCCATTTCACTAGAATCTACGTCGTGGAATGAACCATCAAACAACGCGACTTTAACATCCACTACTGGGAATCCTGCTAATACACCATTTTGCATTTGCTCAATAATGCCTTTACTGACCGCTGGAATGTATTCTTTAGGAATGACACCGCCTTTGATTTCATCTACAAATTCATAGCCGCTACCAGGTTCGCGAGGTTCAAGACGAACCCAAACGTGTCCATATTGACCACGACCACCGGATTGACGAATAAATTTTCCTTCTTGCTCAACGGGTGCAGTAATGGTTTCTCGGTAAGAAACTTGTGGATTACCCACATTCGCTTCAACCGAAAATTCTCGCTTCATCCGGTCAACCAAAATTTCAAGATGAAGCTCACCTTGACCACCTAAAATCGTTTGGCCAGATTCTTCATCCGTTGAAACACGCATAGAAGGGTCTTCTCGCGCCAGTCTTTGCAGTGCGAGGCCCATTTTTTCTTGATCTGCTTTTGTCTTAGGCTCAATCGCGACAGAAATAACCGGTTCAGGGAATTTCATCGGGTCCAGAATAATGACATTATCCATGTCACATAAGGTTTCACCGGTGGTGGTATATTTGAGACCTACCACTGCGGCAATATCACCTGCCTGAACATCTTTAATTTCAATCCGATCATTGGCATGCATCTGTAATATACGGCCAAAGCGTTCTTTTTTACCTTTAATAGAATTATAAACGGTTGTCCCTGCTTCTAATGTACCGGAGTACACGCGAAAGAAGGTTAAAGTACCTACATAAGGATCCGTTAAAATTTTAAATGCAAGCGCAGAAAAAGGCGCATCATCGCTAGGAGCTCTATTTAATTCTTTGGAACTATCATCTTCAGAGATACCCTTCACTGGTGGAATATCATCTGGCGCTGGCAAGAAAAATACAACCGCGTCTAATACCGCTTGTACGCCCTTGTTCTTAAAAGCAGAACCACACAATACCGGCACAATTTCACCGGCAATAGTTCTGGCGCGCAGACCTTGATGGATTTCTTCGGCCGTTAAATCCCCCGTTTCAAGATACTTTTCCATTAATTCTTCAGAGGATTCAGCAGCAGCTTCAACCATATTTTCACGCAACTCATCGCACTGTGCTTTGAGTTCTGCGGGTATTTCATGTTCTTCAAAGCGCATGCCTTGGGTCGCATCATCCCAATAAATTGCTTTCATTTTAATCAGGTCAACGACCCCTTTAAAATTGTCTTCTGCACCAATATTCATTTGAATGGGAATTGCATTTGCCCCTAATCGTTCACGGATTTGTTTAACAACCCGTAAGAAATTAGCGCCGGCCCTGTCCATTTTATTCACAAAAGCCAAACGTGGGACATGATATTTGTTGGCTTGGCGCCAAACGGTTTCTGACTGTGGCTCAACACCACTCACACCACAAAATACCGCGCAAGCTCCATCTAAAACGCGCAATGAACGTTCAACTTCAATCGTGAAATCCACGTGACCTGGCGTATCAATAATATTGATACGATGCTCTTCCATATCCTGCGCCATCCCTTTCCAGTAACAGGTGGTCGCAGCGGAAGTGATGGTGATGCCTCTTTCTTGTTCTTGTTCCATATAATCCATAACAGCGGCGCCGTCATGAACCTCACCAATTTTATGAGAAATACCGGTATAAAATAAAACGCGTTCCGTAGTTGTCGTTTTGCCTGCATCAATGTGTGCACAGATGCCAATATTACGAACTCTATGTAGGGGTGTTTTACGCGACACTGCGAGTTGCTCCTGTGGTCCTTTGACCTACCAACGAAAGTGAGAAAATGCTCTATTTGCTTCAGCCATGCGGTGGGTATCTTCTCGCTTTTTAACAGCGCCACCTTTGCCACGACCACCACCTTCTTCGTCTGCAGCGTCCATAATTTCAGCTGCTAAACGTTGTTCCATTCCTTTTTCGCTGCGTTTACGAGCAAAATCTACAATCCAACGCATTGCTAAAGCGAGACCACGAGAAGCTCTTACTTCTACTGGAATTTGATAGGTTGCACCACCTACACGACGTGATTTAACTTCAACCGAAGGACGAACATTCTCAATAGCCCGTTTAAACGCTTCTACGGGATCTTTAATACCGCGCTGGTGAATAATTTCAAATGCACCATATAAGCTCTTTTCAGCGATAGATTTTTTTCCATCCTGCATAAGATGGTTAATAAACTTTGCAACCACTTCGCTTCCATAGAGCGGATCAGGTAGGGTTTTACGCTTTGCGACAACTCTTCTTCTTGGCATGACTATTGATTTCCTACATTCAAATTAAGTTAGGCGGCAGCTTTTGGCCGCTTAGTACCATACTTAGAACGACCTTGTTTACGGTTATTTACACCTGATGTATCTAAACTGCCTCGTACTACGTGGTAACGCACACCCGGTAAATCTTTCACCCGGCCACCGCGAATAAGTACGACTGAATGCTCTTGTAAGTTATGCCCTTCACCACCAATGTAAGCGGTAACTTCATAACCATTGGTTAATTTCACCCGGCAAACTTTACGTAATGCTGAGTTTGGCTTTTTCGGCGTTACGGTATACACGCGAGTACAAACGCCACGACGTAGAGGGCACGACGCTAATGCGGGGCTCTTGGACTTTCTTTTAACTGATTGTCGTCCTTTGCGGACAAGCTGATTCACCGTTGCCATGACTTACGAGAAACTCCTCAACTATATTGATAAAAAGGACGAAAGCATTCCGGGTCCCTTCTACATAAGAAGCGGAATGCTAATGTCATTCGAACGCTATGTCAAGCGCCCTGCTTTGAGGGCTACCGCTTATCATCGCTTTGTAGCCCATTTTAAGTAAGAAAAATGCCTCTAAGAAGCCGAAGAATTCAATGCTTCACTCAATGCATGTTCCACTTCACTTGCTGTTACAGCACCTTTTTGTCCATCTTTACCACGCTGCAATGCGGCTTGTCGCATCATGCGGCGTTGTAAGTGACTTGCCAAACCCGTACCAGCGGGAATAAGTCGGCCAACAATAACGTTTTCTTTCAATCCGCGCAACTCATCTTTTTTGCCACTGACCGCAGCTTCTGTGAGAACACGCGTGGTTTCCTGGAAGGAAGCCGCGGAAATGAAGGATTCCGTTGCCAAAGATGCCTTCGTGATCCCGAGTAAGACCGGCTCCATACGTGCAACCATCTTATTCTGAGCGACAATATCTTTGTTTACGTCATTGACCCGATAGACCTCGATTTGCTCTCCTTTGAGGAAGCGTGTATCACCTGGATCTGAAATAATCGTCTTACGTAACATTTGTCGGACGATTACTTCAATATGTTTATCATTGATGTTAACGCCTTGGAGACGATAGACATCTTGCACTTCGTTAACAATGTAGTTCGCTAAAGAGCCCACACCCAAGAGACGTAGAATATCATGCGGGTTAGGCGGACCATCTGCGATAACTTCACCACGCTCCACATATTCGCCTTCAAACACGCCCACATGTCGCCATTTTGGAATAAGCTCTTCATGCACATCACCACCATCATGCGGGGTGATAACCAAACGACGCTTACCTTTAGTTTCTTTACCAAAACTAACAATCCCTGAAATTTCCGCCAAAATGGCAGGTTCTTTTGGTTTGCGTGCTTCAAAAAGATCCGCAACCCGTGGCAAACCACCGGTGATATCACGCGTCTTTGAGGTTTCTTGTGGAATACGTGCTAACACGTCGCCCACTTTAATATGCTGACCGTCTTCAACATTGGCAATCGCATTGGCGGATAAGAAATAATGCGCCGGCAAGCTGGTTCCAGCAATGCAAAGATCTTCACCTTTTTCATCCACTAGCTTCAACATCGGACGCAATTCTTTACCTGAACTCGAACGATATTGTTTTGCATCGGTAATAACAATGCTGGATAAGCCAGTCACTTCATCGGTTTGACGATGCATCGTCACACCTTCAATCATATCAACGAAGTTCACTAAGCCAGCCACTTCTGTAATAATAGGATGGGTATGCGGATCCCAGTTTGCAACGGTTTGTCCGCTCTTGACTTCGTTGCCATCCGCAACCGTTAATACCGCACCATAAGGAAGTTTATAACGTTCGCGATCGCGGCCATGCGCGTCAATAATCGATAATTCACCTGAGCGCGACACAGTAACATAATTACCGCTGTCATTCTTAACAACTTTAATGTTATGTAATTTAACGCGTCCATTCGATTTGACCATAACACTATTTTCAGCCGTTGCTCTCGAAGCCGCACCACCGATATGGAAAGTACGCATGGTTAACTGCGTTCCAGGCTCACCGATGGATTGCGCCGCAATTACCCCGACTGCTTCGCCAATATTCACTAAATGACCACGCGCTAAATCCCGGCCATAACACATCGCACAAACACCATGACGTGATTCACAAGTAATCGGTGAACGCACGAATACCTTATCAACGGTATGATCTTCTAAGACTTCAACCCATGCTTCATCTAACAAGGTATTGATAGGTACCAACACTTCATCAGTGCCAGGTTTTAGCACCACGGAAGCCGCCACACGGCCTAAAACGCGTTCACGTAAAGGTTCAACAACATCTCCCCCTTCAATATGCGGAGCCATTATTAACCCGTTGGTTGTACCACAATCAATTTCAGATACCACCACATCCTGCGCCACATCCACTAAACGACGGGTGAGATAACCCGAATTAGCCGTTTTAAGCGCCGTATCCGCCAAACCTTTGCGCGCACCGTGTGTAGAAATAAAGTATTGCGAGACATTTAACCCTTCACGGAAATTTGCGGTAATGGGCGTTTCAATAATCGAGCCATCCGGTTTAGCCATTAAACCCCGCATACCCGCTAACTGCCGGATCTGCTGTGGCGAACCTCGCGCACCGGAATCTGCCATCATATAGACAGAATTGAATGATTCCTGGTTAATTTCATTGCCATCTTTATCAATTACTTTTTCAGTCGAGATTTCATCCATCATCGCTTTTGCGACTTGATCGTTAGCACGGGACCAAATATCAATGACTTTATTGTAACGCTCACCGTGGGTCACTAACCCTGAGCTATATTGTGATTCGATTTCTTTCACTTCATTCTCGGCTCGTTCCACAATACCGCTTTTTGCTTTTGGAATAATGAGATCATCAATACCAATCGAGCTACCTGAAATCATTGCATAACGGAAACCAAAGTACATTAATTGATCTGCAAAAATCACTGTTTCTTTCAGACCCACTTGACGGTAACACTGATTAATCAATCGAGAAATTGCTTTCTTGGTTAAGGTTTGATTCACACAGGAAAAAGGTAAACCCTTAGGCAACAACTCTGACAATAATGCACGGCCTACCGTTGAGTCCACCAGCTTTAATTTTGCTTCTTCTGGTGTCGCATGATCATTTTCAAGCGAGACACGTACCCGAATCTTAGCATGCAAATCAACCACTTTAGCGGAGTAAGCCCGATGTACTTCAGCGACATCAGCAAATACCATCCCTTCGCCTTTCGCATTCACGCTTTCACGTGTGACATAGTAAAGACCTAATACTACGTCCTGTGAAGGAACAATAATCGGCTCACCATTAGCAGGAGAGAGCACATTATTCGTTGACATCATCAATGCACGGGCTTCTAATTGTGCCTCTAACGTTAGCGGCACGTGTACTGCCATTTGGTCACCGTCAAAGTCCGCGTTATATGCTGCACAAACCAACGGATGAAGCTGAATGGCTTTTCCTTCAATTAAAACCGGTTCAAATGCTTGAATACCTAAACGGTGCAAGGTTGGTGCACGGTTAAGCAGGACAGGATGTTCGCGAATAACTTCTTCAAGGATATCCCATACCTCAGGTCCTTCGCGTTCCACCATCTTTTTCGCAGCTTTAATAGTCGTTGCTAAGCCACGTAGTTCAAGCTTGCTAAAGATAAAGGGTTTAAAAAGTTCTAGCGCCATTTTCTTAGGCAGACCACATTGATGGAGTCGTAAAGTCGGACCCACCACAATAACAGAACGGCCTGAGTAATCGACGCGTTTACCTAATAAATTTTGACGGAAACGCCCTTGCTTACCTTTAATCATGTCTGCTAAGGATTTTAAGGGGCGCTTATTAGAGCCGGTAATCGCACGACCACGTCGTCCATTATCCAATAAAGCATCCACCGCTTCTTGTAGCATCCGTTTTTCATTACGCACAATAATATCAGGCGCATTCAAATCGAGCAGACGCTTCAATCGATTGTTACGATTAATCACGCGTCGGTAGAGATCATTTAAATCAGAGGTTGCAAATCGTCCACCATCCAATGGGACTAAAGGTCTTAAATCCGGTGGTAAAACCGGTAATACCGTCATGATCATCCATTCTGGTTTATTTCCTGACTCCAAAAATGCTTCAATGAGTTTAAGACGCTTAGCAAGTTTCTTGCCTTTGGTTTCAGAATTTGTGGTTGGCAATTCCTCACGGATCTTCTCTGCTTCCGCTTTTAAATCTAAGCGCTTCAGCAGTTCTTTGACGGCTTCTGCACCCATGCGTGCATCAAATTCATCGCCATATTGCTCTATCGCATCTAAGTAAGATTCTTCTGATAACAGCTGACCTTTTTCTAGCGGAGTCATGCCTGGATCTATCACGACATACGCTTCAAAATAGAGAACGCGCTCGATATCACGCAACGTCATATCCAGCAGTAGCCCAATTCTGGAAGGCAAGGATTTCAAGAACCAAATATGTGCAACTGGGCTTGCCAATTCAACATGCCCCATGCGTTCACGACGAACTTTGGCCAACGTAACTTCAACACCGCATTTCTCACAAATAACACCACGATGTTTGAGTCGCTTATATTTGCCACATAAGCATTCATAATCCTTCACTGGACCAAAAATCTTAGCACAAAATAGTCCGTCACGTTCTGGCTTAAACGTACGATAATTTATCGTTTCTGGCTTTTTAACTTCGCCATAGGACCAAGAGAGAATCAACTCTGGTGGTGCAAGCCCGACAATGACCTTGCCAAAATCATGAGGTTTCGTCTGTTGGCGAATTATAGAAAGTAAATCTCTCAAGGTTCTCTCCTAGTCATTTTCAAGTTCAATATTAATCGCTAAGGAGCGAATTTCTTTCACTAAAACATTGAAAGACTCTGGCATTCCTGGATCCATACGATGATCACCATCAACAATATTTTTATACATCTTGGTACGACCCGCGACATCGTCAGATTTAACCGTCAGCATTTCTTGTAGTGTGTAGGCAGCACCATAAGCTTCTAATGCCCAAACTTCCATTTCACCAAAGCGTTGACCACCAAACTGTGCTTTTCCGCCCAGCGGCTGCTGTGTGACAAGGCTATAAGAACCTGTGGAACGTGCATGCATCTTATCATCTACCAAATGATTCAATTTCAGCATGTACATATAACCAACCGTCACTGGACGCTCAAACATTTCTCCTGTTCGACCATCAATCAATTTTGTTTGGCCACTTTCAGGTAACCCAGCCATTTTCAACAACTGCTTGATTTCTAGCTCACTCACACCATCAAACACCGGTGTGGCCATGGGTACACCCGCACGCAGATTTTCACTTAGCGCTAACAATTCATCATCAGAAAACTGTTGAAAATCTATTTTACTTCTACCACCAATGTTATAGATGGCTTGCAAAGTCTTACGAATTTCCGGTAATTTATTTCTTTCATCTAGCATTTTGCCTATTTTAAGCCCAAGCCCTTTCGCTGCCCAGCCTAAATGTGTCTCTAATACCTGACCCACGTTCATCCGCGATGGAACCCCTAACGGATTAAGCACAATATCCACAGGTGTGCCATCTTCTAAACAAGGCATATCTTCAATAGGAACAATGGTAGAAATAACCCCTTTATTCCCGTGACGGCCTGCCATTTTATCCCCGGGTTGTACGCGTCGTTTAACCGCCAAGTAAACTTTAGCAATCTTTAAAACGCCAGGCGCTAAATCATCACCCTGCTGGAGTTTTGCACGCTTCTCATCACGACGCGTTTCATAGTCTTCCCGTAATTGTTTAATCTGTTCTTGTGCCGCTTCCAATTTCTGATTAGCTTTGTCATCACGCAAACGAATTTCAAACCAACGTTCTTGGGCTAATTTTTCTAAATAAGCAGCGGTAATTTTATCCCCTGCTTTTAATCCCTCTGGACCGCCTTCTGAGACTTTACCCACCAGCATTTTTTGCACGCGTTGATAAACATCCCCTTCACGAATTCTAAATTCGTCTTCCAGATCCTTTTTAATCCGCTCAAATTCCATCTTTTCGATTTGCAAAGCACGTGCGTCTTTTTCAACGCCATCACGTGTAAATACTTGCACATCAATCACGGTACCATTCATTCCCGTTGGTACCCGCAATGAAGTATCCTTCACATCAGATGCTTTTTCACCAAAGATTGCTCTTAACAGCTTTTCTTCCGGTGTCAGTTGTGTTTCACCTTTTGGCGTCACTTTACCAACCAAAATATCGCCAGATTCAACCTCTGCACCTATATAGACAATCCCGGATTCATCCAACTTCGATAAAGCACTTTCCCCAACATTGGGAATATCTGAAGTGATTTCTTCTGGCCCCAGTTTGGTATCACGGGCAACACAGGTTAATTCTTCGATATGAATCGTCGTAAATCTGTCTTCTTGGACCACACGCTCTGAAATCAAAATGGAATCTTCAAAGTTGTAACCATTCCAAGGCATGAAAGCAACAAGTAAATTTTGACCTAAAGCCAACTCGCCCATATCAGTAGACGGACCATCCGCAAGCACATCGCCTTTAGCAACCTGATCACCACAGCGCACTAATGGACGCTGATTAATACAGGTATTTTGATTAGAACGGGTATATTTTGTGAGGTTATAAATATCAACACCCGCTTGTCCTTCCGTAGTCTCATCATCGTGCACGCGAATAACAATACGCCCAGCATCTACAGATTCCACCAGCCCACTTCGCTTAGCGACTACCGTCACACCCGAATCCGTTGCAACGGTACGCTCCATCCCCGTACCTACTAGCGGTTTCTCTGCTTTCAGCGTTGGTACCGCTTGGCGTTGCATGTTTGAACCCATCAATGCACGGTTAGCATCGTCATGCTCAAGAAATGGAATCAATGATGCAGCAACAGAAACGATCTGTTTTGGAGACACGTCCATATATTGAACACGCTCTTTTGTCGTAAATGTAAATTCATTTTTATAACGACAGGTGATCAAATCATCGGTAATTTCGAGTTTTTCATTTAATGTCGCATTGGCCTGCGCAATAAAGAAATCACCCTCTTCAATCGCAGAAAGATATTCAATTTCTCCGGTCACTTTGCCATCAATCACTTTACGATAAGGACTTTCCAAAAAGCCATATTCGTTGGTTCTTGCATAGACAGAGAGTGAATTTATCAAACCAATATTTGGACCTTCAGGCGTTTCAATTGGACAAACACGACCATAATGCGTTTGGTGAACGTCGCGTACTTCGAATCCTGCACGTTCGCGGGTTAGACCACCGGGTCCTAATGCAGAAACACGGCGTTTATGGGTCACTTCAGATAATGGATTATTTTGATCCATGAACTGAGACAATTGCGAAGAGCCAAAAAATTCCTTTATGGCCGCAGATACCGGCTTAGCATTAATTAAATCTTGCGGCATCAAACCATCTGATTCTGCAACACTTAAGCGCTCTTTAACCGCGCGCTCTACACGCACCAGTCCAACCCTAAACTGATTCTCAGCCATTTCACCGACACTACGCACTCGTCGGTTACCCAAATGATCGATATCATCCACTTCTCCCCGACCATCACGAATATCAATGAGTGTTTTTAAGACAGCGATAATATCATCTTTCGATAAGACGCCAGAGCCAACAATTTCTTTACGACCCACGCGTCGGTTAAATTTCATTCGGCCAACGGCAGAAAGATCATAACGATCTTCTGCAAAAAATAGGTTTTGAAACAGTGTTTCTGCTGCATCCTTTGTCGGAGGTTCACCAGGACGCATCATACGATAAATTTCAACTAACGCTTCGATTTGTGACTTGGTTGGGTCAATGCGCAACGTATCTGAAACATAAGGGCCATGATCGAGATCATTGGTATAAAGGGTTGCAAAATGCGTCACTTTTGCAGTAATCAACGCTTCCAGTAGCTCTGGCGTTACTTCCGCATTCGCGGCTGCGATTATTTCACCGGTTTCTTGATCAATAATATCTTTGGCTAAAGCTTTGCCATACAAATATTCACGTGGTGCACGTAATTGTTTAACACCACTTTCTTCCATTTGACGAATATGGCGAGCGGTAATTCGACGCCCTTCTTCAACAATCACATTGCCTTTTGGATCTTTAATATCAAATATCGCTGTCTCACCCCGTAAGCGGCTGGGGATCAAATCAAGAATAAATTCACCTTTTTCAATGCGATATTCATTCACATCAAAGAAAATTTCTAATACTTCTTGCGTACTATAACCTAAAGCACGCAGTAAAATTGTTGCAGGAATTTTACGACGACGATCAATTCTGGCATAAAGACAATCTTTAGGATCAAATTCAAAATCTAACCAAGAGCCACGATAAGGGATCACGCGCGCAGAATATAATAATTTGCCAGATGAATGTGTTTTACCTTTATCATGATCAAAGAAAACACCCGGTGAGCGATGCAGCTGGGATACGATTACGCGCTCTGTACCATTAATAACAAAGGTACCATTGGGGGTCATGAGAGGAATTTCTCCCATGTAAACTTCTTGCTCACGGATATCTTTAACGCGCTTATTATCACCCGTAGCTTCTTTATCAAACAAGACTAGACGCACTAACACTCGTAACGGTGCGGCGTAGGTTAAGCCTCGTTGCTGGCATTCTTTAACATCAAAGGACGGCGTACCCAAACGATAACCAACAAATTCAAGCATCGCATTCCCTGAAAAACTAATAATCGGGAATACAGATTTAAAGGCCGCTTGCAACCCAATATCCTGACGCTCTTCGGCGGTCAGCTCTTCTTGTAAGAAGTTATTTCGATAAGAGTTAAGCTGAATATCAAGGAGCGGAGGGATCTCCAATGTATCGAGACGCTTGCCAAAATCTGCGCGTGGTCGCAACTTTTCGGTATAGGATAATTCCATTGGGAGTCCTCTGCTTTAGTAATTCTTGAAACGACAAAAGGCTAGCAGCAAAAGCTACTAGCCAAAACGATATAAAACTAGCAAGAACAGGTTATTACTTAATTTCAACCTGTGCACCAGCTTCTTCAAGTTGCTTTTTGATGCTTTCAGCTTCAGCTTTTGCAACTGCTTCTTTAATAGGAGCAGGTGCGCCTTCAACTAATGCTTTTGCTTCTTTCAGCCCTAAATTGGTAATGGTTCGAACCACTTTAATGACATCTACTTTCTTATCACCAAAGCCTTTCAAAATCACATCAAACTCTGTTTGTTCCGCAGCAGCGGCAGCACCGCCAGCAGCGGGCGCAGCAGCAACCGCAACCGCAGCTGCAGCTGAAACGCCTAATTCATCTTCCATTTTCTTAACAAGTTCAACAACTTCCATGATGGATAATTCAACAATGGAATCAAAAAGCGTTTGTATCTTGGACATTTTATTACTCCTGGTATAAACAATTAATTATTCGCTGCCTTTCTTGCGACTATAATCATCCAAAGCTCGGACTAAGCGACTATGCGGCTCTACTAATGTGCGCACAAGCTTGGTGACAGGCGCTAACATAACAGAAGCCAATTGACCCAATGCTTCATTTTTGGTTGGCAATGAAGCAACCGCATCTAATTGATCTGCTCCATAATATTGCCCACCAACCGATAATGCCTTGACTTCAAAGGTTGCTTTGCGTTCTTTTGCAAAGTCCTTAAATAAGCGCGCAGCAGCACTTGGTTCATTCAGCGCAAAACCACAAATCATTGGGCCTACTAAAGCATCTTGCATACACTTAAATTCAGTGTTTTCAATTGCTCTACGTGCCAAAGTATTTCTAATTACACGCAAATCTACACCATTTTGACGTGCTTTTAGACGTAACTCTGTCATTGCCGGGACACTGAGTCCACGATAATCTGCAACAACAAGCGACACGGCTTTATTCGCCACTTCCGAGACTTCGGCGACGATCGCTTTTTTATCATTAAGATTGAGCGCCACCTGTACTCTCCTTTCTAGGGTTAAAAATATCGCTGAAAATATTCAACGAACACCTTCTTCGCGGTCACATTGCTTTTTCAAGCTGTTTCCACCTGCGCAGGCAAAAAGATTAAGCCTCTTGGCACCTGCGGTCTCTGACGTCAACTGCAACCGCTCTCACCCTCATTGTTCATACCAGATGAGAGAGTGCTACAGAATTCTAGATATTCAAACTACCTTGATTGATTATCAATCCAGGTCCCATGGTTGTAGACAATGTAATTTTCTTCAAATAAATACCTTTTGAAGTACTAGGCTTAATTTTACGTAAATCTACAATTAATTTCTCGAGATTTTCGCGCAGCGCATTCACTTCAAAACTGACTTTACCTATCGTGCAATGGACAATACCACCCTTATCACTACGATAAGATACCTGACCTGCTTTAGCATTTTTAACTGCTTTTGCGACATCAGGGGTAACAGTACCCACTTTAGGATTCGGCATCAAGCCGCGTGGCCCTAAAATTCGGCCTAATTGACCTACTAAACGCATTGCATCTGGGGTTGCAATGAGTACATCAAAATCTAATTTGCCACTATCTGCTTTTTGCTTAATTTCTTCAGCTAAGTCATCAAAGCCAACATATTCTGCACCTGCATCTTTTGCCGCTTTAGCGTTAGCCCCTTGGGCAAATACCGCTACTCGCACATCACGACCTGTTCCATGCGGAAGTAAGCTCGCACCGCGCACGACTTGATCGGATTTACGCGCATCAACGCCGAGTAATATCGCGGCATCCACACTTTCCACAAACTTCACACTGGAGTGTTGTTTTAATTGCGACAATGCTTCTTCTACTGCATATTGTTCGGTAGGAGAAATCTTTTTATAAATAGCTTCCATACGCTTTGACATAATGATTACCCCTCAACCTCAAGACCCATACTACGTGCACTACCCGCAATAGTACGAATAGCCGCTTCCATATCTGCAGCCGTGAGATCTGCCATTTTAGTGGTTGCTATCTCAATTAAATGCGCGCGCGTTACTTTGCCAACTTTTTCAGTATTAGGTCTACCGCTTCCTTTGGGGACACCGGCTGCTTTTAACAATAAATATGCAGCGGGTGGCGTTTTGATAATAAAGGTAAAACTTCTATCACTATATACCGTAATAATAACCGGCAACGGCAAGCCTTTTTCATAAGTTCCCTGTGTTTGCGCATTAAACGCTTTACAAAACTCCATAATATTTACGCCATGTTGACCTAAAGCAGGACCAACCGGAGGACTGGGATTTGCTTCGCCCGCTTTTACTTGCAGCTTAACGAAGGCAGTGACTTTCTTTGCCATGGTTTATACCTCTATTGTGGGTTCAAACGCCAATAAGGCTCCCCGTTTTACGTTTTCTCAACTTGGCCAAATTCTAACTCCACAGGAGTCGAACGACCAAATATCAATACTGCGACTCTTAAACGACTTTTCTCATAATTAACTTCTTCCACTGCGCCATTAAAGTCAGCAAAAGGCCCGCTGGTAACACGTACCACTTCACCTGGCTCAAATAAGGTCTTTGGTCTGGGCTTCTCAGCGCCTTCTTTCACCCGATCCATAATTGCTTGCGCTTCTTTATCTGAAATGGGCGCAGGTCTATCACTGGTACCACCAATGAAACCTAATACACGCGGGGTACGTCGTACTAAATGCCATGTTAAATCATCTAGTTCCATTTGCACCAAAACATATCCGGGAAAGAATTTCCTTTCACTTTTACGTTTTTGTCCACCGCGGATCTCTACGACTTCTTCCGTTGGAACAAGAATATCCCCAAATTTACTCTCTAGCTTGTGCAGCCTTATGCTTTCCCTTAAATTTTTGACCACTTGGTTTTCATAACCCACCAGTGCCTGCACAACATACCATCGCAATACGCCTTGTTCGGATGACATAATTTAAGATACCCCGTACCCGGTCAGCCAGGCGATAATTTTCAACAATAGAATGTCAACGCCCCAAAGAATCAAACCCACAATCGCCACGACACCTAAAACCATTGCTGTCGTTTGTACGGTTTCTTTGCGACTTGGCCAAACTACCTTACGTAATTCCATGCGCGCATCTAGCGCAAATTGCCAAAAACGTTTCCCATTTTCTGTTTGTAATGCCGTGAAAACAGCCATTACACCTAGAAAAAATAATCCTAACACGCGAATGAGTAATGACTGGTCAGAATAGAGGTAATTACCTGCTATCCCAAGTCCAATTAAGAAAATAACAATGGCCCATTTAAAGGAGTTCACTCTACCACCTAGGGACGCTGTTGATTGTTGATTCATTAATGGTACTACCACCTATTACTGGCAGGCCAGGAGGGGATCGAACCCCCAACCTGCGGTTTTGGAGACCGCCGCTCTGCCAATTGAGCTACTGGCCTTTATATACAAAGAAAGAACAACCTCAAAACCAACTTTAAGGTTGTTCTTTTTTTAACGCATGATTATTCAAGAATTTTCGATACAACACCCGCACCGACAGTTTTACCACCTTCACGGATAGCAAACTTCAAGCCATCTTCCATCGCAATCGGATGAATAAGCGTTGCCGTAACCTTGACGTTATCACCTGGCATAATCATTTCAACACCTGCAGGTAATTCAATCGAACCAGTTACGTCAGTAGTTCTAAAGTAAAACTGTGGTTTGTATCCCGATAGGAATGGGGTATGACGACCACCTTCTTCCTTAGAGAGTACGTAAATTTCAGCTTCAAACTTGGTATGTGGTGTAACACTGCCAGGTGCAACAATAACTTGGCCACGCTCAACATCTTCACGTTTGACACCACGCAATAAAATACCGGCATTGTCACCCGCACGTGCTTCTTTCAATAGCTTGCGGAACATTTCAATACCCGTCACTGTGGTCTTCACCGTTGGCTTGATACCCACAATTTCAACTTCTTGACCAACCGTTAAAATGCCACGCTCTACTCGGCCAGTTACTACGGTACCACGACCAGAAATGGAAAATACGTCTTCAACGGGTAACAAAAATGGCTTATCTAAAGTACGAACAGGCTCTGGAAAATAAGAGTCCATAGCTTCAATGAGTTTGAGAATTGCAGGTTCGCCAATATCACTCTTGTCGCCTTCCAGCGCTTTTAACGCGGAACCTTTAACAAAAGGAATATCATCACCTGGGAAGTTATAACTGCTTAATAAATCTCTGACTTCCATCTCAACTAATTCAAGTAATTCTTCATCATCTACCATGTCGGCTTTATTCAAGAATACGATGATGTAAGGAACGCCTACCTGACCAGCTAAAAGAATGTGTTCACGCGTTTGTGGCATTGGACCATCTGCAGCAGACACAACTAATATTGCACCGTCCATTTGCGCTGCACCGGTGATCATGTTTTTGACATAGTCAGCATGTCCTGGGCAGTCAACGTGTGCGTAATGGCGCTTGTCAGACTCATATTCAACGTGAGAGGTAGAAATGGTGATTCCACGCTCACGTTCTTCAGGGGCCTTATCAATATGCGCATAGTCAATAAATTCTGCTTTGCCTTGTGAAGCAAGCACCTTGGTGATCGCAGCAGTTAATGTGGTTTTGCCGTGATCCACGTGACCAATAGTACCTACGTTAATGTGCGGCTTATTACGTTGAAATTCAGCCATTTGATTTTGCCCCCTGATAATACGCTACTATATATATAATCCAACTTTCCCGTTACATGCTGGAGCCCACAACCGGGATTGAACCGGTGACCTCTTCCTTACCAAGGAAGTGCTCTACCACTGAGCTATGTGGGCTTAGTGGCCAATCTCAGCTTCTCTTGGAGCGGGTAGTGGGAATCGAACCCACGCCATCAGCTTGGAAGGCTGAGGTTCTACCATTGAACTACACCCGCGACTACTGTTGGCACCACTCTGGTGGAGGGGGGAGGATTCGAACCTCCGAAGGCTGAGCCGTCAGATTTACAGTCTGATCCCTTTGACCGCTCGGGAACCCCTCCTAAAATACGAAGGACATATTCTCCTTAAGCGCTAACACATTGTCAACTTTTCAGTAGTCAATAAGTCAACCGCCTCAATTGAGATTGTGCCCTTGGAGCTGGCGACAGGAGTCGAACCCGCGACCTGCTGATTACAAATCAGCTGCTCTACCAACTGAGCTACGCCAGCAGTTAGCTTGGCTATTCTACTGAGCTGTTACGTTTCACGCAATCACTTTCTCTTGAGGGCGTACACTCACTTCACCACTGCGAATGGCTTTCATTGTATCCCCCATTTGCACACACAGCTCACCACGTTGATTTACGCCCTTGGCGATGCCTACTTGCGTTAATTGTTCATGGGATAATTGAATGGTCTTGTTGAACAATAAATCATAATCTGCCCATAGCGGCATAAAAGCAGCAAATCCCTGTTGCTGAAAACAATCTAACAAGTCAACTAAAACATTTAAGATCTGTGCAATTAACTGATTCCGAGAAAGCGTGATACCGAATATATTTTCAAGAGAAGTCCACAATGGATTAGATTTTTCTGCCGATGGCATGCTGACATTTAAGCCTATCCCAATAATCACATCAGTCGTATTTCCACACCCAATACTTTCGGTCAAAATTCCTGCTAACTTTGCGCTCTGGTACCAAATATCATTGGGCCATTTAATCCCCAAATCGGGTGGCAAGATTACCAATGATTTCAGCGCTTCTAAAACGGCCAAACCTGCAATCAAACTTAATCCTGAAAGATCATGTAATTTTGTGGGTAACCGCCAATAGAGTGATAAGTAAATATTGGCAGCAATAGGAGAGCGCCATTGCCTGCCCATCCGCCCACGCCCTGCAGTTTGACCTTCCGCGACACAAACGGTGCCGCTGGGGATCCCATGTGCCAAACGTTGAATCAGATAATCATTAGTGGAAGTAACGACATTAACCACATCAAGACGTCCAAGACATTCTTGGGCTTTGGGCGTCAACGCGGCCATAATTGTTTTTTTATGAAGTAATTCGGTTGGGGCAAACCAACGATATCCTCTACCCGTGACTGATTGAATAGGTAATTCCAGTTTGCGTAAAAAAGCTATCCCTTTCCAAATACTGGAGCGGCTAACGCCTAAATGTTGCGCGAGCAAGGTGCCTGAATGAAATTTACCATCACTTAAGAGATGCAAGACTTCATAGGCCACTTGCATAGCGCACCTGCCCTTTTAACTAAAAGGCAAAGATCATACCACAAGCGGAATGCGAGGCGCTGTATCACTCATTGCATCATGCAATCCTAATGCATAAGCTTCTTTAGTAAATTCCTCTTCGTTCATTGTCAATTTCCAGTTGGAAGCTGACAAAAAGCTTTTTGCATAGGGCAGATAATCTTTTGATTTATAGCCTAAGGTATAAGCCTGTATTCTTTCTTCACTCATGGAAAGCCAATTTGCGTTTTCTTCTAATAGTTTTTGAGCGTTATGTGCAGTACCCGCTTTTACCAGTGGCACGCCCGCTATTCCAGCTGCAACACCCGAACCAACAATCAGCATCCAACAAGCGAAAGGCGATGCCAGAGGGAACCCAAATATGCAGATCCATGAAACAATACTTATTAAGGGTAGAGAACCTAAAAAGGTATGCCAAAGTACCTTCATCGCCGTGGATTTCTTTGATGCGACTGTTGCAACCGGTGCGGATGCTTGCGCTAATACTGGCTCTTTAGGTGCAGGTTCTTGCAGTACTACAAGACCCGCATCAATTTGCACCTTTTTAGCTTCAAATTTTGCCAAAGGTTGCTCACCATCTTTCCTGGCAGGTGCAGGAATTTTGCCTTCAGCTTTTAATTCTTGACGAATCTCATGTAAACGCGCCCCTTCTTGCGTATCCAATTCTTTAATAGTAACCTTTTTATCACCAGGCATAGCAAACTCCAAATTAAGTTAGTTAATAAAAAACATGATATGCTAACTTTTATGGATTTAGTAGTCCTTTCGTCGGTTTGGGAGTTTCAGCAGCCTTATTTTCAGCACGCTCAATTAATTTTTTACATAAATCTTGGGCGCTCATAGTAGGATCGTCTTGTTTACAATGAATAGCGGAAATATTTCGGATATTAAAACCTTCTCTTTTTAAAGATATAAGAAAGTCAACTGCCTCTATCTCATCTTTGGCATTGACGTTCATAACCGCAATTGCGTTAGGATTGGTTTTCTGTAAAGTTTCTTTTAAATCTTGCTTATAGCCCATTGCTGCAGCAATCACTTCAGGGAGCGCTTCTGGCGTTCCTGAAAATTTCATCCCGGTACTAGATTTTTCAATGAAAAATTGTTTCTCAGGGTCTTTGATATTTTTATAAGCTTGTGCATTCGTTTGTGTCTCACAACTCCATTCTTCTTGGGGATATTTTTCATTTAATTTACTCGCGTAAGCAAGGCTAAAAAAATCAGTTTGTGCTTGTTTGAAAGGCAAAAACCCCACCTGACCAGCTTTAACGCTTTGATCTTTTTTAGCGAGTGGAGATACCGTTAAACCTACTTGCGGCTTTACAACCGGCTCCATTGTCGGCCCCTTTTCATCAGCCGCAACTTCTTTTCCCGGACTTACATCAAAATCCTCTTTTGCAGCATTTAACCGCTCTCCAAAGGCATGCGTATCTACGGCATCATGAAATATTTCAGTATCTGGTGCAGCTTGCGCTTCCTTCTTTTTGAAAAGGTTTGCAATACCACGTCCAATAGCAATAAAGAAATCTTTAATTGCATTGAGTATTCGTCTACCCAAACTAATCTCCGGCACAGCTTGTGGCTGTGCTTGAGGGATAGGTGGTGCAAAACCCAATGCAGGGTCTACGCATTGTAAGCTCTTAGTATGCGAATATATTTCAACAGATACTTTATCTTCCTGATATTTACCATCCTTGCTTGGCGTATATTCAATAGTCTGTGCAAAACTCAGCATTGGTTCAAGTTCTAGCTCTTTTTCCTGACCTTCTTCATCTGTATATTTTACTTTTATATTAGGGTTTTTTCCTGAAATTATTTCAATTTTTTGAGCATCCGCTGCCTCCTTAAATGTAGGGAACATACTTTGATCAAATTCAAGTTCTTTCCCAGATTTTGCGTCCTTTATATGTATTTTACCATCTATACCTATTATGGTATAACTGCAAAAGCCGCAAGTAAGTTTTGTAGTACCATCAGGATAAGACATAATTGCCGCTTTTTTAGAATGGATTGTGAATCCTAGGTCAAAATGTTCTCCATTAAACCTAAATTGATTGTTCGCAAGCAAAATAGCTGTCGAAACATGACCTTGAGAAATACCCAATACCTTTTCTTTGAATATCGGATCATTTCCATTTCGACTTGCCAAAAAGGTTACGACTTCGCGCAATTTTTTCGCATCAGTGATATGCGGTACAATTTGCTTCATCGGTCCTTCTAAAGTATAGCGTGTTCCTTCAATATCAATATATTTACCAACATGTCCTGGAAAACAAATCTGATAATCTCTATAAATATCAGCTTCCAATTGTGTAAAGTTTGAAGAATTTCTATCTATTATAGCTAGATTTTGTCTGCGTTCTCGTTCAACTATATTTGCATCTCTCGCGTGTTTAAAATCCGGATGATCTGAATCCGTAATTTCTTGCGTATAAACAAATTTTCCAACACTCTTTTTTGGTAAATCACCTAATAGAAAATCTCTTTCGACTGCAGATATTTTAGTTAATCCCTTTTTTACCCTGTCTTTAATTGCTTCTTGTAAGGCTGAGCTATCAGCACCCTCTTTGCGTATATTAAATTGCGCCTTCGGATGAGATTCCTCCACATAATATGCATTATGCTTTATAACATAATAACTATTCTCATCAGGTGATTCAAATTCCCAATGCGCGCCAGCGTTATAGACTTTTAGGTTCCAAAAATTATCTCCATCCGATATCAATCGCATCTCCGGCCCATAAACCGCCAAGTCAATTTTTAATTCTTTACATATCAAATCTAATTGCCCCGCAGAGACCATTGCGCTGTTTCTTAAATCACCCATATAATTTGCATACCGCAAGCAGGCTGTATTCTTCCATTCTTTTTCGGCATCATTCATTAAATCTTCAAGCACCTTATTCTTTCTTTGAAATGCTATTTGTTCTAGTATTTTGGCTTCGATTTGATCTTCAGAAAGCCCTGCTATACGATCACCGAGCTGCTGATATGCAAGCGCATTCTCATCATCACTAAATTCCTTCGGTAACGAACTCAAACGTGCATGATATTTAGCGCGTAAATCTTCAAACCATTGTTGGTTGGCATTGTAAATGGGTAGTGCAACATCTTTCTTTTCACCCTTTTCAACGAAATCTGAAATGGCAGCAGCTGCTTCAGTTTTCCATAAATCATCAGCCTTGCTGGCTAAAATATTACCTAAATGCTTACGTAAGACGGGTGCTAATATCGCCTCGTGATCGGTGGCTGCAGGAAAATCATTAAGAAAATCTTTTATATCTTCCCACGAAGGAGTGTTGGGTAAATTGTAATATTCGGCAAATGTTTTTCTCAGCGCATCATAAGCAGGATCATTTGAAAATATTACTTCCAATTCCCCATTTTGCAATTTAGCGACTAAAAAATGTGCTAAGCAATTTACACCGCAATTATTATGCCAACCTGTCGTTTCGCACATTAAATTTTTATTAAAATCGATACCCGGCATCACACTAACCTTATATTTAACCTTCTCTTGTCATGAGACAAAAGCAAGTCATATAAAGTTCCCTCGTGTAACTGCACGTATGATAATGGTATAAATATGGTTATTTAGGCTGATGTGCGGCTAGGGGGCTTACGAATTAAATCACTTCCACGAGTTCGGAATATTGCGCAAGCGTTTCATCTGCTGTAATGAATTTTAGTGGCTCGCAAAGAGCTAATGAGATCGCATGCCCTTTTTGAAAGGCGTTTATCATCTTTTAAACACCAAAGATAGACGTGCGTATCAAGCAAAATATGCATGATTT
>JABDCK010000017.1 GCA_013288185.1 Gammaproteobacteria bacterium
AAAGCGCCAAGAGGGATTTTATCTAAAAAGGACGCTCTAAAAATGTTCTCATTTTTTTCGATCAGAATTTTTGAGCAGCAGAAAACATCAGATTACTGCTTCAAATGCGTTGAATATCCAAGGGCATATTGTCCCGCCGGTCCCCGGCGCTGGGGTGCTAAGCGCGTAAAAGATGCCCAGAAACAGGGAAGTCACAGATTAAGGGCGCATTTTGCTTTTAGCCGCAGCTTCCATCTCTCTTAAATTAGTATAAAGTTCAGGATTTGTTACCTGAAGTAACTGCCAAGGAGATGTTCCAAATGACTCCCAACGTTCAGCTAAGCAAGGGTTAGGTGTATAGAAGAAATTAAATCCCATCTTTTCAGCAAATCGAATAATCCAACGCTCATTTCCATCGATAGGTTGCTCACAAGCTTTGGTAAGAGGGGTTTCTCTATGTGCATGTATATATTTCTGCATCATATGAATTAAGTCTTCTTTTGTCATATGCTCTAAAAGTTTCAATGTGTGTTCTGCGTTACACCCGTGCATTTCATCTTCAAATAGTGTGGCATTAGTATAGGTTGGACTGCCAGGAAAGTCTGACTCTGAATATAGAGCTTTAGTGTCTATGGCATCTTTTTTTAGAGAAGGTGTAAACTCCCGAGCATCTGCATTTAATACAGAATTTCTAACATCAGGACCATATTTTAACATGTTTGGTTAACCTCTTCAGGAAAAATCGCCATTTTACCTGAAACATTATAAGGTTAACCAGTGTATTTCAACGAAAACTGCCGGTCTTTACAATTGCCTATATGCCCTATACAATGCTAGCTTACTCGCTATCTACGTTTTTAGGGGCATATATTATGAAAAGCGGATCGGAAAGAAGCGTAGCGCAAGCAACGCCTATTCATGATTATCTAACCTCCTTCCAAGAAAACAAATATTTGCATGCACAAGCTATCATGGAAGCACATTATTTACGCCCTTATAATGGAAGTTCCAAAAAGAATTTAAAAGATGGCAAGATTGAAAGACCTATACATGGCGCGATGCATGCTGCGCGTGTAGGCGCTTATATTCCTGTATTGCATGGAAAGTTAAAGACCATGTTCCCAAGCGTACAAGCGGGCATACAGAGGTTGTTATCTGAACTCGGGTTAACGGAGCCACAATTTATATCTCTAACGCAAGCATCAGCATGGCATCATGATTGCAAGAGACAAAGTGAAGGGGTAGATCGTTGGGATGAGCTAAGTGGTTTAGCAGGATTGCAGTTTCTCGTTGGAAAAGGTATCCCTGAACGTATTGCTAAAATCTTTGCCTATGCTGCAATATGTAAAGACGACCCGGTACAATTTGCCTCTTTTCTAATAGCGCAAGGTGTTTCACCTGAGGATATCGAGATTTATCAGTATATTCGCAAGCTTATTTATTTAGCAGATTGCTACGATATTATCCGATGCGCGGAAGAATTTAATTTTGCAGAAATACTAAAAGCCTTTCTAGATATTCCTGATTATGATCCCGCAATACATGATTTACAACTATTAGAACTGGCGCAACATATTTATGCGCTGATATGCCACCAAAAGGACATGATAGCTCAATGCGATATTTTTAATAGTAATGGCGATAAAGTAGCAATGGATGTTGCTCGGCGATATAGCCTTAATCATAAAGTAAAATATGAGCATAGTGATAATATTTCTGCATTAGTTATTCAGGATATGCGAACGGATGATTATTTTGCACGCTATTTGACTAATGAAAATCCACCTGAATCTGCATTTTCATCCGTAACGCCAGCTTTTGCTCCAAAACTGCATGGTACTTCTTCAACCCTATTAGTTGGTCTTGGCAGAACAGAGCTTAATATATGCTCTGCAGTTAAATCTGTAAGAGAATATCAAGTAGCTCCTGAGGGAGGTGAGTTGATAAACGGTGGGTTTGATACCGTTGTGGATGAGTGCGATACCTGTTTTGGATCTTTTGATTCAGCCCATTATAACCTGCAAACGATAATGGAGCTTTATGCGAAAAGGAGGATGCAGTCTAATGAATCATTAGTTGAAAGGTTAAAAGAGTTAATAGAAAATTCTCCAAAAGGGGGATTTTCAAATATCAATATTCTTCTCATCTATTTAGCAAGGGCGAAACAAAGAGGAATTGATGTTTTAAATGATATATTCTCCAACCGGCAAGACGCAGAAAATTTTATTGCTCAATTAAGGGCTTGTGCTCAATTATATTCTTTGTTAAAAGCGTTCGGCAAGACCATTCATCCCAATTGGGAAGCAATTGATCAGCTTGAGGAAGAAGATCGATATAATCTAAGAAAAGCGGTTGATACCTATCTTACTTTTGAATATTTATCAAAAAAAGTGGCTGAATCTCAGCTAAATATAAAAGCATTGCTTGCTGATCCTACCCCAGCAAATCTTACACAAGTCATGACATTACTTGAGTTGCCTGAGACTTTAGAAATCAACCCTGTGGGGAAACGGATAACCTTGAAACTAACTAGACCTTTTATAGCCAAAGAAGTGACCTATCCTTCCAATATAACCGACCGTTGTGGTGGAGTTTCCTATATAGCTGTTCGTTTATCGCAGAATGTGGAAGGATGTAATATAAGCTATATTTTGAGTGAGTTTACGAGCGGGGATTGTACCCCGGATTTTTTTGAAAAACTAGACAAAAAACTAACGCAAGTTGGAGTTGCATCTACCTTAGAAGATCGTGCAAATATCATGGAAACTTTGTTGAGAAAAGATGCGCAATTAATGCGTTATACCCCAGAAGAAGAAAAAATGCTTGAGCATCCATTTCCGATGATAATTTCTGCAGAATCTGAAGAGATATTCATGTATTCCTCCTTAGAGCGAGGAGAATGGAGAATAGGCTCAGCTACTGGGAAGTTAAAGGTGGGACAAGAAGTTAAGTTGATCGCCACAGAAACAGATGAGGATTTGGCGGTTGTTCGAAAATTTCTGGATGATAAGGGCGTAGCCGGCGTACATTTAGTACAATTTGATGCACTGAGGGAAAGTGAAAGAACTAGAACAATACCAACATCAAGAGATACACCTTCTGATGGATTCCCAAGATTTGAATGTATAGCTGTGGCGCTAGGAGAGACAGAGCCTTCATCAGATGATGCTCCCTTGCTTAAAGCGGTTAGACTAACTTAATAAGTGATGCTACACGCAATTATACATGCTATAATTCTTGTTTTTGACTTTACCCCATATTTAGAGATCAAACGACAGCAGCAAGTAAGTTCTGAAGCGGCATTAATGTCAACACCGCGACGAAGCACCCGCGTGAGAAGATGCCCGGAATTTTTTAAGTGATTTTATCAAAATATGGGATAATAATTGTATAAGATTTAATCCAGATAAAATCCCCCCGATCGGCTTTCGCCGATCGACCCCCTTTTACAAAGTGGGTAAAGAGAAGCGGGGATCTTTACTTTGCGCTTCCTTTTCTTTTAATAATAAATATAGATTTATATCTTTCTTTTCAAGTAAATCCCAGGCAGAGAGGAGAGGTTCTCTTCTGGTTATATCCCAATAGCAGTCAGGGTTAGGTGTATAGAAGAAATCAAATCCCATTTTTTCAGCAAATGCAATAATCCAAAGGTGATTTCTACCGATAGGGTTAAGACAAGCTTTGGCAAGAGGGGTGAGTTCACGATTTGTATTTATATATTGATGCATCATATAAGCAAGGTCTTCTTTTTTCATATTCTCTAAGAGTTGCAATGCATATCTTGCTCCTTCACGCTCGAATAATTCGGGTTTCTCAAATAGTTCGATATTGAATGAAACTCGATTGAGCTCTTCAGCTGAAGCCTTAGCGATACTTTCATCTGTTAATGCTAAGCCTTCTTTACAAGAAGGCACAAATACTCGAGCATTTGGTTTTAATACACCTTCCCTAACATCTGGACCATATTTTGCCATATTTAATTACCTTAACTAATATCTTCAGGAAAAATCGTCATTTTACTAGGAATTATAAGATTAACCAGTGTATTTCAACGAAAAATGCTGAATTTCTGATGGCGATAAAAATAATCCCATTTTCGTGCGCCGCCAGAGAATATCCTCTGCGGTTTGTGCCCATTCATGTTTAATAAGATAAGTGATTTCTTTTTCATATAAGCCTTGGCCAAAATGCGTGCCTAGATCGGAAAGTTGTGTACAATTTTCTAACAGCATATACGTTAGACTGCCATAGCTATGCGCATATCGCTCAGCCAAGGCTTTGGGTAACCAAGGGAAATCTTCTAATATATTTTGCTTGTCGCCACCGGGCAAAAATCCCCGCGCGCTCCAGGCTTTACCACCATGCGGGAAAAAGGGTATAAGGGCATTTACCGCTTTTTCTGCCAAAATACGATGGGTTGTTAATTTACCCCCAAAAATATTCATAAGCGGTAAACGCTGTTCAGTAATAAGTTGAATTTTATAACCCCGGTTAATCGCGGATGCATTCTTTGCTTGGTCATCCACCAAGGGTCTAACCCCAGACCAAGCATAAATAACATCACTGGGTTGTAAGGGCTTTTTAAAATAATCACTGACCAGTTGACATAAATAAGTTATTTCCGTGGGGTCTATTTTTGCTGCAAAAGGGTCGCCTTGATAATTGACATCCGTAGTTCCTATCATGGTAAATTGTTGCAAATACGGAATAACAAAAATCACTCTACCATCAGCATGTTGCAGCAAATAGGCATGCTTGCCCGGATAAAGTTGTGGCACCACAATATGGCTGCCTTTTACTAAACGGATGGTATAACGGCTATTTGCATGTAGCACATTTTGAATAACGTGCTCCACCCAAGGCCCGGTGGCATTGATAAGGGCTTTGGCATGAATGACTTCTGGTTGCTGGGTGACGGTATTTTGCAGCGTAACCTGCCAATATTCTTCCCCTCGTTTTGCTGCAATGCATTGGGTACGGGTGCGGATTTGTGCGCCGTTGTTTGCAGCACGCAGCGCGGTTATAACCACTAAACGCGCATCATCTACGGTACAATCGGAATAACTAAACCCCCTTTTGAGCGTAGGTTTTAAGGGATTCAGCGCATCATTCTTAAAGGTAATGGTTTGTGAGCGTTGTAAATGACCGCTTAATAAATCGTAGCAATACAGTCCTAAGCGAATAAACCAAAAGGGGCGACGTTGTTGATCATAGGGAACAATAAAACGTATGGGGTGAACTAGGTGAGGCGCCAATCTTAATAAAATTTCTCTTTCTTTGAGCGACTCGCGCACTAAGGAAAAATCATACTGCTCTAAGTAACGTAAGCCGCCATGAATTAATTTACTACTGGCAGAGGAAGTAGCACAGGCTAAATCCGCTTGTTCACATAAAAGCACGGACAATCCTCTGCCGGCGGCATCTGCAGCAATGGCAACCCCATTAATGCCACCGCCGATTACCACCACATCAAAGCATGGCTTTGTTTCCAAGGATAAACCTCACAGAACGAGTGCAGGAATATCAGCAGCATATCAGGCATAATAAGGAATCCCTAGTCCCTTATGAGATTGTAAGTATGATACATTACTACGTTGATGCCAAGGATCCCAAGGCCCATCTTTTCAATATTCGAATGGTGATAACCGAGCCAAACCCCAAGGGGCAGATGTTATCGCTGCCAGTTTGGAATCCTGGAAGTTATCTTATTCGAGATTATGCGCGCCATATTGTAATGTTAGAGGCGTATACAGAAATGAATGGGAAGGAAAAGAAAATACAGGTTCATAAAATTAATAGTAATACCTGGCAATGTGAAGCAGTTAAAGGACCGTTAACGCTGGCTTACACCGTTTATGCTTGGGATTATTCCATTCGGGGCGCACGCATTGATGAAACGCAGGCATTTTTTAATGGCTGCGCACTCTTTCTTGCGGTGGTTGGTCAAGAAACCGCGCTGTGTAAGGTTAAAATATTGCCACCCGCCTGTAAAGCGGCAGAAAAATGGCAAGTGGCAACCACTTTAGCGCGAGATGGCGCACCGTTATGGGGTTATGGAGATTACACTGCGAATAATTATGAAGAATTAATCGATCATCCCGTCTTGATGGGCTCTCTTGAAATTTTGGAATTTAGTGTCTGCGGCACACCCCATGCGCTTGCAGTTTCCGGTAAACAGGATGGCGATTTGCCACGTTTAATTGCGGATATCAGTAAAATATGTGAAACGCATATTAAATTATTTGGCGAGAAACCACCGTTTGATCAGTATCTCTTTCAATTGTCTGTTTTCAATGATGCCTATGGTGGTCTGGAGCATCGTAGCTCATGCACCTTGCAAAGCGCAAGAGACAATTTGCCACAAAAAGAGGACGCATCACTGAGCCGGGGTTATATTAGTTTATTAGGGTTGTTTAGTCATGAATATTTTCATGCGTGGAATGTCAAGAGAATAAAACCCCTTTGTTTTATGCCATATGATTTAAATCATAAATCATACACTCAACAATTATGGGCATTTGAGGGATTTACTTCTTATTATGATGATTTAGCATGTGTGCGTGCCAAGGTGATGACGGATGAACAATATTTTGATTATTTATCCCAAACGTTGACCAAGGTTCTGCGTTGCCCGGGTAGAAAAGTGCAAACACTTACAGAGTCTAGTTTTGATGCGTGGATTAAATTTTATCAACCCAATGAAAATTCACTAAATGCAACGGTGAGCTATTATCTGAAAGGAACCTTGGTTGCTTTAGCGCTAGATTTAGCGTTACGCTTACAAACGCAAAATAAAGCTTCTCTAGATACGGTCATGCAACAATTATGGCGAGAGTATGGTGTACCGTTACAAGGTGTGCCGGAAGGAAAAATTGCAGAAATTATCAAGCAACAGGGTGGTGCGGCTTTGGCGCCACTCGTGCATCAAGCATTATACACAACGGAGGATTTACCCTTAAAAGATTTATTTACAGAATTTGGTTTAACGCTCAATGTACGCCAAGCGCTCAATGATAATGATAGTGGTGGAACATTAAAGGACACACCCGTTAAACGCGGTTATTTTGGCTGGTCCATATTAAGAAACCATTCACGCATCTATGTCTCACAAGTGCTAGCAGGTGGCCCTGCATTACAGGCAGGAATTTCAGCAAATGATGAGATTGTGGCCATTGATGGGGTGCGCACGGATGCCGATACCTGGGATAAAATCACACTGCGGCTGCAAGCAGAACAGACGGTAAAGCTACATGTTTTTAAACTGGATATATTGCAAGAGATCTCCTTGACTTTACAGCCACTGCCTTATGATACCGCAGAGATTACCGTTTCTGCTCATTTAAGTGTTCAGCAAAAGGAAAACCTGTCACAGTGGATTTTCAAGAATTACCCATAACGTATCCGGATTTACCGATTACGCTTGAAAAACAAAGAATAATCCAGGCCATTAAAGATTATCCTGTGATAATTGTGGCAGGGGAAACAGGCTCAGGTAAAACGACACAATTGCCAAAATTTTGTTTAGAAGCGGGATTGGGGCGTAACGGGATTATTGGTCATACTCAGCCCAGACGCATTGCAGCCAGAAGTGTTGCCATGCGGATTGCTGCAGAATTGAAGACACCATTGGGCACCGTGGTTGGTTATAAAGTAAGATTTTCTGATAAAACGCAAGCCAGTACGCGCATCAAAGTGATGACAGATGGTATTTTGCTTTCTGAATTGCAGCAAAAAAAATCGCTGCCAGCGTATGATTGCCTTATTATTGACGAAGCGCATGAGCGCAGTCTTAATATTGATTTTATTCTCGGTTATCTTAAAACTTTGCTGACAAAACGTGCAGATTTGAAAGTATTGATTACTTCTGCAACCATAGATGTGGAACGTTTTTCACAATTTTTTAATGATGCGCCTATTTTTGAAATTTCAGGACGCTCTTATCCGGTTGAAGTGGTACATTTACCACCTGAAATGGCGCAAGCCGAAGATCCAGCATTAGCGGTGTTGTCAGCAGTGGATATGGCCTGTATGCGGGGAAGCGGTGATATTTTAATTTTTTTAAGTGGCGAAAAGGAAATAAGAGAAGTCATGGAAGTTTTGACGGCGCATCATCCAACCGCTAAGATTTTGCCCTTATATTCTCGGCTCAGTGTGAGTGACCAACAAAAAGTATTTCAAGAATTTTCTGCACGTAAAATTATTGTTACGACCAATGTGGCTGAGACATCCTTAACGGTACCCAATATTCGTTTTGTCATAGATGCGGGTTTAGCGCGGGTTAGTCGCTATAATTATCGCAATAAGCTACAGCGCTTACCCATAGAGCCCATTTCACAAGCAAGCTGTGAGCAAAGAATGGGGCGTTGTGGCCGTGTTGGGCCAGGGATATGCTATCGATTGTATACTAAAGAGGATTATCTCTCACGGCCCATTTTTACAGAGCCTGAAATTTTAAGAACCAATTTGGCAGGGGTTATTTTAAAAATGCTCGCGTTGGGCATAAAAAAAATTGAATCCTTTCCTTTTATTGAACCACCCGATAATCGCTTTATTAAAGATGGCTTTACCTTGCTGGAGCGATTAGGTGCTGTTTCTGAGAATCGTCAAATTACCCGCATTGGCAAAGTGTTAGCAAATATTCCCATTGAGCCAAAACTGGGTCGGATGATGATTGCGGCAAATCATTATGGTGCATTACAAGAAATATTAATTATTGTCAGTGCATTAAGTATTGTAGATCCGCGTGAGCGACCACAGGAATTTATAGCCAAGGCAGATTTGGCCCATAAAGCTTTTCAACATGAGAGCTCTGATTTTATGAGTTTTTTGAAATTGTGGGAGTTTTTGCACGTCGGCAAAAATACGCTGTCCCATAATCAATTTCGAAAATATTGTCGCACGCATTTCTTATCTTATATAAGAGTATGTGAATGGTTTGATGTGTATCAGCAATTAGAAGATTTGGCAAAAGAACTTGGGTTTAAGAAAAATCAAGTAGCTGCAGATTATAGTTTGATACACAAATCACTCTTGACAGGTCTTTTGGATACTATAGGTATGAAAGAAGATAAAAAAGAATACCTGGGTGCCAGAAATATTAAATTTACGCTGCATCCTGCTTCTGCATTGTTTAAAAAATCCCCGCAATGGGTGATGGCGTGTGAAATTGTGCATACGAGTAAAAACTATGCCCGCACCAATGCAAAAATTGAGACACCAATGATAGAAGAGGTGGGGAAAGCCTTTTTAAAAAGGCAATATTTTGAACCGCATTTTGATGAAAAAGAGGGTAGAGTAGTGGCATTTGAAAAAGCCACTTTATTTGGTTTGGAAATTATTAGTAAACGTAAAATGAGTTATGACCGGCTTTTTCCTGTTGAAGCCAGAGCAATTTTTATTCGCGCTGGACTAGTCGCGCAAAAATTAACCGTTCCGTGTGCTTTTTATCATAAAAATATTGAAACCGTGAAAATACTGGAAGATATAGAGCATAGAGCGCGTGGGCGCTTGCATTTGCTGGATGAAGAACGGATATATCAATTTTATGAACAGCATTTACCCCCTGAGATTTACAGTGCCCGTGCGCTAATGCAAGTACTTAAAGGCAAAGAGGATGCGTTCCTTACCTTTACCCAGGCACAAATTAGTGCGGATAAAATAGATAAAGATTTTTTTAAAAATTTCCCCGATGTCCTTTATGTAAAGGGGTATACGATAAAGCTTTCTTATAAATTTGATTTGCGCGCGCAAGATGATGGGGTTACGGCCTTAATTCCTTTAGCGGGGTTGCCATTTTTAAAAGAAGCAGATTTTTCTTGCTTGGTCCCAGGCCTAGCAGAGGATTTGACAATGCATTTTGCCATTGTCAATGATGAGGATACGATTTTAGCAAAGGGAGATGATTTAAAAGCCCTTTATGAACCGCTGAAAGATGCGCTACCCTCAGAAATCCTAGAAGAATATACCCAATGGGATTTTGGTGATTGTCCTTTTGAAAAGGGTCCGGGATATTGCGCTTTGACGGATAAGCAAACGCATGTGAGTATTCAAGTATTTGCGACCGCGCAAGAAGCACAGCTTGCGCATGCATTGGGTTTATGTAGGATGTATTTGTATTACTTGACAGACAAAATAAAATATTTCAAACAGTTACATAAAAAGCAAGCGATATTTGTACAATGGGCGGATGACATAATATTTGCAGGGTGCATGTCGGTTTTTGTCGTGGAGGCGCCAAATATTCGCACCTATGCACAATTTGCACAGCAATTGAAACAGAAGCAACCCCATTTTATTGCAACATTGGATTTAATTTTTAATCTTGTCAAAGAGATCGTATCACAGCGGGTGAAGGTCCAAGCTTTATTAAAAAAATATCATGCAGTAGCGGTGAAAGAAATACTACCCGCCTTAGCAGATATTGAGCGTCAAATGGCAGAATTACTGCCCCCGCATTTTATTAAGGACACGCCTTTAATCTGGTTAAAGCGGTTACCCGTTTATTTAAAAGGGATTTTGTTGCGTTTAGAGAAACTACCGCGGCAAGTAGCGCAAGATAAACAGCATATGATGGAAGTAAATGCGGTTCGTAAAGCGTATGCTAACAAACTTGCTAGCATGCACACACCTGATTTGGCCTTCCGTTGGAAAATCGAAGAACTTAGCCTTTCCTTGTTTGCACAATCTTTGGGGACGTTAGAGCCCGTTTCAAAAATACGTTTGTTAAAACAACTCGATAAGCTAACTACTAAATAAATTTTGAATGCACTGCAAAAAATAAAATGCAATTTAGATTTTGTAGAGTGCTTTCATTTTTGTTACGATAGCGATTGAACAGAATACGCAAGTCGCGTTATAGTATGTTTCGTTGCAACCGTTATGCATTCCAATGGGAGAGATTGTAGATGAGCAAAACGACAAAGAATAGATTAGCCTTGCTGGCATTGGCGGGGCTTAGCGCCGTCGCGTCAGGTCCTGCCTCAGCTGCTGGCATGACGGTTGATTCTAAAGGAGGCTTAGAAGTATTTAGTTTGGATGACAGTGACTACTGGTTTAAGCTAGGTGGTCGTATATTTGTTGACCAAGCATTTTTTGATACCAATGATAATAGTATTTACCCTTTTCCAAGTGGCGCAGATATACGTAGCGCACGCTTGAACATGAAAGGTGGTGTTGGTAATCATTGGGTTTACAAACTTGAATTGAACTTTGTTGACGGTGAATACACCGATGATTTAGCAAGCCCTGGTCTTAGCAAATTTGGCGAAGTGTTTATTGGATACGCGGTTTGTGATGATTTATTCTTCTCAGCCGGTCAAATTAGCGTACCCTTCGGTTTAGAAAACTGGGCTAGTGCAAGTGATTTACCTTTCATGGAAATGTCCGTAGCATCTGATGCTTTCGCACCTTACTATGGTATTGGTCTGTATGGCGAATGGCATGGTGACTTCTTTACCTTTGCCGCTACTGCTTACCATCCCGGTGGTGCAGGTACCATTCAAAAAGGTGATGTTATTTCTACTGCAGCATTTGTTCCAGGCGCTGGTCCAGATGGTAGTGCACCTGGTAGCGATCCATGGGGTGTTGGTGGTCGTTTAACTTTCGCACCAGTGCATGATGACTTTACCGTTTATCATGGTGGTGTATCGTATCGTTATGAATCCATGAATCCTTATGCGAATAGCTTCAATTACATTGCAGGATTGGAAGTACGTTCACGTCAAACCCCGGATATCTTTACAAATATTCCACCTAACTCTACTACCGAAAACAACCAAGTCTGGGGATTAGAGTTGGCCGGTCGTTGGGGACCCTTCATTCTCCAAGGCGAATACATGCATGCTGACGTATCGCGTGATGATGTATTCATCGTTAATTATGTTAATGTTGGCGGTGGCGATCTTGATTTCTACGGTTACTATGTAGAAGCAACCTATGTATTGACCGGTGAAACCAGAGAGTATGATTTTGATACCGGTACCTTTGGTCGTGTTCACCCCAGCTGCCGTAATGGTGCATGGGAATTGGGAGTTCGTTATAGTTATGTAGACTTAATTGATAACCAAGCCTTCGCAACTGTTGCGTTCATTGATCCGGATGTTCCATTTAATGATCCTACCGCGGCCGTTGTGAGTGATGCGATTGTTGGCGCAGTGCACAGCACCACGATTGGCTTAACCTGGTGGGTAAGTGATAATGTTAGGTTCTTAGCTAACTATTCTAGAATGGATCTACCTAACAATTCTGATGCCAATGCTTTAGGTTTCAGAGCACAAGTTAACTGGTAGTTAATTAACTTAAGAAAAAGCCCTGTTTTACAGGGCTTTTTTTTTGTACTTTGTTGGTCTGCAGCTAAACTTAAAAGAGATCATAGGAGTGGGTGGGATATGCTGCGCTGCATTATTCGTTATGCATTAATTTGCGCTGTAAGCCTTGCCTTCGGATGTAATAAAACGAATCCTTCGCCGCAAGATCCTTATGAAGGACTGAATCGAGAAATTTATGGTTTTAATAAGACACTGGATAAAACCATTATAAAACCTGTTAGTTATCTATATATGGTCTATATACCCCAGCCTATTCAGTCAGGGATTGGTAACTTTTTTGAAAACTGCAAAGAGATCCCCAATTTTGCCAATGATTTGATGCAATTTAAATTTGCTTGGGCAAGTAATGATGCCAGCCGCTTTTTTATTAATTCTACGCTTGGCATTTTAGGTATCTTTGATGTGGCCAGCAGTTTAGGGCTTGAACGTCATAAAACAGATTTTGGTCATACGCTATATGAATGGGGTTATAAAAAATCAGCTTATATTATTCTGCCTTTAGTGGGACCAAGTACTTTCAGAGATGGGGTTGGCTTTTTGTTTGATTATAGTGTGCTGAGTATTTGGCCATGGGTAGAGCCAACACCACGTTATATTCTGTTGACCATTGATGGTATGGATACCAGAGCCCGATATTTACGGCATGAGGCGGTATTAAGTACCGTTGCAGTAGATGAGTATGTATTTATGCGAGATGCTTATTTTCAGCGACGAAAATTTTTATTCAAGGAAAAGAATGAAGCAGAAGAAGAATCTGATGATCCCTTCCTTGATGAAGATGTTGAAAAAACAGAAAAAAATCCAGAAGCGAAAGCGCTAAGAGAGAAAGAGAAAGCGAAAGAGAAAGAGAGTCCAGATTCTGACGATCCTTATGAACAAATGTATGGATCACAAAAAAATAATGGAAAAAAATAAAAAATGGATAAAGAACAAGAATCATGGGATATTCCACCGGCGCATCGCATAGCGCATGATCCGCTATTAGGATGTCTGGTTGTGTTAACACGTCTTGAGCATAATCCCTATTCACCAGAAACGTTAATTGCAGGACTACCCCTGGTAGATAATAAATTGACGCCGGATTTATTTGTGAGAGCCGCTGGACGTGCAGGATTGTCCGCGCAGATTGTAGCTCGTCCCTTAGAGGAAATTTCCTCCTTAGTATTGCCGGCGGTGGTATTATTACACCATGCGCAAGCGTGTATCTTAATTAAAAAAGACGATGAAAAAGAAGTAGTTACCGTTATTCAACCTGAAACAGGGGAAGGGCAACGGGAAATACCATTTGCAGAATTGAATCAACAATATACGGGATATGCAATTTTTTGCCGGCCCAGCTTTCATTTTGATTCCAGAACGGATGAAGATACTAAAGAACGTCCACGTTCTTGGTTTTGGGGGGTTATTGCAACGACCTGGAAACTCTATTCTGAAGTATTGGTTGCCTCCTTTTTTATTAACATATTTGCTATTGCTTCATCGCTTTTTGTCATGAATGTGTATGATAGAGTTGTGCCTAATAATGCATTTGAAACGCTGGCAGTGTTATCAATTGGGATTATTATCGTCTTTTGCTTTGATTTTTTAATGAAAATGCTGCGTGGATATTTTATTGACATTGCAGCCAAAAAGTCTGATGTAATTTTATCGGCGAGCATTTTTGAGCAAATGATGGGCATTCGAATGGAAGTCAGGCCAGAATCTGTTGGAAACTTTGCTAATAATATGCAGCAGTTTGATTCTTTTCGTGATTTTTTTACCTCCAGTACGATTAGCGCGTTGATTGATTTACCTTTCGTATTATTTTTTCTTATCATCATTGCCATGATTGGTGGCTCTGTTGTCATTGTGCCAATTTTGGCTATCCCATTAGTCATTGCGGTGGGTTTGATTATTCAAAAACCATTGAATAAAGTGGTCAGAGAATCCTATCGTTATGCTGGCCAAAAGAACGCCATGTTAATCGAATCATTAGCTGCCGTTGAAACGATTAAAGGATTATCAGCAGAAGGTCCCTTACAGCGTAAATGGGAACATGCGGTTGGCATGGCGGCAAAACTAGGGACTAAAGTGCGTGGGTTATCCTTAACCGCGGTGAGTTTTTCTGCCTTTATCCAACAGCTTGCTAGCGTCTGTGTGGTGATTTTGGGGGTATTTAAAATAGCCGATGGTGAGATGACAATGGGGGCATTGATTGCCTGCACCATTTTGACTGGACGCGCGCTTGCGCCTTTAGGACAAATTGCCGGTCTTTTAACGCGTTACCAACAATCCATGACTGCTTTGCAATCATTAGATAATGTTATGAAAATGCCCACAGAGCGGTTACGCGGACGTACGCCTTTACATTTGCCTATTTTGCATGGGGATATGGAATTTAAAAATGTGCAATTTAAATATCCTCGGCAAACGGTTCCGGCACTCAGAAATATTAATTTCCACATCCAGCCCGGTGAGAAAGTGGGGATTATTGGACGGATTGGTTCTGGCAAAACAACCATTGAAAAGCTGATTTTAGGCTTATATCAGACAACGGAAGGTAGTATTCTCATTGATGGAATTGAAATAACGCAACTAGATCCGGCTTCTATGCGCAGAAATATTGGTTATGTTCCGCAAGATATCATGTTATTTTATGGTACGGTGAAAGATAATATTACTTTCGGAGCACCCTTTGCAGATGATCATGCGGTATTACGGGCGGCTAAAATTGCGGGTGTATTTGACTTTGTTTCTAAACATCCACAAGGGTTTGATATGCCCGTGGGAGAAAGAGGTGAAAAACTCTCTGGTGGGCAACGTCAAGCCATTGCCATCGCCCGTGCTTTAATATTAGATCCGCCCATCCTCGTGTTAGATGAGCCGACCAATATGATGGATAATCGAACGGAAGAATTATTTAAAAGCGAGCTTATGGAAACCTCAAAAAATAAAACCATGATTCTGATAACCCATAAAGGATCGTTGCTTTCTTTAGTGAATCGTTTGATATTAATGGATGGTGGCAAAATTATTGCAGATGGCCCGAGAGATACTGTGCTGAAAGCATTAGCTGAGGGGAAATTGCATTCCAATGCGTAATTATTTCAACCAAATTTTGCAAAAACTGAGACAATTAAAAAAAGAATCTGATATTGAAAGAGTGGATCTTGAATATATGACAGATACCAGTGCGGCGATGTTGCAAGGAGTGCCGATTGCTTATCATGTTATCTTAATTACGGCGGCGGTTTTTTTACTGATTGCAGGGATTTGGGCGAGCTTTGCTACCTTAGATGTAGTAACCGTAGGCCAAGGTAAGGTTATTCCCTCTAGCAATATGCAAGTGGTCCAAAACTTGGAAGGGGGGATTGTTAAAGATATTCAAGTAAAAGTGGGTGATATTGTTGAACCTGGTCAAGTGTTGATGGTTATTGATGATACCCGCTTTATTTCTTCACTCAAAGAAGGAGAAACGCAACAATATGCGCTGCAAGCCAAAGTGGCGCGATTAACCGCAGAATCCAATGGCAGTAGCTTGATTTTTTCTAAAATGTTAGAAGAGAGTTATCCACAATATGTTAGTTCTGAAAGAAATTTATATGAGTCCCGTAAAAAAGAACTGCAAGTAAAATTGAATATTCTCAAGGATGAGGAACAACAACGCACCCAAGAATTAGCTGCCGCCAAGGGAAAAGTAGAGCAAACACAACGGAGTTTGGATTTGGTGCAAAAAGAGCTATCGTTGACTAAACCTTTGGTGAGTGAAGGCGCTGTTTCTGAAGTGGATGTTTTAAGGCTAGAAAGAACCGTTAACGATCTACAAGGTGAGCTGCAACAAACACAATTATCCATTCCTAAATTGGAAGCAAACTTGGCTGGTGCGCAAAAGAAGATTGAGGAACTCAATATTTCATTTAAAACAGAAGCATTATCTAATTTAAATGCGGCCAAAGCGGATTATAATAAATTTGCGGAAAGTAATATTGCCGCCGCTGATCGAGTGACACGCACGATTGTGCGTTCACCGGTTAAAGGAACCGTGAATCAAGTCAAAGTTACGACCGTGGGTGGGATTGTCCAGCCGGGACAAGATTTGGTTAATATTGTCCCTTTGAATGATACTTTATTGATTGAGGCGAATATTCGACCAGCAGATATTGGCTTTTTAAGACCGGGATTACCGGCGGTGGTAAAAATATCGGCGTATGATTTTTCTATTTATGGCGGTTTAAAAGCCGTGGTTGAACATATTAGTGCTGATACCATTATGGATGAAAAAGGCAATCCTTTTTATCAAATACGGGTACGCACCACAGAACGCAATTATATTATCGGAAAGCACGGTGAGCATTTACAGATTATTCCAGGGATGAGTGCGACGGTTGATATTCTCACTGGTCAAAAAACGGTCTTAGAATACTTAATGAAACCTATTATAAAAGCGAAGCAAAACGCGCTGCGAGAACGCTAAATGATTTTGCTAGCCTCATCGCAAGAAATCGTAGTCTCTTGGCGTCAAATCTTAGCGCCTTGCTTTGAAATATATCCTCAGGATCTCCATGATTTGCAACCATTGGAACTTTGTTTAAAAAAGCATGCATTTGATGTATTAATGGTAGACTTGGCCCTCTTGGGAGAGCAAGGCCTTGATAAAATTTTTGTTTTAAAATCCTTAGCTCCCGCATTGCATATCATTGTAATGACTCAAACACCAGACTCACATGAAGAAATTGCGGCACTATTATTTGGTGCAAGAGCTTATTGTGGTTTTAATACGCCTGCGTCTGTCTTGCTGGAAGTGGTAAATACGGTTTTAAAGAATGAGCTATGGGTTGATAGAACTTTTGTGTCCCGGTTATTATCTGAACTAAAAGCGCATACGTTAATTAAGCATCAGGATGCACAAAAGCTTATGCAGGGGATGAGTTCATTAACAAAGCGTGAACGAGAAATAGCCTCACATATTGCCTGTGGTGAAACGAATCGCGAAATCGCTTTGCAGTTGCAAATTTCAGAACGAACGGTGAAAGCCCATTTAAGTATCATCTTTAAGAAGCTGAATATCCATGATAGATTAAAGTTAGCTCTATATGTAAATCACTATCAACAGCTTGCCGCTTTCTGGCGGTAAAAATTCCCTTTCTGTATAGAGGAAGGTATATTGTTACCAGGAACAAGCTAGCTAATTTATCGCATAAAAACTAGGTAACAAGCTAAACGCCATGGCAAAAAATGGATTTATAAAAAGCATATGCTTAGTCTTGAGTTTATCGAGTTTTGGATCTCAAACCTCTGCTTATACCTTACAAGAAGCTGTGAATTATGCACTGTCTACTTCTCCGGATATGTTAATCGAAACAACAACCCGTGAAGTGGCGGATAAACAATTACGCGGCGCATATGCTGGTTTTTTACCTACCTTAGATTTAACCGCTGGCTGGGGAGAGCAGTTTACCAATAATGCCACAACACGTGATCCGCCTCCGTTTGGTGATTTTGGTACTACTACATTGAATCGCACAGAATTTAATATGCTTGCCAATCAAATGCTATTTGATGGGTTTGCGGTTTATCATGATGTGCAAGGGCGTAAGGCGCGCGTTATGGCAGAAGCGTGGCGCGTCAATGGAACTGCACAAGATGTGAGTCGTGACGTCATGGAAGCTTTTTTAGACGTGCTGCGGCGTAAAGAATTAGTGAAATTGGCAAAACAAAATCTTGCTACCCATGAAAGGATTTATGGTCAAATTGAAAAGCGTAGTGAGGGTGGCGTTGGTAGTCGTGCTGATTTAGACCAGGTAGAAAGTAGACTTGCTTTTGCACAAACCAATCTCATTTCAGAAGAAGCAAATCTCGCGGATGCAGAAACTGAATTTTTACGACGCGTGGGATTTCCTGTCCCCAGTTATCTTGAACAACCTGATTACCCTTCACCGTTTCCTGCCAGTGAGCAAGAAGCGGTTGATTTGGCACTGCAAAATCATCCGGTATTACATGCGGTAACGGAAGATGTTGCTGTGTCACGAGAAGCGCATAAAGCAGCCAAAGCGCCTTTTTCACCGCGCATGGATTTGCAATTAGAACTATCGCATAACCATAACATTGATGGCAGCCCCGGTCCTAGTGATGATGCGCAGGCGATGTTGCGGGTGCGCTGGAACGTGTTCAGTGGTGGTAAAGATTTAGCCAAGCTTTGTGAAACAGCTTACCAAATGCAAGAAGCACAAGAAGTTTTTTACCGGGCTAACCGTCAAGTGGTCCAGAGCATTAGAGTTGCCTGGGTAACATTCAGCTCAGCTAAAAGACAATTGCGCTATTTTAAAGATCATGTTGATGCAAGCGTGAGAACTAGCCAAGCATACCAAAAGCAATTCAATATTGGCCAACGAACTTTGCTTGATTTGTTGGATTCAGAGAATGAGCTATTCAATGCCAGGATGGCTTATGTCAATGGGCAGTTTACCGAGCTTACCGGCATGTTTCGTGTCCTCCATGCGATGGGTTGCCTCACGGAAAGTTTGGGGGCACCTTTACCGAAAGAAGCAGAGTTAAAACCCTTGGGGTTATTAGATGGTACCAGTCGATTCTTTAATAAGACCACGACCTTATTTGATAAATGATAGTAAACTAGCAAATAAATTTTAAGAGGATACTTGCAAGCCATGGCGTAATCACGTAGGGTTTGCTTTTATAACCGGAAATTTTTTTTGAAGGCCTATGAAAGAAAGCTCACAATCTGCCTCGTCATTCCGATTTAACGCAAATATTCTGCCTTGGATTATTTGTGGCCTCGCGGCTATTTTTTATTGCTATGAATATTTATTACGTATCACACCAGGCTTGATTGTTGGAGAATTACAATTTGCTTTTAGCATTAATGGGCAATATCTAGATGCTACCGCCATCGGTCATTTAAGTGCTTTTTATTACTATGCTTATACGCCCATGCAGTTGCCAGTGGGTGTTTTCATGGACAGGTACGGTCCCCGTTGGATTTTAACCTTCGCGGTATTTTGTTGTGCTGCAGGAACTTTACTCTTTGGTATGACAGAAACTTGGTGGGTGGCCGCATTTGGCCGTTTTTGGATTGGATTTGGTTCCGCGTTTGCGTTTGTTGGGGTATTAAAACTGGCTTCTGCTTGGTTGCCAGCCAATCGTTTTGCAATGATTTCTGGTTTAACAACTACTTTAGGTATGGTCGGCGCCATGTCAGGAGACGTCCTCTTGATGGATGTTATCCAAGAAGCAGGATGGCGAGATACCATTCTTTATTCCAGTTATGTAGGCTTTATCTTAGTGCCCATTGTTTGGCTGATTATTCGTGATGCGCCTGCGCATAGTCAGTTCCAAAAACAGATAAACCCGGTGCACTCCAGCTATTCGCAGTTATGGAAAGACATCCGTTTCTCGATGAAAAACCCACAGATTTGGATCAATGGCATCATTGGCGGATTATTAATGGCGCCCACCATGATTTTTGCAGAATTATGGGGTAAGCAATATTTGCAAACGGTGCATGCGCTGGGCAGCGCTGAAGCCTCGCTTGCTAAAACCATGATTTTTTTGGGATGGGCGATTGGCAGTCCTTTGGCGGGGTTTATTTCTGATTTTATCGGCAAGCGCCGCTTACCTTTAATCATTGGTGCATTAATCGTTACTTTTTTATTATTGATTTTCCTGTTTTACCCAAATTTAACTACTGCAGAAATAAAAATTATTTTATTTTTGGTGGGTGCTGTGTCTAGTGTGGAAGTTATCTGTTTTGCAATAGGACGTGAAAATTGTCCTACCAGCTTGGCGGGAACCGCAGTGGCAGTTACCAACTTTTTAGTCGTTTCCTTTTCCATATTTCAAGTGATTGTTGGTAAAATCTTAGATTTTACGTGGAACGGGACTATTGTTGAGCAAGCAAAAGTGTATAGCGCGGATAATTATCAAACCGCGATGTTTGTTCTACCCATCGCAACGTTTTTAGCATTCCTCTTGGCATTTTTCTTAAGAGAGACGCATTGCCGACCCTATGAGGTGACACATAATCTTTAAAATCCCTCTTGCGCATATGCACCTATACCACATTTGTCATCTTTCAGACAAAGTCACATAAATAACATACGCATGGCTGCGCGCCTTATATCAGTGTAGGCTGCTTCTCGATATAATAAAGCAACTTTCATTAATATAGCTTAAGGCACCATGGCATCACCTTTATTTAGAAAAGAAGCGCTGGAACATCGCAAAGATAAACTCTTTGGGGATGTTATCTTATTGCAACCCTTATCTCTGACGATATTAGTGGGGTCGGTTGCGGTGATTTGCCTTTTAATCATGACCATTTTATTTTGGGGCACTTATGCTCGCAAAGAGACGGTGCGCGGTTATTTAGTCCCGGATAAAGGGATTGTTAAAATTTATGCGCCTCAGCCAGGCACCATTGCCAAAACGCATGCCCGAGAAGGGGATTTCGTTGCCGAAGGGGAAGCATTAATTACGCTGTTATCTGAACGTTCAATGCAAGGTGGTAGCGACGTTGATACTTTGCTTTTGAAAGAATTAGAAACCACGCGTGCGCATCAGTTAGAGCGCATTAATGGCGAAAAGGGCCTGCTCACATCTGAAATCAGTAGGTTACAAATTCAAATGCAGGGACTTGAAAATGAATTAACCCAAATTGAGCAAACGTTAAAAAATCAAGTGGATAGAATGCAAATGCTGGAGGGGCGGGTTGAATCTGCTAAAAAATTGCTGGAGGGGAAAAATATTTCTCAAATAGATTATCAAAAAATCTATGAAGAACTGTTAGTCCAAAAACAAAGATATCAAGAAATTTTAAGCGCGAAAGCAATTAAAGAAAATACCCTTTCGCAAACCAAATCAGAATTAGAACAGTTACCGATTAAATCAAAATCACGTATTAATGATATTGAAAATAATATTTCTGAGTTAAAGCAGCGTTATGCGGAAATTGCCGGACGTAAAACTTTTGAAATTCGTGCGCCCATTGGTGGGACCGTAACCGCCTTACAAGTGCGTGAAGGACAATGGCAAGCCACGCAAACCCCTTTACTTGCGCTATTGCCTAAAGATGCTTCCATGCAAGTAGAATTATTTGTGCCTTCTCGCGCCATTGGTTTTATTGCTCCAGGGCAAAAAGTGAGGATCCGTTATGATGCTTTTCCATTTAGACGCTTTGGGATTTATGAAGGTACCATTACTATCATTTCAAAACACGTATTGTTGCCTGCAGAATTACCCGTTCCATTGGAATTAAAAGAACCTGTTTATAGAATTTTAGTGACGTTAAAAGATCAACACATTGTTGCATATGGCAAGAATTTTTCTTTGCAGGCGGGGATGTCTTTAGAAGCAGATATTATTTTAGAAAAGCAGACCTTATTTGAATGGATTCTGGATCCATTAATTAGTTTAAAGGGTAGGTTTTGATGCAAAATCCATTAGAGTTATTAAAATTTTCAGGGCGTCACCGCTTACCTATTATTTTGCAAACGGAAGTAGCAGAATGCGGTTTAGCCTGTTTGGCAATGGTGGCAAGTTATTATGGTCATGAAATTGATTTAAATACCTTGCGTCGACAATATCCTATCAGCTTGCGGGGCATCACCTTGCATGCGTTGATGCAAACAGCAGATAGAATGGATTTTGCCTGCAGACCATTGCGATTGGAACTCGATCAGCTTGATCAATTGCGTACACCCACCATCTTACATTGGGATTTGAACCATTTTGTAGTTTTAAAAAGTGTCAGTAAAAATCATATTATTATTCATGATCCGGCGCAAGGCTTGCGTAAATTCAGCATGAATGAAGTATCCAAGCATTTTACTGGGGTAGCACTAGAATTGACCCCGACCCCTAAATTTCAGCCAAAAGATGAAGTGAGAAAAATCCCCCTGTGGATGTTTTGGCAAAGAATTATCGGGCTTAAGCGCTCCATGGTACAAGTGCTTTTATTATCTGTTGCGCTGCAATTATTTGCGTTGATTAGCCCTTTGTATATGCAAATGGTGGTGGATGAAGTATTGCGCAGTTATGACATTCATTTCTTGAAAGTACTCTCCTTAGGTTTTTTCTTGCTGGCGATGATTCAAGTAGGGACTAGTGCATTACGTTCCCTGTTAGTGATGAGCTTTAGCAGTATGCTCAGTATTCAAATGGCAACGAATTTATTCCGTCATTTGATTCGGTTGCCGTTGCCGTATTTTGAAAAACGCCATATTGGCGATGTGGTTTCGCGCTTTGGCTCACTTTCACAGATTGAGCGTATTTTAACTACGGGTATAGTCCAAGCCATAGTCGATGGGATGATGGCTATTACCACATTAATCATGTTATTTATTTACGCACCGCCCTTAGCCTTAGTGGTGCTGGTTGCCTTATCTATTTATGGCATTATCCGTGCACTTTGGTATCGCCCGTTTAGATCTATTACAGAGGAAAGCATTATTGCGGGTGCTAAAGAAAGCACCAATTTTATGGAAACGATACGTGGCGCACAGAGTATCAAAATTTTTGGTAAGGAAACGCAGCGCCAGGTCTTATGGCAAAACCGTTGTGCGGATAAGATTAATACGGGAATTCGCTTAGGTAAATTAAAAATCGCGTTTACGTCTTGTAATGAATTACTCTTTGGTTTGGAAAATATTATTGTCGTCTATTTTGCCGCGCAACTCGTGCTGGGCTCTTCCCTTACCGTGGGGATGTTATTTGCATTTATGTCTTATAAATCGCAATTTATTGGCAAAGCGGTAGCCTTAATTGAAAACTTGATTGAATTCAAAATGTTAGGTTTGCACTTAGAGCGGCTTGGGGATATTGTCTTAGAAGAACCGGAAGCACAAAATACAGGTTTACAAGTTATGCCGGAGCTTAAAGGTGAAATTCGTTTAGAAAATTTAAGTTTTCGGTATAGTGAAAATGAGCCATTAATTATAAGTAATGTTAATTTAACCATTAAGCCGGGTGAATCTGTTGCGTTGGTAGGGCCATCAGGGTGTGGTAAGACAACCTTAATGAAAATTATGATGGGGTTATTTAAACCCACGGAGGGCAAAGTAACTATTGACGGCATAGAGTTGGAAAAACTAGGCATACAGAATTTTAGAGCGCAAGTAGCCGCGGTGATGCAAAATGATCAATTGCTGTCAGGTTCCATCACGGAAAATATTAGCTTTTTTGAACCTGAATTTGAACAAACTCGCGTAGAGCATTGTGCGGAACTTGCCGTTATCTCAAGAGATATTAGTGTAATGCCAATGGGTTATAATACCTTGATTGGTGACATGGGTATGACCCTTTCTGGTGGGCAAAAGCAAAGAGTTTTGCTGGCCAGAGCGTTATATAAAAAACCCACTATCTTGTTCTTAGATGAAGCGACCAGTCATTTAGATGTGGCGTTGGAGCAAGCCGTGAATCAAGCGGTTAAACATCTTAACATGACCCGTGTGATTATTGCGCATCGTCCTGAAACAATTCGTTCTGCAGATAGGATTTTTGTATTTACGCCGCACGGGTTAATTGAACAGCCTAAAGCGTCATTGATGGTGCCTAAAGAAACGGTGTCCACAGAGGCGTAATAACCACCATCCGCAGGAAAAGGCAATTAAGCCGTAATATGCTTTCCACATATGCGGTTTCCTTTCAAAAGGCGTTAAAAGGACTATTAAGATTGATGCAAGTATTATGAAGAAAAATCCCAAGCGCTCTGGTTTTTCTTTAAAATAGGATATTTTATTTAAAAAATAATACCCGAGTATGGAGAGAGAACCAAAAAACGCCGCACCCAGAATATCAATAGGGTAATGAAAACCAGAATATACCAAACCATAACCGACAAAGCATAGTATTAAAAAAACCAGCGCAGAGAACCAAAATTTGCGGTATTCCACCGCGAGCCAACCCCAAAAGACAAACGCACCATGCATATGACCACTGGGGAAGGCCCAACCTTCCATATGCGCAGGCAATGGCATATGCCAAAGGGCTTTGAGATAAACGTTATAAATCATGGTAAAAAGCAATAATAGGAGCGTGCGCGCAAAGATTTTTCTATCAAAGCTCAATAGTCCAAGCACAATAATAGTAAATAGAGTCAGCGGTTGACTGAAAAATAAGCCTATTTTAGCAATGATTGGTAACATTAGTGATACGTTGCCACTTTAAGTCCTAATAAAATTAAAAAGCCGCCTAAGATTTTTTCAATAATATGTTGAATAGCATAAAGTTTTTGCCGTAATAATGGATGAGTCAAAAGTGTGGCCAAGATACTAAACCAAGCAAAACAAATTGCACCAAATTCTAAGCCCATCAGTGCTTGAATAGGACGTGGGGTATTGGGATCTATAACCTGCGTAAAAATACTTAAAATAAATAAAGTGACTTTTGGGTTTAAAAGGTTTACCAATAATCCCTTTTTAAAGGCACTAAAAGCAGATAGGGGGGTATGGTTCTGTGCAATGCTACGGGTTGCCAGAGTACTGGAGGAAGAGAAAAGTGCTTTGATGCCCAGATAAATAAGATACGCTGCTCCTAAATATTTCAGGATGCTAAAGAGCAGCACAGATTCTGCCACGATAACCCCAATACCCAAAATGCAATAAGAGATATGCACCAGGCAGCCGATGGAGATCCCAAGGGCTGTCCAGATCCCGGCTTTTTTGCCGTGTTGGAGACTGCTTTGGGTGAGTACAATAAAATCAGGTCCCGGGCTGATAGCGCCGAGCAAGGCAATCACGCCCAAGGAAATAAAGTCCCCTAGATAACCCATATTCATTTACCTCTACACATTATGCTAAAATGCCATTTTGATTATACATGAAAGAATCGCCATGATTATTACACGTTTTGCCCCAAGTCCCACAGGGGATCTGCATATTGGCAGTGCTCGCACTGCTTTATTTTGTTGGCTCTGGGCCAAGAACCAGCGTGGAAAATTTATTTTACGCATTGAAGATACGGATAGAGAGCGCTCTACGCAAGCCGCTGTGGATGTTATTTTGGAAGGGCTAGCATGGTTAGGCTTAAGCTGGGATGAAGGTCCTATTTACCAAACCCAGCGTTTTGCGCGTTACCAGGAGATCTGTGAGAGTCTTTTAGCCAAGGGGCAGGCTTACAAGTGTTATTGTTCAAAAGAGCGTCTTGAAGCGTTACGGGCCGAGCAAGAGGCAGCCAAAGAAAAACCGCGTTATGATGGCCATTGTCGCAACGGGCATGAGGTTGTCCCTCATGCGCCGTTTGTGGTGCGGTTTAAGACTCCGCAAACGGGCTCTGTAGTGTTTGATGATAGTGTGCGTGGCAGAATTGAAATTCAAAATAGTGAATTGGACGATTTGATTCTGGTGCGTTCAGATGGCACCCCAACTTACAATTTTACCGTGGTGGTAGATGATGCGGATATGGGTATTACCCATGTTTTGCGGGGTGATGATCATATTAATAATACACCGCGGCAAATTCATATTTTGCAAGCCTTAGGTGCCCCCATTCCTGAATATGGCCATATGCCGATGTTATTAGGGCCAGATGGCAAAAAGCTTTCCAAGCGCAGCGGTGCCGTCAGTGTTTTACAATACCGTGAAGAAGGGATTTTACCGGATGCCTTGGTGAATTATTTAGTCCGTTTGGGTTGGTCCCATGGGGATAAAGAAATATTCTCCCGTGAGGAAATGATTGCCTTATTTAATGTGCATAACATTAATGTTGCCGCCGCTGCGATTAATCCTGAAAAGCTTTTATGGTTGAATCAACATTATTTAAAAACTACACCAGAAGCAGAAGTTGCGAAGCTTTTGGCGTGGCATTTGGAAAAGCGTGGATTTGATTTATCGCAAGGTCCAGATTTAAAAGAGATTGTTTTGGCGCAGCGGGAGCGTTGTAAGACATTGGTTGAAATAGCAGATAAGAGTCAATTTTTATATCAAAATATTAATATTGAAGAAAGCTTATTACAAAAACATTTCACCTCAGAAGTTAGACCCGCCTTGCAAGCAATGGGACAGCGTCTTATGCAATTAAACAACTGGACGGCGGCGAACATTCATGAAGTGATGGCTGCGATTGTGACAGAGTTTGATATAAAATTTGGCCTCATTGCGCAACCGATGCGGATTGCGCTCACCGGGGGTACGGTATCGCCACCAGTGGATGTGACATTGGCGTTATTAGGGAAGGAAAAGTCCTTGCAACGTTTACATTACGCAATTGGGTTGGCTAACAGCCTTTAATTTCAACGGATGGTTGACACATAATCTGTTGGGCCGTAAAATTCCTGCCTCTAACCCGGGGCTATAGCTCAGCTGGGAGAGCGCTTGCATGGCATGCAAGAGGTCGGCGGTTCGATCCCGCCTAGCTCCACCAAAGTTGCTATTGCTTCGTAACACTCTAGTCCCCATCGTCTAGAGGCCTAGGACACTGCCCTTTCACGGCGGTAACAGGGGTTCGAATCCCCTTGGGGACGCCATCATTAGATTTTGTCCGTTTCGCAAAGCGAAACGCTACAAAATCTTATGCCCTTCGAAGCTCACCATTTTCCCAAGTACTCAAAATCTCAAATTTTAGATTTACCCTATTAACAACCGCAGAGTTTAGTTGTATTAGCGTAGAAGGGATATATCAGGTTACGGCTTTCTTTTTCTTAATTATAAATTAGTTAAATTTCAAAACAGCTTGAACCGCCGGGGTATAATTAGTTCAGTCAGCATAAATCTTCATGCGAATTGAATGTTTTGAATCTTATTTTTGATATTTGTGCAATTTAGGTTACACCAGTCGTAAAGAAGTTAGGAGTGTCTATTGTGAAAAAAGTTGGTCTGGATACATGTTTTCTAAACCATTGTTATGATGAAGGTATTTCAGGTAAGAGACTGGCAGAGGCTTTTAGAAAGCAGGAATATATACCATATGTTTGTCCATATGTAACCTATGAATTGGCACGAACCTTCAAAACAAGCAGTTTTAAATGTAAGGCACTATTTGAATTACTGAAAGAATTGAATCCAAATTTTATTACCAGACGAGACATGTTATATACTCGTGAATTGGATAAACTGAAAAATGGCGACGATGTTACTTGGGTTGCAGATGAGGTGTTGAGACAAGATTTTCAAAAGCGGATTGAGGGATATATAAAAGGAATACCCGATATTCCAGAAAATTACATCAATTTAAAGCAACAAGGGCTCGCTTCTTTAAAAGTCATCTGGGCTCCAAAAGGTGCAAAAAAAATTCTCAAGCATAAATTTGGTGGTAGTTTTCCACGCCTAATAGATAATTTTTTTTCATTAATATTAGACGGCGATCAGTATCGCATTGATTATGCTAAAAAAATAGTTTTATTAGTAACGGAAGGTAATATTCTTTTATCTAATGAAGAGATTGTCATTCTTATTAAAAAAAATCTTGATTATCCGGTCTTTAATACATTGATCAGGTTATATGCTTACCTTGATTTTCTGACACAGATGAATATAGCTGTTCCTAGCGAAGATCGCTTCACTGATGGTTTAATAATGATTGAATACGCATACTGTGACTTTATTGTAAGCCAAGATAAAAATCTTGTTGAAAAACATGCTAGGCACATAAATCCAGGAATTAAATTAATAAAAGCCGCAGAATTCATAGAGAGTCTTAGTATTGTTCCCTTTTCAGCAGATGCCGTGACATAATATGGCGATACTAAAAAACATTGAATTATTGAAAAGGTATAAAATGATTAAATGTATCTACCTTGCTTGGCAAGACCAAGCTACTCGGGGTTGGCATGTCATTGGCCAGCTGTTGCGCATCGATGAAGGATATGAATTTAGATATACACATGGTATTAAGAATGTACCTAATTTCTCACTATTGCCAAGTATGCCCGATCATGAAAAAGTTTATCGATCCACTGCGTTGTTTTCTTTATTTAAAAATAGACTAATGCCGAAATCAAGAGCAGACTATCCTAATTATATTCGTTGGATGGGACTTTCCAATGATAATTCAGCAGATGAATTAATCACTTTAGCGATTAGTGGTGGTGAAAAAGAAACGGATTTTTTCAGAATTATTCCTGTTCCAGAAAAAAATGCTAACAATGAATATTTCTTTAATTTCTTTGTTAATGGAATAAGGTATATGCCTGATTCTGCACAGGAATTGGTTAATAATTTACACCAAGGAGATATTCTTTATTTAGTGCACGAACCCCATAATCCAAAAGACAAGTACGCCATTTTGCTTAGAACAGATGATCCACGTAGTTTGATTGGATATGTTCCCGCATATTTAACAAAAATTATCCATAAAATAAATGAAGAAAAAGGTAATCATTCAGTTAACATTGAAGTTGCTCAAGTAAATAAAGATGCGCCTCTTCAAATGCGTCTACTTTGTAAATTTTCATCCACATATTTGAATAAGCCTTGGGATGAATATGAGGATGAATTTAAAACACTAGTGTCATAATTTGGAATGAAACAATTTCAAGCTTGAATTACTGCAAATAATATTTGTATGTAGAAATGAATGTATATTCACGAATCATCGGAATCACTTAAAATGCTATCTAATAACTCATTAGCTATTTTTTGAATTGAGTCTGTTCTAATATGAACAAGCATGTTTGCAATAAGAATATGTATACCCTTTTTGAGTACATTTATTTTGACAATTGAAATCAACATTGGAAGTTTGAGGTGAATTGTCGTATGAGCAAAGAGACTTGCAATACTGATACATGGATCCATTTGAAATGCAGTCATTCACGCATTGAAAATCAGTTGATCCAAGTGAGGTTCCTGCTGCACTAATCAGAATTAAGGCTGATGCAAAAATGATTTTTGAGATACTCTTCATAATTAACCTCAAATAAGTTAGAAAGAAATCTGCAAGCACGAATGGCGTATACTAAGGGAGTTCTTTTGCAGAATCAAGGTAACTCGTCTTTCTTTATGTTGGGCTGGAAATATCCAGTCTAAATCATTGTATTTACACTTTTATATTTATTAGAATTAATGTTAAATATCAGACTACTATTAGTTTAAGAAAAAGGCGTGAATTTTACAGGAAAAATGATTTTCTGAAATATTAGTGGAATGTGTGACTAATAATTCAAAAAAGACTAATTTCTCATGAATATACTATTATAAATTGTATTGAGTAAGAGCATGAATTTAGAAAATAGATTTTTTTATAGATTAGTTAATGTGGTGTATTATTTCAGCCTTAGTATGGCATTTATTATTATAGCTATTATATCTTGTCCTGTTATACCCTCTGGCACAATCCTTGATCGTGAGAATAGTTACATTATATGTAACAAGTATGGTTTTTACTGGTCTTTTGAAAAATTAGGCGGGTTTAATTTAGATATTTTTAGCAAAGATATAAGCCTCGATAAAAATGGAATAGAAAATGCAACATATATTTGTGAAAAGAGGATTGAAGGAGTCAAAGAGATCCATGAAAAAAGAGGAGAATTAGTTTTATCAAGAGAGAAGATTGATAATGCATTATTAAAGCGAGGTGTTTCTGCTGATTCATTCATAAATATTAGTGGGTTTAGGTCTATTATTCCTGAATATAATGAAATGAGTGATAACGCAATAGCATCATATTTATACATTAACTATTATTCTGACATGCAAGAAAATGATTTCTATTCAAAATTTGGTGTAAGGAAGCCGAGCAATTCTCATTTGGTTAAAGCTAATGAATTATATTCGTTAGATATTACGTATAAGCGAAGAGACTGGACGGGATTTTGGTTTGAAGTTTCTATGCGTCTTTTGTATTTAGTAATTTTCTATTCCATTGCTAATGTAGCAAGAGAAACACTCCTTTACCTTGCGTTTGGTAGAAAATTAACTTGGGATTGGCTTTTAAAATTTTTAAAGATAAAAAAAATTTACAGTTTACGTTTAAGAAATCTTATTAATTAAACCAATATTAAATCAATATCGATAAATGAAACTGGAGAGTATATCCATGATTCGTGTTTTTTCAATCTTAATTATCTGCTTGAGTGCTATATCATTTGAATCTGCTAGCAGTCAATTAGATGATAGAAAAATCGCTCATAAATTTGATTATATAAAAGTGATCAGGAATGCAGAACAAGGAAATATGGTTGCACAATGTGTACTAGGAGTTATGTATATAGAAGGAAATGGAGTCAGTCAGGATGGCAACAAGGCGGTAAAATGGCTTACTAAAGCTGCTGAACAAGGATACCCAGATGCTCAGTATAATTTAGGGATTATGTATTATACAGGGGAAAATGTGCCCCAAGATTATGCTATGGCCATGAAATGGAACCACAAAGCTGCTGTGCAAGGGCATTCAAATGCACAATATAACCTTGCTTGTATGTTCCAATTGGGTAGTGGGGTACCCCAGGACTATGCTGAAGCTTTGAAATGGTACACCAAAGCTGCTGATCAAGGGCATGTATCCGCTCAGCTTAATATTGGTACAATGTATTATTTTGGCCAAGGTGTTACTCAAAATCATTGTGAAGCAATGAAATGGTATAGAAAATCCGCTGAGCAAGAGGATGCTACAGCTCAACTAAAACTTGGTAATATGTATAATTCTGGTCATTGTGTTCCTCAAGATTATGCTCAAGCTGTTAAATGGTATCGAAAAGCTGCTGACCAAGGAAATGTCAAAGCTCAAGGCATTCTTGGGGCCATGTATATTATGGGTAATGGTGTACCTCAAGATATCATTAAGGCGCATGTATTGTTAAACGTGAGTGCTGCTCAAGGCTCAGAAAAAGCTGCTGACTTACGAGATTCACTTGCAAAAGATATGACAAGATCTCAAATTATTGAAGC
>JABDCK010000018.1:0-1438 GCA_013288185.1 Gammaproteobacteria bacterium
TTGTTATGGCGATGGCGGCGCTATTTTTACTACTGATAAAAAAATGGGATCTCTGCTTCGTTCCCTGCGCAATCATGGCTGTGGCACGCATCGTTATGATTATATTCACATTGGCATGAATAGTCGTTTAGATACCTTGCAAGCAGCCATACTGCTGGAAAAATTAGAAATTTTTCCGCAGGAATTAAAACGCAGACAAGAAATTGCTACTTTTTACACCCAAGCTTTACAAAATTATGTGCCAACACCCACAGTTCCAGCTCATATTACCCATGCATGGGGCCTTTATACTATTACATGTCCAGATAATCGACGAGAAGCAATTATGCAGTTTCTGCATCAAAAACAGATCCCGGCAAATGTGTATTATCACAAGCCGCTCCATTTGCAACCTGCATACCAACATTTTCCGCGGGCAAGTGAAAAACTAAAAAATGCAGAAGCACTCTGTCATCAAGTACTCAGTTTGCCTATGCATCCATACCTAACCAATGATCAGTTAGAATATATCACGTATTGGATAACGAAGGCTCTCTAGGTGAAGGTGGGCAATATTTTTCTGCCAGAGTAATGACCACCTCACTGTGATTCTCTAATAAACGCTCTATGCGATTTTCAAACTTAGGGGTGCGTCTAAATAAAGCTGGCAGATTTTCAATGCGTGCTTTAGCCAAGATATTACCAAAATCCATCACATCAACCATGGTAAAATTATCTAATTTTTCCAGCCTCACTAATTTAGCAAGCGTCTCCTTTGCAATTTTTCTATCATCTCTATAAGAGAGCCGTTTTTCTAATATCTTGCTTAAGGAAGTATGCAATTCCACTATTCTCTCTTTAATTTTTTCATTATCCTCAGCATTTAATGGTATTTGTGCACGTATCCGTTCATCCTTTCTAAGACGCATTAACGTGTCGCTTAAGCTATCATCTTCATCATAGGAGTAGTCATAGGAATATGAATCATCGTCATTAACTCTTGGCTTCTTATCAGAAACCACATCAACCGCTGCTTCGGCTGCTTCAGCTGCTTCAAAAGATTCCACTGGCAAGCGCGTTAAAATGCTTATTAAATTATCTAGATTCTCTGGACGATTTTGAGGGTAAAGATCCAATAGCGATACAATACATTCTGATAACTCAGCATTTCCGGAATGTAGAACATCGGAAAAAAGAGGTTTCAATGCTGCAAGCATCTGTGGTTTAGGCGATTTTTCTTCTGGCAATCGCTTAGGAAAATTCAGAAGAAAAACTAAGCTACCCATTACTTCTTTAATTTCACCGTAAGATTTATTAGATAAAATAATAGCCAATATTATTCCTAAAGCATAATTATCCGATTTAGCACTAAAAGTAAATTTTTCATCCATTGCGCGTCTGAGGGTCTCAAGCGCAAAATACATCGGCGATCCCGCTTCTTTTTTTGACCGGTATTGGC
>JABDCK010000018.1:1448-30650 GCA_013288185.1 Gammaproteobacteria bacterium
GTATTGGCCATTCGCATCCATTTCTTGTGACAAGCCAACATCAACCAGTTTGCATTGATGCTTTTCGGGATCCCATACCACATTTTCTAATTTTAAATCACGATGGATGAATCTTCTGTTGTGAAAATCTTGTACATTTTTTAGTAAATCTAAGCACATCGCTTTTTTTTCATCCAAAGATATCGGGCGTCGATGTCCTTCTTCATCAAATAAATATTCCTTTAAATTACTACCATATGCCAATTTCATAATCGATTTGTTTTCTAAAGTGGTAACAAGAAGCCCAAGAGACTCTAAGATTGCATTTTCTCTAAGGACACTACTTCTTGAATTTTCATCATTTTTAAGTGGAATTTTAATCGCAACCCATTCTCCGTTATCAATGTCCTGCCCCAAAAAAACTGACCCAAAAGCCCCTGAACCTAATTCAAGATTAGGATCAACGGGCGATCGATAAATGGTAAATGCTTGATCACCAGAAAGTAATACATCCCATTGTAAACCACTTTCTTTTGCTGTGACGATTACATCATGTTTACCGCCTTCAGCACCCATTTTATGCGCAAGCTGCATTTTGCGGATTTTATTGTAATCGGAAGCACGATCTAAGCGATCTTTACGTGATTCTTCCTGCGAAAGATGACGTGGAAACACTTTTTTCGGAACACCCGACATAATTTAGTCCTCAACAGTACACGGATACTGTGGTAACGCGGGGATCTTAGCGCGCCCATCAATTTCTGGCATGGGGGTTACTTGCTCATCATGGGTGGTTTTATTGGTATCATCCCCAATATAATCCAATGATTCTTTATTGAGTGTGGGTCTAATGGGTTGATCAAAATATTGGGGTTGTATTCTGTCACGAAAATCATCACGCCACATACAGCCTTGAACCGCTAATGAAATCGCGCTTACTGAAATTAATAGCGTAATAAATAAATAGTACTGTTTTCTCACCCGGTACTCCAAACACCATATTTTCGGCAAGTAAATAATTCTAAGTTTAGCATCTAACAATTTATTTTGCCCGGGTTCTTGCTATCAACCGCCATGAACGGTATAACAGTATATTTGAAGATTTATACGAGAATGTTCACGCGACGGTTACTATTAATTGGATTATGGTTTATTGCATTGCAATGGCCTGGTCTTGCCATCGGCTGTAAAACTATTGCGGTAGTTTCCAGTAATAGCCATTTCGGGATAGTACACCGGATTGAAGCGAATTTTCATGCGCAGCCTCAACCTCAACCACCGTTAATCCATATTATTTCCGGAAAAATTCAAGAACCTGCTAATTTAGAACAAATAGGCAAATCTTGTTTAATTGTCGCCATTGGATCTGAAGCATTAAAATCCGTTCTCAATATAAATACTAAAGTTCCCATTTTAAGTATCTTGGCACACAAGCATATTTTTGATGCGTTGACACTCAAACACTCCAATCCGGTCACGGCGATATATCTCGATCAACCCTTGGAAAGACAACTGCATTTAATTCAATGTTTACTTCCCCCAGAAGAACAACAACCGCTGGGTCTGCTTCTGGGGGTGCATTCTGGACAAATTCATGAATCCCTACAAAATGCTGTTGTCCTTCGCGTCAATCCTTCAGAAAATCCTGTGGCGGTTTTGGATGCACTCTTGGATGAAGCGGCTGTAGTGCTTGCCATTCCTGATCCGCATATTTACAATCCAAAAACAGCGCGTGGCATCTTACTAACTGCTTTTCATAAACGTGTCCCACTTATTGGTTATTCTCGCACTTTTGTCAAAAACGGGGCATTAGCTGCCGTTTATTCCACTACCAAGCAGCTATCAGCGCAAACGGTCGCCATGATCTTGACGATAATCAATAACCCGAATAAAAAACTCCCACCGCCCCAATATCCTCAGGAATTTTCCGTTGCGGTGAATTATCAAGTGGCCAAATCACTGGGATTAACTATTGATACAGAAGCCAATTTAAAATACGCTATTGAAAAAAAGGAATTGCACCGTGATGCATGAATGGGGTATTAAAAGCAGGGTTTTATTTTTAACACTTATACCTACAATTACTATTTCTCTCTTGCTGAGTGCATACTTCACCAGCACGCGCATTCAAGATTTAGAAAAGGCGCTTATCGATAGGGGCTATGCTATTGCATTACAATTAGCGCCGGCCAGTGAATATGGTGTATTTTCAGGAAACGCCAATACCTTACAACGATTGGCGAATGATACTTTATCTGAACCTGAAGTTCGCGCAGTTTCGGTTTTTAATAAAGATGGCCGATTATTAGCGCATGCCGGTCACGAACACCAGACTCCTACCAATATATTATCCGTCAGTGATCAATCGCATGGGATTACCATGGCAGATACGGGAAGTTCCCTGTTATTCACTGTGCCCGTCACTATTCGCGATTTGATAATAGAAGATTATGCCTATGCCGATTCCCCTGATGATCTCTTTGAGCATCATGACAATATTCTAGGTTGGATTAGTATTGAATTGGGAAAAACGACCACAACCCTACGACAATATCAAGTCCTTTTCGCCTGTAGCATTATTGTACTGATTGGTCTTGGCATCAGCGGTATATTTGCTTTTAGAATGGGGCGTGATGTCACTGGACCTATTTTACAAATGGCATCGGCCGTTGAAAAAATCAAAAATGGCAATTTTGACACGCGGATCTCCACCAATGCGCATAGCGAGTTAAGGCACTTGGAGTCTGGCATTAATACGATGGCCAGTGCCTTAAAGGCCGCGCATGAAGAAATGCAACAAAGTGTGGAACAAACCACGCTAGATCTTAGAAATACCATGGAACAAATTGAAGTTCAAAATATAGAACTTGAAATGGCACGCAAAGAAGCGGAAGCCGCCAGCAGAGTGAAATCTGAATTTTTGGCCAATATGAGTCATGAAATCCGCACCCCTTTAAATGGGGTAATTGGCTTTATTAATCTTTTACTCAAAACAAAATTAGACGCCAGACAAAGTGACTATCTGTCTACCATCCAAAAATCAGCGATAAATCTACTTTCCATTATTAATGATATTCTGGATTTTTCTAAAATCGAAGCCGGAAAATTAACCATAGATCCTATTGAAATGGATTTTAGAGAATGCGTAGAAGAAGCCTTGATGCTCATGTCTCCTACGGCGCACGACAAAAAATTAGAATTAGTCCCCATGATTTACACGGATATTCCGGAACGCATTGTGGGTGATTACTTAAGATTAAAACAAATTATCACTAATTTAGTCACTAATGCCATAAAATTTACCGAGCAAGGTTGTATTGTGGTACGTGTGATGCTTGAAAAAGAAATGGAAGACAAAGTCATTATTTGTGTAAGCATTACGGATTCAGGGCTAGGGTTAACCGAAGAACAGCAAAAAATGTTATTCCAACCTTTTACCCAAGCAGATTCAACCCCTACTCGAAAATATGGCGGCACAGGTCTAGGCTTAAGCATTGCAAAGAATTTATCGCAAAAAATGGGTGGGGATTGCGGAGTTGAGTCTGAAAAAGGTAAAGGAGCAACCTTCTGGTTTACCTTTGCTGCGCCAAAAGTAGATGTCTGTGCTCCTACTTTTCACCCAGTCCTTAAAGATTTACGTATTTTATTTTACGAAGCGCAGCCCACCACACGCTTAAGCTTAAATCATTTGTTCACGGCCTGGGGTATTGCCTTAACCGAAATTGAAGATCCGGCACAAATTTATGATGCACTCCATAACGCCCAAAATAGCCATCAGCCCTATCATATGATTATTTTTGGGTTTAATCATTTAGATAACCATGTCAACAGTCGCTTTATTACAGAAATTATCCAGCTGGTGACTCGCCAATTTAATTGTCATGTGGGTGTATTATTAAATACCACCGATATTAAAATTTACGAAGAAATCCAAAATGCAGGTGCTGCGGTTTGCTTAGCAAAGCCGGTGCGGCGCAAAAAATTACATGATGCTCTGGTTGAAATATTTGCACCTGAAGATCTCAACAATGAATATGTGGATGTAGTAGAAAATAAAACCATGGTAAGTGAAATTCGGGCCTTAGCGGTTGATGATCATCCTTCTAATCTTAAGCTGGTGCGCGCCTTATTAGAAGATGCCGGTATTACCGTGGATTGTATTGATTCTGGCATTAAAGCGCTGGAATTGATTAAACAAACCAATTATGACGTTATCTTTATGGATATTCAGATGCCAGAAATGGATGGCATTGAAACGACAAAGCAAATACGGTTACTTGAAATTCCGGGAGAACATATCCCCATTATTGCCATCACCGCACATGCACTGGAGGCAGAACGCGAAGCAGTCTTTAGAGCAGGTATGGATGATTATCTCACCAAACCTATCAATGAAAGTGAATTACAGCGCATCATTCAATTGTGGACCAATAAAATACTCACCCAAAGCAAAGCGCCTGTTTTCATCAGTAAAACACTAGAGAGCGCACCCACCCCGGTGGATTGGGCACTGGCCCTCAAAGTGGTGGGTAATAAAGTGCCTTTAGCTAAAAATATGCTCAGCGGATTAATGGATAGTTTACCGGATGCGCAAACCAAGATTAATCAACTTTATGTTAAAAACGATTTAAAATTGCTGCGTGAAGAAGTGCATCGTTTACATGGGTCTTGTTGTTATTGCGGTGTTCCTCCCTTGAAAGCCGCGGTCGCAAAACTTGAAACCGCCGTTGCCAAAAATAATGGTGAGGATATTAAATATTTAATGGTTGAATTAAATAAAGAAATTAACCGCTTAGAGCAATATATAGAAAGTCACCCAGAACTACTGGAAACCGAAACAGTTATTTAACTAAGATTTTTCATCACCTCTCTTGACTGTGAGTATTTGCTCACATATAATTCACATTCCGTTTGATAATTAACTAAAGGTGGAAAGATGAGAAAATTAAATACTATTGAACTCAATATGATCAATGGTGGCTTAACTAACCTTGAAATTTTCTTAGGTTCTGGGTTTTTTGGAACCGGAATTGGCGCAATAGCTGGCGGCGTTATGGGTGCCGGCCCTGCTGGGACACATGCGATTTCCATGGTATTCGGCTCAGTAATAGGGATAGCGGCTGGCGGCGCTATCGGTTGCGCGGTTGGAGTCCTGTCTGCTACAGCCTATATTGGAGGCTATGCAGCATACACAGCGGTTTATGGGTGAGACTCATATAACACACCTCTTCCCTTTGTCACCTTGTGGTAAAGGGAAGCCCTTGCTTTTTCGTATTTTGCTAACATACAATGCCCCTTAGATATCGTGAATTTTGAATGGGAACAATGAGAAATTTATCTATTGCGGAAGTGAATGCGGTTTCTGGCGGAAATATGGTAACTGTCACTGTAAACGGTAAATCCGTAGATCCTGAGTTTGCTAACTTTATTGTGGGCCCAATCTTCTTGTTTATTGGCGGAATATTCTCGATAATTGGAACAACATTTTGGCAAATTGGCACAGCCATACCAGGATCAAAATACCATTGAGGTTACTATGAACCAATATCCATCTATCATATCCACCTATCAGCGTATTTTTAAGCTCTGTGCAGAATGCTTTTCTTGGTCACTGCCCTTTATCACCTTTAGCTTTTTGATTACTCATTTTATTTTTACACCAGACCTAAAAGTGCGTTTGATTGACGGCACCATCAATAAAAATGAAATTATGGCATTGAGCCTAACTTTTTTCTGTGGCTTACTCTGCTCTTGTATTACCACTTATGGTATTTTCAGAAAGTTTCACTTTAACACATTAAATTATAGCGAAGCACTTAAAAATGGACTCAAGCGTCTTCCCGCTTATGTAACATCTGTTATATTACGCATAATTCCTGCCATAAGCATATTCTTTTCCTTCATGATAATGACAAAATATCAATCTGGCCTATTACTTACTTCTTTAATTCTATTGACCCTTATAGGTACATTATTATCAGTTTTTCTAACAGTTTATTGTTGTGCCTCCAATGTATTAATTATTAATAAAGAAATGGGCGCGCTGGAAGGTTTAAAACAAAGCTTTCGCTTAATTAATAACAACGCTTTTAAAACTTCCTTATTATTGTTACCTACGCTCATTTTACCTATATTTTTACAAAATTTTGACATGATTGGGCAGATCGTCAGTGCCATTTTTAGCTGCTTGTTGTTTCCTGCATTATTGATTATTCATTGTGATCAATTAGAAAAGATTAAAACGGTATAAATTACCAGCACCGTCCTCTGCTATATTTTAGTAGGGGGCCTTTATGGATTTCACAAATAGACAAAGGATGGAGCTCTTTTTTAGCATTGCTGCCGGTGGCACCCGTTTAAAATTATTAGAATCTATAATAACTTTACGGCTGTCAGAGCTTATTCAAAATGGCTCTCTTACTGCAGAAGAAATCATTACCGCATTGAACCTCTCTCCCCTGCGTGCAAAAAAATGGTTGTATTTACTATGCATGGAAAATTTTCTTATTGAAGAAAATTATGCTTACCGTTTAGGCCCAATACTTACCGCACTCTTTGAAGAGCCGCAAAAATGGCAATATTTTAGCAATGTGATTACACGTCTACAATCCGCTGCAGTTGATGATCTAAGCGCCATTCTAAAGGGCAACACACCAACCTATCAAGCTGACTGGCCACCAGCCTCTGAAGCTGCCTCTCTCACGATAGAAAAGCGCATGAAAGCTAATATTAATGCCGTTATTGCCGCTTTAGAAAATCATTTACCTCCTGAAACCAAAACTGTGCTAGATGTGGGGGGGGGAGATGCTACCCTGGTTTGCCATTTTGCGCATAAAAATCCATCCATGCATTTTACGGTTTATAATCTCCCTGAAGGTGCCAAACTTGCAAGCAATAAAATTGCACAAGAAAATTTAAGCCAAAAAATTGATGTGATAGACGGTGATTTTTTAAAAGATAGTGCTTTCCCTGCAGGCTACGATGTCATATTGTTTACCAGAGTATTATGCAATTGGCCCGTAGAAATTTGTCAAAAGCTTCTCAAAATGGCGTTTGAAGCCTTAAATGAAAAAGGCACGATTATTATTTGTGAGTCTTTCAAGGAATTAAATGATAATCTGATATTAATGCGAGAATATCATAATATATTTTGGGATAAATTTGGTATCGCGCTTTTTAAAGATTCTGCCACTTATAGTAAAATTCTAGAAAAGATTGGATTTCAAGATTGTGAATTTTCTGAGGCTAATGATGCGGGCGTTTATCGTGTACTAAAAGCTAGGAAAGAGTAACGACGACAAAAGCCAACACATGGTCTTTTTCATCTGATAAACTGATCATTACCTCTTGAATATTAAGCGTGTTAATATATTCTAGAGATTTTCCAGAAAATGTGACATACGGTTTACCATTCGGTAAATTTAACACACTAATTTCATGTAAAGCCAAATTCTGTCCAATCCCTGTCCCTATGGCTTTGGCAACCGCTTCTTTCGCGGCAAAACGTTTCGCTAAAAAAGCCGTAGGTCTGGCTTTTTGAGAAAATAGCGCTTGTTCTGATGCGGATAACACCCGCTTTACAAAGCGCTGGCCAAAACGCTCCCATAAAGCATCAATCCGGGCTTGTTGTACAATATCGGTGCCGATCCCTAAAATTTTCATCATGCGCGCGCCTGGAGCATTAGTGCTTTCATTTGCTTAACCGCCTCAGGAAAGCCAACCATCAGGGCATGCGCTACAATAGCATGGCCAATATTTAATTCAATAATTTCTGGAATAGCTGCAATTTCTTGCACATTCTGATAATGCAACCCATGACCAGCGTTAACATGCAGCCCCAAATGATGGGCATAGTGTGCTGCATCTTTTAATTGTTTTAATACCTGCATTTTCTCATGGGTGGTTTTTGCATTAGCATATTCGCCCGTATGTAATTCTATATAGGTAGCTCCCACTTCTTTGGCCGCATCAATTTGCTTTTTATCTGCATCAATAAAAAGAGAAACTTCAATATTTTCCTTTTTCAATTGACTGCAAGCTTTAACTAAATGCTGCATTTGTCCATGGGCATCTAAACCACCTTCTGTGGTTAACTCTTCCCGCGTTTCCGGCACAATACAGCAAAATTGAGGCTTCACGGTGCACGCAACCTCAATCATTTCTTGCGTGGCAGCCATTTCTAAATTTAACCGCGTTTGTATCACTGATTTTAATAACGTCACATCTCGTGGCTGAATATGGCGCTTATCTGCTCGCAAATGCACCGTAATGCCATCCGCTCCTGCCATTTCAGCTAAAATCGCCGCATGCACTGGATCTGGATAGGCTACACCGCGTGCTTGACGCACCGTTGCCACATGATCAATATTCACCCCTAATAAAATTGATTTATTCATAAGCCACCTGAAATAATTTTCTACTTTGTAAAGGTTTATTTCCCAAATAATAATTCAAAACAATACGCATAAGTTTTTTCGCTTCTCGCAATTGATTTTCCGTCATCACTTGATTTTCACGTAAGGCTATAATCGTGGCACCGGAGATCCCATTGGGCTGCGCATTTTCATAAATACCCGTGGAACTATCATATGCGTAAAGCAAATCTGGCATAATATGCCGCAAATCTAAACCATAACCTAATTCACTCAACAAGGTTAACTCAAATTGCCGCAACAGCATTTGCTGTGTGATTGAATCTGCCAACGCTAAAGCGCCAATCGTTTTATCATAAAAATCAAATAATGCCGGGTGTGCATCACAGCGATGTAATAAGCGAATCAGCAACTCATTTAAATATAACCCTATAAGAATTTTTTCTCCGACCAGTTTAGGGTAAATAGTTTCAGCTTCAATATCTGTCAGCGTTTTTAATTCACTGCGTCCCAACCAACTCATTTTTAAAGCAACAAAGGGTTGCAGAAAACCCCGCCAATGCGAGCGTGGCCGCTTGGCGCCCTTGGCAACCAGTGATATCAACCCAAAATCTTGACTAAAACAGTCTATAATCGCACTTGAATCTTTAAAGGGGCGAATATGCAAAATATACGTAGGATTGTGTTCTACCCGCACCCTAACTCCTTTAAAACGTATACCCTAAACTCTGCAACGCATTAACATCATTGGACCATTCTTTCACTTTGACCCACAGTTTTAAAAATACTTTTTTCTCAAAATATTTTTCTAAATCAAGTCGCGCATGCGTGCCCATTTCTTTGAGCTTAGTCCCTTTATCCCCAATGATAATGCGTTTTTGCCCTTCCCGTTCCACATAAATTAACGCGCCAATGTGCAATATATTATCTTTATGTTCAAAGGATTCTAACTGCACGCTGGTGGCATATGGAATTTCTTTTTCTAAAAAGCGCATTAATTTCTCACGCACAATCTCCGCAGCTTGAAAACGTTCATCCACATTGGTCACTTGATCTTCGGGAAAATAAAAAACGCCTGCTGGCAAATGCTGCTGAATTAAATTCTCAAGCTCTACAACTTGAATGTCACGTTTGACGGAAATAGGCATAATTTCTGCAGATATTTTTTGAGAAACTTTCTGCATAAATGCGAGTAATTTTTGTTTTTCTTCTAATAAGTCCACTTTATTTAGGACTAAAATAATGGGGCAAGTGACTTTTTGTAATAACTGACAAACCGCTTCATCTTCATCCGTCCATTTTAGCGCCTCAACCACAAAAACCACCACATTCACATCAATCAATGATTGATGGGCTACTTTATTCATATGACGGTTTAACGCTTTTTTGGCACCCAAATGCATCCCGGGGGTATCCACATACACCGTTTGGGTGTTATTTCGGGTCTTAATCCCCATAATGGTATGACGCGTGGTTTGTGGACGATAGGAAGTAATACTAATTTTTTTACCTAAAATAGCATTTAGTAAAGAAGATTTACCCACATTAGGCCGCCCAACAATGGCAACAAAACCGCTACGTTGCATGAATAATTAACTCCAAAAGTTTCTGGGCTGCCTGTTGTTCCGCAAACCGCCGGCTGGTACCAATGCCATGCACAATCTGCGAAAACCCTGCAATTTCACAACTGACCGTAAAGGTTTGCGCATGCGCCTCTCCTACAATCTCTGTGACTTGATATTTGGGTAATGGCTTTTGACTGGCTTGCAACCATTCTTGCAGACGCGTTTTAGGATCTTTTTCCTGATTTTCCGGCTCTAGCACCAATATTCTTGGGGTAAACAACTGCGTAATGCACTGACGGCAGGCGGCAAACCCCCCGTCTACATAAATCGCCCCAATAATAGCCTCAAAAGCATCTGCCAAAATAGAATCCCGTCTAAAACCACCGCTGCGCTGCTCGCCAATCCCAAGGGTTAAGTATTCTCCCAATTGCAACGACTGGGCAATTTCTGCTAACGTGCTTTTTTTCACTAAACTGGCGCGCGCGCGCGTTAACTCACCTTCCGTTGCCTGTGCAAACCTTTGATACAGCAAATCTGCAACTACAAAATTAAGGACAGAATCACCTAAATATTCTAAGCGTTCATTATGCTTATAATTCGCACTTTTGTGGGTTAACGCTTGCTTTAAGAGGTTCTTATCATTAAATTGATAAGCCAAACGCCGCAACAATGCTTCATTATTTCTACTAACAATACTCACTCAATACTATGTCCCATGCGCTTCCAACGCACATCCATTGCAGCAGAATCCCAACTTAACCAAATAAAAAAGGCTTTCCCTAAAATAAGATCTTGCGGCACAAAACCCCAGACGCGGCTATCTTCGCTATTATCGCGATTATCACCCATCACAAAATACATGCCTTCTGGAACCGTGACTTCTGCCATCGATTGTATGCCCTCATTCGGATGAATAAAAAGTGAATGGGTTTTTTGGCCCAATGCTTCTTTCATCTGTCTGACCGGTTCACGTTGACCAAATCGATTAGAATCGTTAACGACCCCTAGAAACTCTTGTGATAGCGGCTTACCATTAACATAAACTATCTTATCTTTATAACTTATTTTATCGCCGGGTACCCCAATAACACGCTTAATAAAATCGACAGACGTATCTTTTGGATAACGAAAAACCAAAATATCACCCATCTTTGGTTGGCTTCCATGGATAATAGTCGTACCAAAGACCGGTAAGCGAATCCCATAAGTATACTTGTTAACTAATATAAAGTCTCCCTCTAAAAGCGTCGGTTTCATTGATCCGGAAGGAATTCTAAAGGGTTCAACAATAAAAGATCGTAAAACACAGACAAACAGCAAAATAGGGAAAAAAGAGCGTGCATATTCAACTAATTTAGGCTCTGGCTTATCTTTGCGCGCTTTGCGAAAAAAGCAAACATCACTCACCCAAATCAACCCAGCTATAACGGTGGCAATAGCCAAAAGAGATGAAAAATCAAAGTAGACTGGCATTATTTGTTATCCTTATCAACTTGTAAAATCGCGAGAAAAGCTTCTTGCGGGATTTCCACTCTCCCTACCTGCTTCATACGTTTTTTACCTTTTTTCTGCTTTTCTAATAATTTGCGTTTGCGAGAAATATCGCCCCCATAACATTTTGCGGTTACATTCTTTCTGAGGGGTTTTACCGTAGAACGCGCAATAATCTGTCCACCAATGGCTGCTTGAATAGCTACTTCAAACATCTGTCTGGGGATCAATTCTTTCATCTTATTACAGATATCACGCCCCCGTGTGTAAGCGGTGTCTCTATGAATAATAAAAGCGAGCGCATCAATGCCGTCTCCATTAATTAAAATATCCATCTTAACTAAGTCTGCCGCCTGAAACCGCTTGAGTTGATAATCTAAGGACGCATAGCCGCGACTAACGGATTTTAGCCTATCAAAGAAATCTAAAACGACTTCATTCATGGGCATTTCATAGCTTAAGGACACTTGCTTGCCGAGGTATAACATTTTAGTTTGCACCCCACGCTTTTCAATGCAGAGCGTAATCACATTTCCGAGATATTCTTGTGGGACTAAAATATGTGCTTCTACGATGGGCTCTCGTAATTCTTGTAAGCTACTGGGATCGGGTAGCTTGGCAGGATTATCGATGCGCAAAGTCTCGCCACTCTTGGTTATAACTTCATAAACCACGGTAGGTGCCGTTGTGATGAGATCTAAATCATATTCACGTTCTAAGCGTTCTTGAATGATTTCCATATGCAGCATGCCAAGGAACCCGCATCTAAAACCAAAACCCAAGGCTTGTGAGCTTTCCGGCTCATAAAACAAAGAGGCGTCATTTAAATTTAATTTGGCCAGGGCATCACGAAAAGCTTCAAAATCATCTGAACTGACGGGGAATAAGCCAGCAAACACTTTAGGCTGCACTTTAGTAAAACCTGGCAATGGTTTTTCTGCAGGAAGCTTGACGAGGGTAATGGTATCACCGACGGGTGCGCCATCAATCGCTTTAATGCCGGCAACCATATAGCCGACTTCACCGGTTTTCAGAATATCTTTGGTTGATTTTTTGGGGGTAAAAATTCCTAGTTGGTCGACTTGAAACTCGCGACCACTGGACATGATCCGGATTTTATCGCCTTTTTTAAGCTCGCCATTTTTAATACGCACCAAAGACACAACACCTAAGTAGCTATCAAACCAAGAATCCACAATCAGTGCTTGTAAGGGGCCTTCTGGCTTTCCTTGGGGCGGCGGGACTCTCTGAATAATGGCTTCTAGGAGCTCTTCAATCCCTATCCCGGCTTTAGCGCTGACTAAAAGTGCATCATGGGCATCGATACCGATAATTTCTTCGATCTCGTGAACGATTCTCTGTGGATCGGCTTGGGGTAAATCAATCTTGTTAAGAACCGGAATGACTTCAAGAGATTGCTCAATGGCGGTATAACAATTAGCGACGGTTTGCGCTTCTACGCCTTGAGCGGCATCCACCACCAGCAATGCGCCTTCACAGGCAGCCAAAGAACGTGAGACCTCATAGGAGAAGTCCACATGGCCTGGGGTATCAATAAAGTTAAGTTGATACTCCTGGTTATTCTTCGCTTTATATTTTAGGGTTACGCTTTGGGCTTTAATGGTGATACCGCGTTCACGTTCTAGATCCATGGAATCGAGAACTTGTGCGGACATTTCACGTTCCGTTAATCCGCCGCAGAATTGAATGAGTCGATCGCTTAGGGTTGATTTACCATGATCGATATGTGCAATAATAGAAAAATTGCGTATATGCTCCATAATATATAGTAAGCCAGCTCTCATTAAAATGGTTAACAATCATCTATTTTACGCGAATCACTAGGGTTAGGTCATCTTTAAAAATGAAGAATTTGCAGGTGCAAAATTTTGAGGTATGTAACTTGATGGAGGTAGTCGCTAAGCTACCACTTTCGGGGCATATTGCCAGAGCAAAAAGTGGTTTGATTTATCTTAACGTAGATGATGGATATATTCATGAAGTATTCCCGCGCCTTGCACATACAGGTGCGCAAAAGCCCAATTATTTTGATTATGATACTGATGCGATTGGCGCACATATCAGTATTTTTTATCCTGAAGAAAATATCAGCTTACAAGATTTAGATTACGGCAGAATCCATACTTTTCAGATTGAGAACTTAGTAACAACTGAAGTATTGAATAATCGATATTATGTACTGTTATGTCATGCGCCTTCCCTGGCAATACTACGACAACGCTATGGCCTACGTAAAAAACTCTCCTTTAGAAATTACGTCATCGATTTCCATATGACCATAGCTGTGCAAACTTTATAAACGACGTCGTTGTCGGGGCGGACTATCAGAATCTTGTCCATTCGCTTTTGCCACAACCTCTTGCTTTTGGCCGTTATCAAGGTTTTCCCACCATTGTTCTTCAGTGAATTCCACCGCATCCCTTAGTGCTTTATATTCTGGATTTTCGGAAATAAATTGACGTAATTCTCCCTGCAAATCAGCATAATTTGGTTTCAGTGCTTCACTGGCCGGGAACTTTTGTACAGCAGGTAAAGGTGGTTCTGCAACTCTAGGTACAAGTACAGGTTCTGATCGTGTGAGAACGCCTATATACTGCAAACGACAATCAACCAATTTATAGCTCGCAAAAAAGAAGCTTTCAAATGCTTCTATATCAGCGGCGCTAAGCCTTCTACCGGCTTCTTGACTCTCTATAATATTTCTGCGTAGTACACTTGAAAATGTCCACTCGCTAAAAAAAGTTTGAAAGCTACTGGTGGAAAGCATTGGTAATAGATTTCGAACCGACTCAGGAAGACCGCTTTCTTCACTACTAAGATACCGCAAAATAGAAAAGCTCTTTTCTGTTGCAGATGCAAGTGCAGATGCAGGTCCTGCATCATCTGCGCCAACAGCAATCTCTTCCTCTCTGGCTCTTATTGCAGCGCGTTCTGGAGGTGGTTCTGCAACTCTAGGTACAGGTACAGGATTTGATTTTGCGGCAGGTCCTATATACTTCAATTGATCTCCAACTAATCGATAGGTTGCAATAAAGAATCTTTTGAATGCTTCTATATCAGCGTCGTTAAGCCTTCTATCGGCTCTTTGACTCTCTACAATATTTCTGCGTAATTCACTTGGAAATGTCGGCTCTCTAAAAAAAGCTTGAAATTCATTGCTGGAAAGTATTAGAAATATATTTCGAATCGACTCAGGAAGACCACTTTCTTCACTACTAAGATAACGCGCAATAAGATAGTCGTTAGGCTTTGAACCAGTTATCATATAATCTCCATTAAAAGTTATTTAACTATAAAACTAGAGATTATAGCGGATTTCCACTCTCAATATATAGAACCTTGCGATGTGTGGTTGTGATTTTCAGATAGATGGTAAAATTTTTCCGCAGATTAAATGTACTGGCCACTGCATGATTTTCTTATCGTTAGAGGAACCCCAGGCAGATACCAGTTGACGGTAAATAAGATCGATAGGATTAGCATGATGTTGCTTTTGATAGGACTTAACCACAGACCAAGTATTTAAATACCCGATAAGCTGTTGCAAGGTCAGTTCTTTTTGGAGTGTGAATTGCGGTGTAGGTACCCGCGTAAAAGGAAATAAAATGGTTTGGTATTTTTCATCAATATAGCGCCGCTCCATCGGCCAATACTCCCCCACAATATTGAAATAAAAGTCTCGATAAATTTTATCTATCGCGGGTGAAATTTTACCTAAAGAATAACACCAGACAGCAATAACACCCGCAGGTTTCGCTACCCGTTTGACTTCTTGATAAAATTTTTCTAAATCAAACCAATGCAGCGCTTGCGCCACCGTTATTAAATCAACAGAATTATCCAAAAGTGCGGTTTTTTCTGCCGGCCAACAATGGTATTCAATATTAGCTTTTTGCGGGGCTACGTCCAGCTGGGCCTGATTAATATCACTGGCAACCACCTGTTTGAAACGCTGCGCCAAAGCTAGCGCCGCTTGACCATTGCCGGTGCCACAATCCCAGACCAATGTCTTTTCAGGCACTAAACTAGTAATAAAATCAAATAATTCATCCGGGTATTGTGGCCGGTGTTCTAAATATTGTGAGGAATTCTCCGCAAAATGGTCCTGATACGTCAGTGTATTTTCTCCTGGGGTACACAAGCCAGTGTTTTATGCTTTTTAAACACTAATTTAATCAAATAATAGCTTTGCCATAGCTCCCACAGTTTATCATTATTGGTAATCTCTTTCATCAGCGCTAACTGCTCATCACGAGAAAGTTCACCATCCAACATAGCTGACAATTTTTCTTTGATCTCTTCTGATATCATTGCTTACCTGCCTTCCTATCCATTCAATAAAGGTTTTATACGCCGCTCGATGGCCTCACGTGCGCGAAAAATGCGTGACCGCACGGTGCCAATCGGACAATCCATTACGCCCGCAATTTCTTCATAAGATAATCCTTCAATTTCTCTGAGTGTAATTGCAGTACGTAATTCTCTGGGTAATTGTTGAATCACTTCGCTCACTGCCAGTTGGATTTCGTTACTTTGCAATATTTTTTCTGGCGCAGAGTAGTCTTTTAAATTCGCTTTAGTTAACGCCTGTTCCATATCTAATACTTCCACATCGGTTTCAATCATGCGTCGACTTTGTGTGACCACATGATTTTTTGCCGTATTGATAGCAATACGATATAACCAAGTATAAAATGCACTATCACCGCGAAATTTATCCAACGCTTTATAGGCTTTAATAAATGACTCTTGTGCAATATCCAGTGCCTCAGAAGGGTCATTTACATAACGATTAACCAATTTTAAAATTTTAAATTGATACTTTAAAACAATCACATCGAACGCTTGCTTATCTCCTTGACGCACCAGCTCGACAAGTTCACAGTCTATATCAGAATAGTGATGAGATTTTAAGTGTTGACCCATGTTACCTCTAAAGGCTGTATTATCGATACTTTTATCGGCCCTTAAATTGGTATCAAACACTGTAACTATTTACATTGAGAGAAAAAGCAGAGTGTTATAGCAGTGAGGCGCCACGGCATCATAGGGAATAATTACGGTTAGCGGCTTTCCTTCTGGAATTCTTTTTAAATAGAGAATAATTATCCAACGTGAACGATAGGCCTTCTGGGCATTTCTCGCTAAAAATGCACCTTCCATATCAGTTAATCGCCATACCCCCGTTGATACTTGCTGGCATTGGGTAATGGTAGGTTGGGTTTTTAATGTCCGATAACCCATAATCCCCAGCACAGGGAAACACCCCCCACTCCATGGATATTGCGGTAATAAAATAAGTAGGCTGAGGGTGGCGAGCACAAAGATTGAAAAAATGAGACGAGTTAAAAAGGGTGACGGGTTAATTTTTATCGTGCAATCTATAGGCGCGGATTTTGTCAACAATAGCAATAAACTCCTTTTTATCAGGCAGATGATGCGCCATCAGCCAAGCAAAAAGTTCTGGATCTGTGGCAGTTAAGAAATCTACAAATACCGCCTTTTCTTCACAAGTTAATTGCAAATAGCAATTATCAAAAAAAGGTAATAAAAAAATATCTAATTCTAACATCCCACGACGGCATGCCCAACGAATTCTTGCGTTTTCAGGATTCATACGCGCACCCTAAAAACTACTATTCGGTAAACTTAAAAACAACAGCTCTTCTTGGGTACTTTCTCTCTCTAAAATTGCATTACGGTGGGGAAAACGACCAAAATTTTGAATGATATCATAATGGTGTTGTGAAAATTCTAGCGCACGCTCCAAGCCTTGACTATGTTCAGAATTTTGTTGTTTAGCTTCTTCTAATAACAGTTCGAGCAACATTAAGCATAATTTTTGTGACGCTAATTGTTCTGAATGCATTAATGGCATGTAAAAAAATAACCGCTCTATTAACGGTAGCTCTTTATCTAATTTATGATCGCGGCCATAATGACAAGCTTGTAGTGCCATTGGGTCTTGCGCAAAAGCCAACGGGGTATTTCTATACATATTTCTAGAAAACTGATCAAGCAAGATAATATAGGCTAAACAGCTTTTTGGCTGTTCCAGCCAAGGTTTTAGCGCACCTTGGGTGGCCAAGTAAAGCACCGGTTCAAAGCGTTCTTTGATTTGCGCATCCACTGCCGGGTCTTTTGCCCACCATAAAGAAGGCTGCCCTCCAAACCAGAAATCCAAGATTTCATTTATTTTTTCAAGCATATAATTTAATTAACTCAATAAAATATTGCTAACAACCACTGCAAACCGTATAATCGGGCCCTAACATATCACCAGTTGATCGCTTTGACTAGAGAAAAACATGAGTTACTTATCTAATCTAGGATTGTTATCCGTAAAAGGCCCGGATGCCAAAAGCTTCTTGCAAGGACAAGTGACCTGCAACCTTAACGAGGTGTCCCCCACCCAAAGCCGTCTGGGTGCGCACTGCAATCTACAAGGCCGCATGCTATCTATTTTTAGAATATACCAAGCCAATGAAGCATTGGATAACCCCCAATACATCCTGAGCATGCCCGCAAGCATGGTTCCATTGGCATTGCACAATTTTAAAAAATATGCCCTATTTTCTAAAGTCAGTATTGATGATGTCAGTGCAACCCTCACCGTCATGGGGGAAAACGGCGCAACGCTGCAAGATAAAGCGCTTAAAGAATTACAAATCAATGAATGCATACACAAAAAACTTGCCCAAGGCAATCAAATAATCTGTCGTATCCCAGGGGTACAGCCACGTTTTGAAGTTATCGCAACCCTGCCAATTGCCGCACAAATTGAAGGACAATCCTCACACGAATGGGAATTACAAGATATCCAAGCCGGGATCCCAACCATATATCCTGAAACCGCCTCACTTATTTTGCCACATCATGCCAATCTTTCTCTACTTGGCGGTATCAGTTATGATAAAGGCTGCTATCTAGGTCAAGAAATAATTGCGCGGATGCAGTATCGCGGCAATATTAAAAAACAGATGGTAGCGGCCTTTTTGCCAGAAGGAAATCCTGCGCCAACCCCGGGAACCCCTGTTTTTGCCCATGAAACCACCGGCATGGTGGTGCGTGCTGCACCAATGCAATCTGGCTATGCGTTATTAGTCATTCTTGATTCCACAGCGGCAAACTTGGAAAATGTTCACCTATTTTCACTGGATGGTCCACTGCTGACCGCGCTACAAGTTTAGAGATTCGTTTACCAGCGCAGCCTTGCCCCTGCTCCAGAATATTGATCCGTATCTGTCTCTGAATCCGATCCCACAGCTGTAGTTGAGCTTGGGGGATCATACCGCAGGTCTTCAACTGTATCAGGTATAGCCTCACGCTGCATTTGTGCATACACTTCAGTCATTGTGGGCTCCGAAGCTGGTATTTCCTCATCTCCAAAGCTCATTCGTGCGCCAGCAGCAGTGGATGCCCTATCCATACAATCATAATCCATGACTGCAACCACTGGTTGTGCATCCGCACGCTGTCCAGGATTAATCCTTCTGATCCTACTTTCATCTGGCACGCCACCAAAGCGTTGTCGTTCCATCCAGTGATGTGCGAAATATTCTATGCAAGCGGGATAAGTACTTAATAACGCAGCAACCTCAAATTGATCATTTGCGTATACAGTGGCATAAACTTGATTATCATTATCAGCAAGATGTGCAGCATATTTAGAATCAGATAACATTTTTCTTATTACTCTGATTTTAGTGCATATCTTTAGTTCCTCTGAAAGAGCAATAGAGATCAATGTGCTATTCCCTCCCATTCTAAGAAGTGGCAACAATTCTTCTATTTTTTCATCTGAAGCAGATGCTAACAAATGAAACATTTCGCCATTGCGCGCATTAATATCTGCTTGACATTCCTCAATTAAATATTTTGCTATTGCAAGACCATAATCTCTCTTAATAAACAAACTTAACGTCGCATAAAGCGCTGTATCATCATGTAATCTAGGATTTGCGCCTCTCTCTACAAGCGCTCGAATAAAATCTAGCGAACAACCATTCTGAATTGAATTAATAACAAACGAAGGACCACCGGTCCCGCCTCTTGCTTCTGCTGCTCCCACATTAACATTTAATCCCACTATCAAATAAGTTGCTCTTGCAAAATCACCACTGTATATATTAAGAGATGTTAATATATCGTATAATTCTATTTCATTTGGGCCACACAGCATCTTTCAAACCCCTAAAAAATAATGACAATAAAAGCACATATTATAAATGAATTTTCCGTGTTTTACAGGTGGTTTCATCAGATCAGGGGGGCCGTTTATCGGCTTGGATTATGGGGTTTGGGGGGTGACGCTTCTGGTGTTTCATCCTGTGGCTTTGATTTTTCTTTTTCTTCTTTTTTTTCTGCTTTTTCTGCTTTTTCTGCTTCGTGAAATTGCGTTAATATCTCTGCTTCTGGCGCGTCATCCTTTGATGCGTTATCTTCTTGGGTGTCAAGGAGATGTGCAAACTTTTTATCCAAATCTTTTTCAAGGGCAGTGAGTTCTTTATCCTGACTCTTTTGCGATTCTTTCATTACTTTACGCTTTTTATATAAATCCCAGCCGCTTGAAATCGCCGTTGCTATACCCACTGCTAATATGCCTGCAGTCAAGGCGCCGGCAAGCGGCCAAAGTGGTGGCGCGCATAATGAAATGGCAAGCCCGGTAACCACTGCTGCAAAAAAAATAGATTTTAACTTTTTGGTTCTCTTAATTTTAGCCAGTTTCAATTCAGTTTCTTTTGCGATAGTCTCTTTGGTGGCCGCATAAACTTTATCGATATCACCACGAATAGCCTCTGTGGGATTGATGCGAAAAAGTGGCACAAATTTCTGCTTCTCACTTAAATCTTGTTCATTTTTAATAAGCTTTGCATCAATGATTGCAAGCTTTGCATCTAATTTTTCACGCAATGACCCTTGCAGATTTTCAGGTTTTTTACTTTCTTCAATTTGCCATTCGCACAGTATAATATCACTCTTTAAAAGCTCTGCGGTTAATTTTCCATTGTCAGTTTCTTGATTTACCTCTGCAAGCTGATGCTTCAGAGCAGCCAATTCTTTTTGCTTTGCAGCAAGTATTAAAGCAGTCGTTTCATTATCGTCTTGCGTGAATTTTTGAATTTCTTGTAATTTCTCGGTTTTTTCAGCAGAATCAGGTAAGTCTACTATGATTTTATATTCCGCAATTAATTTTTTTTGGTTTTCTAAAAATTTTCTCTCTAATTGCAAATTCTTTATATCTGTATAAAGCTGCAGATTTTTTTCTACATCAATGTTAGCTTTGCTGAGCTTTACTTTTAACGCATGGATCTCATGACTTAAGGCGCGAGTATGTAAGGATTCTTTGAAAAAATCGACGGTATTTCTCACTAGGGTGTAGCCGCTGGCAACCGCTGCAACAATGGGTGCCGCAAACGCAGCTAAGGTAAAGGTCACCGCCGTTGCCACAACCGCAAGCGCAATACTACCTGCATAAAGAGCGGTTAAACCAATCTTGGTGCTAAGCTTATATTGCCTTTTAACGCCTTCTTCAGTCCACAGATCTCTTATATTCTTAACTAATCCCACCGCACTTAAAAAGTGGCCCGCTATCCCAAAAATAGTTTTGGACGCATCCTGTAAAATTTCACCAAATATTTTCAATCCTGATGAAGATTTCATACTACTGGATATTAATTCACGTAGTACGTCTGTTCCCTCTTGCGCAAGTTCTGTCGCTTGCGCAAGGGGATCAATAACATCTTCGCGTTTAAATTTCCTGGCCATAACCTATCAAGATACCCGCTTTCTTCGCCTATCCTGTTTTAATTCTAACGCATTAATCAATATTATGTGCGCTCATGGCGCATCTGTGGAAATAAGATCACGTCCCGAATAGAGGGGGAATCTGTAAATAGCATGGTTAAACGATCAATCCCAATCCCTTCGCCAGCAGTAGGTGGCATGCCGTGCTCTAAAGCTAGAATATAGTCTGCATCATAATGCATGGCTTCCATATCCCCAGATTCTAATTCACTGACTTGTTTTTTAAAACGTGCCGCTTGATCGTCTGGATCATTCAATTCTGAAAAGCCATTGGCGATTTCTCTGCCACCCACAAAAAACTCAAAACGATCGGTAACTTCTGGGTTTTGATTATTAGCTCTTGCCAGCGGCGAGACCTCCGTAGGATAAGCCGTAATAAAGGTGGGCTGCAAAAGCTGCGCTTCTACCGTTTTTTCAAAAATTTCTATTTGAATTTTTCCTAAGCCATAACTGGGTTTTAAACTAATCCCCAGCTTTTGCGCATATTGCTTGGCTTGCTGAATATCTTCTAAGCCAGCAACAGAAATTTCTGGATTAAAGCGCAAAATGGATTCTTTCACCGTCATTCTTTCAAAGGGTTTAGAAAAGTCTATCGCTTGCCCTTGATAGTGCAATAGGGTAGCACCAAGCACTTTTTGCGACAGCACGCGCATCATATCTTCTGTTAAATCCATCAAATCCTGATAATCTGCATAAGCTTGATAAAATTCTAACATGGTAAATTCTGGGTTATGCCGGGTTGACAAGCCTTCATTACGAAAATTTCGATTTATTTCAAAAACGCGCTCAATGCCACCGACCACCAAACGCTTTAAATACAACTCTGGGGCAATGCGTAAATACATCTTCATATCCAGCGTGTTATGATGGGTAACAAAAGGCCTAGCGGTTGCCCCTCCTGGTATAGGTTGCATCATGGGCGTTTCAACTTCCATGAACAGATGTTCAACCATGTAATCGCGTATCGCTTGCGTGAGTTTGGTCCGAATTTTAAAAGTCTGTCGTGATTTTTCATTGGCAATTAAATCTAAATACCGTTGACGATAACGCGTCTCTAAATCCGTTAAACCATGATATTTTTCAGGTAAGGGCCTGAGCGCTTTAGTCAATAATACCACCGTATGCGCTCGTACAGAGAGCTCACCGGTTTTGGTTTTAAATAAATCACCCGTAAATCCGACAATATCTCCCAGATCCCAATGCTTAAAATTTTCATATACGCCAGCTGGCAGATCATTCTCACGCAGATAAACCTGCATTTGCCCTGACATATCTTGCACATTGATAAAACTCGCTTTGCCCATTAAACGTCGCGTCATAATTCTACCCGCCATTTTAACGGGGATGGGCTTGGCTTCTAAAACCTCATTTTCCAACCTATCATAAGCAGCATGTATATTGGCAGCGAAATGATCACGTTTAAAATCATTCGGAAAGGCATTTCCTTGTTTATGTAACGCTTGTAATTTTTCTCTACGCTGCACTAATTGTTCGTTGAGATCGTCTGTTTTGATAGTTTCATCGGACATAATTATAACCCACTTTTTAAACTGGCTGTTAAAAATAGTTCAAGTAAATTGCCATCAAGCATCCCCTGCGTATTTGAAGTTTCTACGCCGGTTCTTAAATCTTTTACCCGTGAATCATCTAACACATAAGAGCGGATTTGGCTGCCCCAACCAATGTCAGATTTCCCTTCTTCTAAAACAAGTTGTTGCGCTTGGCGCTTGCGCATTTCGAGTTCATATAACTTGGCGCGCAATTGATCCAGTGCTTGCGCTTTATTGCGATGTTGTGATCTATCACTTTGGCATTGCACCACAATATTGGTGGGCACATGCGTAATCCGCACCGCAGAATCCGTACGATTGACATGCTGACCACCAGCACCACTGGCACGATATGTATCAATACGCAAATCTGCCGGATTAATCACAATATCCACGCTTTCATCAATTTCAGGTGAAACAAAAACTGCCGCAAAAGAGGTATGACGACGGTTACCAGAGTCAAAGGGAGACTTACGGACTAAACGGTGAACGCCGGTTTCTGTGCGTAACCAGCCATAAGCATATTCACCTTCCACCTTTACCGTTGCCCCTTTAATGCCCGCAACTTCTCCGGGGGAAACTTCTAAAAGTGTCAAATGAAACCCTTTACGCTCTCCCCAGCGTAAATACATCCGTAAAAGCATTTCAGCCCAATCTTGCGCTTCCGTGCCACCAGAGCCTGACTGAATTTCAAGATATGCATTATTGGGATCTAACTCTCCGGAAAACATCCGTCTGAATTCCAGGGTCTCAATGATAGCACTCAGACGCTCACCTTCTCTTTCAAGCTCATGAAAGGTTTGGCTATCTTCTTCTTCTTTAGCTATTTGGAGTAAAGTTTGCGCTTCTTCAATGTCTTGTTCTGCTTTCAAAAAGGTTTTAACCGTTTTTTCCAACTGAACCCCTTCTTTTCCCAAGGTTTTTGCCTGATCAGGCACTTTCCAGACATTGGGATCTTCCAACATCCGGCTGACCTCTTCTAAACGCTCTGCCTGTGTATCAATGTCAAAGATACCCCCGAAGCTCGTGTAAACGATGCGCGAGATCTTTCAATTTGAACTGTAAAGGTGCTGTTTCCATATCAAGCCATTTTAACCTCAAGATGGACTAACTGACAACTCAGTTGCCTTTGATTACGATAGGTCTGCAAACGCGGCGAAAATACCACTTTCACTTCATCCCCAATCGCCACCGGTAATGGGTCATCTGCTGTTTTGCGGCATTGGAACCAAACCACTTCAAACCACACCTCATCCACAACAATCCCCAGCCTGGCGTGGGTTTGAGTTTTACCCATCAAGGTAAAAGACAGCAACTTCCCTTCTATCTCAAATAAGGGCGGTTCAAATTCACGGCCAAATGGCTCAAGTTGGGAAACTATCTTCTCTATAAAAGATACCTTGGCCAGCGCTACTGGAAATTCGCCATCGGTCCAAATCACCGGTCCCACACACTCCATGTCAATGACGGCTTGCACCCGCTGTTCAAAAAGCGCGGCAAACGCTTCGAATTTATCTCGCATGAGGGTTAAACCTGCAGCCCCTTGATGTCCGCCAAATCGCACCATCAAATCCGGGGAAAAATCATGCACTGCTTGTAGAACTTCGCGTAAATGTACGCCTTCTATAGAACGCGCAGAGCCGGTAAGCAAATGGGGATCATCTTGCTTGGGACAAAAAATAATTACCGGACGGCCAAACATATCTTTAATGCGACTGGCACAGATCCCATGCACCCCTGCATGCCCCTCTTCCAGAAAAATACATAAACTCATCTTTTTTTGCGCATATTGCGTTAAGGCTTGTTCTAGGGCCAGTGCCGTCACTTTTTCTTGAATTTTCTTGCGTAACGTATTTTGCTCTTGTAAATGTTCAATCCAATGCGCGGCTTCAATTTCATTTTGCGCCAATAAGAAACTGACTGAGCCAAAAGCACAGGCTAATCTGCCATCACTATTGAGCAAAGGGCCAATTTTAAACCCTAAATCCTCAGAAGATACGGGCGTGGATAAATGCGGTAATAGCGCTTGCCAACAAGGCCGCGTCCCTTGCTCAATCAGTTTTAAGCCATACGTCACCACCGCACGATTATTGCCACTGCGCGCAATGCTCACACAATCTGCAATGGTTCCCACCGCCACAAAATCTAAACAACTGGCAAGGCTGGGAATAACCATTTGATAATCTGTCATTAATTTTTGGCGGGTGGCCGCCATTAATAACCAGGCCACCATACAGCCGGCAATATATCTATCCGGGTACTGGCAATCTTCACGGGTGGGGTTAATCACCGCAATGGCTGAACGTGGAATGCCTTCCTTAGGGATCTCATGATGATCCGTCACAATCACATCAATCCCGGCTGCTTTTAAACGCGCAATGCGCGCCTCATCTGCAGAGCCATTATCGGCCGTAATGATTAAGGTAGGACGCGGTGTATCCGCCAAAATCCGGGTTACCACCGCATCAGACAGCCCATAACCTTCTTTTAAGCGATGGCCTATATAAGAACGTGTTTTTGCAAAAGGATGATTAAAGAATTCTGTTAACGCCGTATAAATCACCGCATGACTGGTTTGGCCATCACAATCATGATCTGTTTCAATCCCAATAATTTCTTGATTCACAATCGCTTGTACTAAACGCGTCACAGCCTTATCTACATCCGCCAAACTACTGGGATTATCCAACACATTCAATTTGGGCGTTAAGAGCGCTTCTGGGCGGCCAGCAATGATGCGGGCTAATAAAGGATCAAGTCCGGCATTCAAAGCGGCTTGCTCACGCTCTGCATTCACCAGGCGGCGTTTAATTTTCGGATGGGGTGCGGTTAACATAATGATTTCTTATTCTTCGCCAAAAATAATACAAATGCTTTTTTGTGATAAAATACTCACGATTATCCGTACTAATCGTTAGTGCATCTAGTCTGCCTTGCTTTAGCGCTTGCAATAAAGGCTTAAACCAATGTTGTTCATAATAATCCGGTTTATATTGATGGACAGAAACAAGGGTATGACCGTTTTCTGGTATAAAAATTGCAGGTAACCTTGCAGTGGGAACGTTGGCACACATTCCTAAGCCACGTGTGACACTGTCATCACTGTAAATATGTGTAAATGCGGTTCTTATATTTTGTGGCAACTTGCCTATTCCCCAAAACCACAGGCTTGAAATATGCGCATGGGCTTGTTGCTGCAATACCATTTGGCATTCTGTGATTAATCGTTTCCAATAGTTTTGATCTGGACCCGTTGGAAAAAATGACTCATGCAAACCTGGAAAAGTAATATTCGTTTTTTGTCCCAATTTACAAAACCATTCATGAGAATTCCCGGGAACTAATAAATGCTGATCTGGTATTAATAGATCATTTAATGCACGCATGATTTGGGCTTGTTCACGCGGGGATATCTCAAAATGGGCATTACCCAGCATATGCGCCCTTTGGTGATCAACCCTACATTCAATAGGATCAGCCCTACACCAAAGGGCATCTCCAGGATTTAACCCATAGGCCAAAGCTCCCAATGCACCCGCAGGTACGGGTTCTGTAAGGCCTGAAAAAAAACTGGGCACACGCCCCATTACAGTTGCCCGTGATAGCAATATATTTATGGCATCCAACTTAGTATTGTGTTCCGCAACAGAAAATAATGCTGGAATATGTAAGTGGACCGTGTTTTTCATAGATTAGACTAATAACTTATGTATATCTGCGCTGCCTCGCGCTATGATAAGCGCAGTGTTGACTAAAAGCGAATGGATAAAAAAAGCGGTGATAATACAACAAGATGAAAGTTCTGCAACTTATATAATCCAACGTTATGCGCCCGGTAAAATCTGGATAAATCAGCAATGCTATGAAAGCAGCGTGATTATACGACCACATCATTTACTTGCACCCTGGGCACCTTCCTGCTTGCAGGAGGTAACGTTTGCAGATTTTAAATCACTTGAAGACGATATGCCGCAAATATTACTCCTGGGTACGGGGGAGAAATTAATTATTCCCCCAGAAGCTTTGCTTTTGCCCTTATTCAAAAAGGGTATTGGGGTTGAATTTATGGATAGTAAAGCCGCCTGCTTTACGTTTACCGCATTAGCAGCGGAAAACCGCAATGTGGCAGCGTGTATTTTAATTTTTTAGGCTATTTGTTGCGCTCGCGCTTCAATTAATAATTGAAATTTTTCTTTTAGTGCTTCAGGAAGAAAGCTTTGATTAATTTTACTAAACCATATCGGCATATTGTCTATTAAGGAAGATAACGATTTTTGTATAGTTTTTTCTGGAATATTAAGATTTTTTCCCAAAGCAATAAAATCCTTTTTACGCAAATTCGATTTTTTTCCATTCACCGGTAATGCTAGCTCTTCTGGGTCAACATGTTTAGGAATTAATAATCTTGTGGCTAATAAATCATAGCAAGGCGACAATCTAATGTTCTTGGGATTTTGCGTTATTAACATAAAGTTTTTTAAATGCATATCTGCATTACCGGTTAGAAAACAAAAAATAATTAATTCAAAATATTTAAGCATATCGCTGCCAGGATTTGAGCAATAGTATCGAATTACTTCGCCAACTTTTTCAGTGGAGCTTTTATATTTATCCTTTGTCAATTTTAACGAAAGCTGACAAAGATCTTCGACGGCAATTTTCTCCTTTCCTTTTCGATCAAACCGTTTCGTAACATAAGCCAATTTATTATTTGGTATTACAATCAACCCATGTTGTGCCACTTCTATATTCGCAATGCTGGCTAAATGCATCGTCAAATCTTCAATTTCTGGCATATGTGGGTAATCAGTTGAAGGAGGCTTTAAAATATATTCCCCTCCCAACGAACCAACTAATGTTAATCTACTTGGGAGATGAGAATTTTTAGGCGGCTTTTGAAGGGATAACGATAATTTTTTCTGGACACCAGGAATACCCATTTTATGGTTAACATACTCCAAAGCAAGCATATCAATTTCTTTTTCATTAAAAGTAATAATTGGCACTTGCTGAATATGAAATAGTCCAAATAAGCAAGGTTTATGATAGTCTTCTCCGCTATCGGTTATTTCGTAACAAATATAGCAACGATGATGCTTCACAGGCTACTCCGCCACAACACTAACATTGCCAATACAATCTTCACATAAAACCAATAAAAGTCCCATTCTATCACTGAGATCAATTTTCCAATTTTTAGCGCCAATCTCTAATAGCCATCCTTCGGGAATTAAACCATCAAAAAATGGAAAAAGTTGTTTTGAATGATAAGGCGTGCTTCTTTTAGGCAATGTAAGGCTTATGTCCAAATTAATAGGGCTACCACAATATTCTTCGTTATATTGAAAGATATATTCACCTTCAATCGTTTCAACCAACGTACCCGCAAGCATTTCAGAAACGTATATTTTTGCCTTTCTATTCATAACCTTCATCCCGTTTAAAAGGCGATATTCTTTCTATTGGAATAGGACCTAAGCTAAAACCAAAAAAACTTAGTACTTGATTAACTTTATCCATTTTTAAGCTTTTCTTACCCAACTCCAATTCTCTTAAAAAACGCAAACCCACCCCTGTGCGTAATGCTAACTGCGCTTGCGTAAGCTTAAGCATTTTTCGCCTCTGGCGGACAAAGTTAGCTATTTGACCAATATCATGGGTGAGCTGCTGAAGATTGCGTCGGTTCATAATGGTAATATAGTACCCATTCAGGTACTAATCAAGGGAAAACTCAATTATAACACCCAAACGGGTACTAAAACTAGATAAGTGTAGTTTTAGCACCCGATCGGGTTATATATTCACTTTTAGTGACATACGCCCTAAATTTTCTGAAAGGGAATCCACAGAGGGTTGTTCCCAGCTTTTTTGATATCCTGGCGTATAGGTCTTCAACGGAGATTGCAGACATCTCAAAATATTAGAACGATTATATTTAATACGATGACAACTCAACAACGTAAATTGATATAGCATATTCTTCAGCTCAGGCGAATCCAGCGCAATAGCATCATAGCCGCGGATAAAATCCTGTTTGCAACCTTCACGTTCATGCAATGGTAGCCGTTTTGTCAAATGTGAAATAATAGCCATTTTAAAATAATGCGGAACCACCGTTTTAAGTTGACATTTAATGGCAGTAGCATCTGGAGTGCCAGCATCTTTAAAAGAATTTGCAAAGGCATCAATCAAAGTATCTATTCTAGATTGGCTGTAATCTTTAGAAATTTCACAACTTTTAACAATTTCTGGCAATATTAATAGCCCTGTAATGTTTGTGCTATTAAACTTAAAATGTTTACTCTGCAATTGCGAATACACAAACTGCATAACCGGCGATTGCATATCAAACTTTTCATAATGCACGGTAACACCAGGCACCAGATAACGCAACCATTTTAGCACGTCTACAATTTT
>JABDCK010000019.1 GCA_013288185.1 Gammaproteobacteria bacterium
ATCAAAAAAATTATAAACAAGGTCGCCAACAAATGGTTTTTCAGTTAATGGTAGAGATAAAGAAATCGGGCGCGCATCTGGGACTGTTATCCAATGTGAATCATAGGTAAAGGTCAAGCCACCTTTTATATCTTTCTCTAATTTACCAATAATGATATCATTCAATAATACATTGAGAATGCGATTTTCTTTTTTTGTTGTCACCATTCTTCTTACCATCCAGACATAACGGCACCCTGTGGTACCTTATACTCTGGTGGGTATATTGTCAACTCACTGATATGGGCTTAAATTATCCAATGAAACCATATTTTAGATTTTTAACCTTTTTTATATTATTCTTAGCATTCCATACCAAGATTATGGCTAACCAAATGCAAACGTCACTCCAGCCATCATTAGATGAAATTTTATATCCGGCACTTGAACCCTTTGATCAAGGGTTTTTAAAAGTTTCCAATATCCATACCCTATGGTATGCCCAATATGGCAATCCGCAAGGTGTTCCGGTCATTGTTTTGCATGGCGGCCCTGGTTTTGGTTGTAACACGGAAATGCGCTTTTTTGATTTACAATTTTATCGCGTCATCTTATTAGATCAAAGAGGCGCGAATCGTTCAAAACCTTCTGGGGAACTGAAAGAGAATACCACAGACAATCTAATTGCAGATTTGGAAGCATTGCGCAAATATCTAAAGATTAAACAATGGTTAGTATTTGGTGGATCTTGGGGAAGCACCTTGGCGTTGGCTTATGGGCAAACCCATCCGGATAAATGTTTAGGATTTATTTTAAGAGGTATTTTTCTAGGACGAAAGTGTGATGCGCATCAACTGTGGTATGGGATAAGAGCACAATATCCTGATGTTTGGCAGGAATTTGCAGATTTTATACCATTATCTGAACGAAATGATTTAATCACAGCTTATGAAAAACGCTTCAATGACTCAGATCCTAAAGTGCATTATCCTGCGGCATTGGCATTTATGAAATATGACTTGACTTGTTCGTATGCACTTACCACTCCGAATTTGGATAAATTATTAGGAGATAAACAAAGGATGTTAAGTACTACGAGAATTTTTACCCATTATTGTAGGCATGATTGTTTTCTTGAGAAAAATCAATTGCTTAATAATATACATAAAATTAATCATTTGCCTGCAATTATTGTGCATGGACGTTTTGATGTAATTACATTACCAAGCAACGCTTATGCGCTTTATCAACAATGGCCGGGTGCACAGTTGGTGTTAGTGCAAGAAGGAGGTCACGCTTCACTGGAACCGGGAATTGCTAAAGCCTTGGTGCAAGCAACAGAAAAAATGAAGTCCTTAACGCATTAGGAAATCCCATGGAATTTAAAGATTATTATAAAATTTTAGGTGTAACGCCTGAGACCCCTGTAGATGAAATCAAACGTGCTTATAGAAAGTTGGCACGCAAATACCACCCGGATGTGAGTAAATTACCGGATGCGGAAAAGCAGTTTAAAGAAGTGAATGAGGCTTGGGAAGTGCTGCAAGACTCGCAAAAGCGAGCCCAATATGATCAAATTCGTGCGGGCGGTAATCGAGCGCAAAGAGAATATACAGGTGGCAACGCGCAAGGATTTTCTGGGCAAGAAAATGTGGATTTTAGTGATTTTTTCAATTCCATTTTTGGTGGTGGACAAAATCCTTTTGCTGAGCAAATGCACGGCGGCCAGCGTGGTGCGTTTCGAAGCAAAGGTCAAGATTTACATGCCAAAATCCAAATTCCTTTAACCTCGGCTTATGAAGGCGGCGTGCAAACTATTCAATTACAAGGAGAAGAAACTAAATTAAACGTCAAAATACCGGCTGGCGTCACGCATGGCAGTAAAATTCGTTTAAAAGGTCAAGGTAGCCCTGGGATGGGTGGCGGTGAACCGGGAGATTTATATGTGGAAATTCATATTATGCATCATCCGTTTTATTCCTTGCACCATAAGGATATCCATTTAAATTTGCCGATTGCTCCTTGGGAAGCGGCGCTTGGGACAACATTGGAAGTTCCTACCTTAGGTGGCAAAGTGAACTTAAAAATTGCCCCGGGTAGTCAAAGTACGCAAAAATTGCGGCTAAAAGGTCGCGGATTGCCGGGTAGCCCAGCGGGCGATCAGTTTGTGATTTTAGAAATTATGGCGCCCAAAGCAGAAAATGAAAAAGCGATTGCACTCTATAAAGAAATGGCAACGGTTATGCTGTTTAATCCGCGGGAAAAATTAGGAGTATAGGATATGCGCAAAGAATTTATTTATGAAGGAACCTTATTACAAGATAAAACCGTAACCTATACTTTGACAGAGCTGCGGGAAATTTGCGTGGTTGAGGAAAAAGTATTACTGGAAATGGTAGAGTTTGGTATTCTTGAACCTAAGGAAAAAAGGCAGCAAATTTGGATTTTTAATGCCAATGCGCTAGACCGAACACAAAAAGCGATGCGCTTACATCATGATTTAGCTATCAATTGGGCAGGGATTTCTCTGATATTAGATTTATTAGAAGAAATCCATGAACTGCGCCAGTTGGCGCAGTTGTTACAAGATAAAGAAAATCAAGCGGGTTGATGGTAGAGCTTATGCCAACGATAATATCCCATGATAGCCATAATCAGGTATACCCAATGAATTGCACTATGAAAGGGGATCCCTTTGTACCACTGTAATACGGCGACTAAAAAATCAACGATAAACCATAAAATCCAACAATGGATAATTTTGAGACACAATAACCATTCTGCAATGAGCCCTAATACCGTAGTGGTGGCGTCCCAATAAGGGATATCAGAATCTGTCCACGTAGAGAGCACGTAAGAAAATATCAAAATACTGGTAATCGCAATAAGAAAGATTTGCAGGCCCTGGCGTAGCGTCAGATAACGAATCATGCGTTCTGCTTTACATCCAGATCTCCATTTGATCCAACCAAATACCATACTGGCAAAGTAAATCCCTTCCAGAAAAAAATTGCCATAAATTCCTTTTTGCCAATAGAGAGAGACATTGACGATAATTGCGGCCATGCCAAGGAGCCAAGCAAAGCGATTTGCACAGGTGAAATAATAGGTGCAGATAAGCGATAAGCCTGCACCGATGGGATCTAACCAGTTCATATTAGCGACGCCCCGGATGAAGGAGGCCAAATTATACTATAAAAACATTAATAATAAAAAGGTCCCCAAAAAAAGCCTATAGAGGACAAATGGGACAACGCCCATTTTGTTCAAGATATAAAAGAAAAGATGGAGGCAAAAGTATGCGGGCAAAGCAGCAAATCCTATTCCTAACAGTAAAGATGGCCAATTCAGCGGTACTTCACTGAGGGTAGTTATTTTATAGCTTTCATAGGTTGCGGCCATAATTACGGCGGGGATGGATAAGAGGAAAGAAAAAGTTGCACTGGCGTTTCTATCAAAACCTAAAAACAGCCCTGCGGTCATGGTGGTCCCTAAGCGAGAAGCCCCCGGAATTAAAGAGAGGGTTTGGGCAAAGCCAATCACCATGGCATCCTTCCAGCCCAGTTGATTAAGCTGTTTTGAATGCTGGGGAAAATAGTCACTGGCCCATAATAACAAGCCAAAGCCTATAGTAGAAAAAGCAATGGTTAAGGTGGGGTTGAATGGGTGTGCAACAAAGTAATGTGAACCAACACCGATAACGGCGACCGGAAGTGAAGCAATAATTAATAACCACGAAAGTTTACTATATACTTCAGTGGGATTACCCAAAAGTGATTGCCAAAATCCCAGCCATAATTTTACAATTTCTTTGTAAAAATACAGACCTATCGCCAATAGCGTACCCACATGCACCGCAACATCAAAAGCAGAACCATGATTTTGCCAGCCGGCAATTAAACGTACGAGCAGCAAATGTGCAGAGCTTGAGACAGGGAAAGCTTCTGTAATTCCTTGCACAAATGCTAAGGTGATAGCTTCAAGCATAGCGCTCATTGTTTACACTCTCGCGAATCAAGTTTTTTGGATTTCATAAATTTACTATAAAGATCATAGGTGCAACGGCCTATCATTTGTCCCCAATATTCTCCTTGTTCAGCATTGAGCGCTGCGGGCAGGCTTAAGGACGCATTATTTAAACAAGCTTGCACAAGTAACAGCGTAAATTCTTGACATTCTTTTGCGTCTGTTTTGAAGCATTGCCGAAAATATTTGTCTTCCTGACAGAGCAATTGGGGTAGTGACTGCTCCACATTCTCCATCCAAACTTTTTTGTCTTTTACTTCAGGGTTGGCCTGGGTTGCCATGGCAGCGCTTAGCAGTATGATTGTTAGGGCAATAGCTTTTATTCGCATGTGTTTTCCTGCGCACCGTGGTTTGAATCAGTATAGGTGAATTTATTTGTCAGGTCACTTTACATCCCCATTATTTCAAAGCGCAAGTTTTAAAAAATATGGTGTGTTTTTTCATAGGGTTAGCAAGTTTGGCCTATTTATTGCATCCCTAATAGATGTAGATACGCGATTTAAATTTTCACGATAAGGGAACTAAATGTCATTAACCAGAGTCTTTAGTACAGAAAGCCTTTTAAGGAGCGAACCTATGTGGCACCACAAAACCAAATTGGGCACCTTTTGGATAGTGGAATCAGATCAAAACCATGAATATTATCTTGGTTTGGACGATGAATCCTTGGGACATTATCATCGATTAGAAGATGCCATCCATGATATTCAAGCCCAAGCAACCGGGAATTTGAAATGGGATCAATCTAAAGGGATTGAAATTCCAGAGGATGTACACGAATGGGCTGAGGGTGAGCCTGAGAATTGGAACGATTTCTAACTTTTATAATCCTTTGCCCTTACTGTCTTGCTTGGCAATCACAGGTCAGCTATGATGGCGGCCTTATTTTGTAAATAGTTGCGTGGTGCTTCTTAGTTTTTAAGACGTGGCGATGCAATGAGGATATGGGGCAAATCATGAAAGCAGAAATTCATCCAGATTATAAAGAAAAGACCGTTATTTGTAATTGTGGCAACACGTTTAAAACGCGTTCCACTTATGATAAAGGTGAGACATTACGGGTTGATATCTGTAATGAGTGCCACCCTTTCTATACCGGTAAACACAAAATTGTAGATACTGCAGGTCGAGTTGATCAATTTAGACGTCGATTTGGTGCTTTAAAACAAACAGAAGCATCAAAAGACGAAAAGAAGGATAAATAATCCTTTTCTGTCGTAAAAAGGGCGCTTAGGCGCCTTTTTTTGTTGGGGCAACAGAAATATTAGGTGAGCTTAATGACAAATGATTTAAAAAAAGCAGCGCTGGACTATCATGCACTTCCACAAGCCGGAAAACTCAGTGTCACCATTACTAAACCCACCGAAACCCAAAGAGACTTAGCCTTAGCGTATACGCCAGGCGTTGCAGAACCTGTGCGAGCAATATATGCAAATCCAGATGATGCCTATCGTTATACCTTAAAATCTAATTTGGTTGGGGTAATTACCAATGGCACCGCGGTTTTAGGTTTAGGCAATATGGGCCCATTGGCAGCTAAACCCGTTATGGAAGGCAAAGCGGTTTTGTTTAAGCGTTTTGCCAATATTGATGTATTTGATATTGAGATAGATGCTACCGATCCTTTCACGTTCATCAATACCGTCGCCAGAATTGCACCCACATTTGGTGGGATTAATTTAGAAGATATTCAAGGGCCGCAATGCTTTGAAATTGAAGAGGCACTGATTGAATGCTTAGATATCCCGGTATTTCATGACGATCAACATGGAACTGCGATTATTATTTTGGCAGGATTACTCAATGCCCTGGAGTTACAACAAAAATCCCTGGCAGAAATAAAAGTGGTTTGCTTGGGGGCAGGCGCGGCAGGTATTGCCTCGATGCGGTTATTAATTGCCGCAGGCTTACGGCGTGATCAAATTATTCTCGTGGATAAACAAGGCGTCATTCATACCGGACGCACGGATTTAAATATGTATAAATTTGCCCTAGCCGCACAAACGGATAAGCGCACTTTAGCAGAGGCTTTAGATGGCGCGGACGTGTTTATTGGCGTATCGGGCCCCAATTTAATGACCGCAGAAATGCTCGCTTCTATGGCCCCCAGACCCATTGTATTTGCCTTATCCAATCCGGACCCTGAAATTGAACCCAAAATTGTATACCAGGTGCGCAAGGATGTTATTTTAGCAACGGGGCGCAGTGATTACCCTAATCAAGTGAATAACGTGCTGTGCTTCCCTTATATTTTTCGCGGGGCTTTAGATGTGCGCGCCAAACGCATTAATCAAGAAATGATGATGGCCGCAGCGCACGCCATTTGCAATTTGGCCAAAGAACCCGTGCCAGAAGTGGTGTTAAAAGGCTACGAGCTCACCACAAACTTGACCTTTGGACCTCTTTACATTTTACCCAAACCGATAGATCCTAGACTGTTACCAGTGGTTTCAAGCGCGGTGGCGAAAGCAGCCAGAGAAACTGGTGTTGCAAGAATTTAAGTGTAATAAAAGGAGAAAAAATATGCACAGAAAAAAAATAGCCCTGATTGGCGCAGGGAATATTGGTGGTACCTTAGCCCATTTGGCGCTCTCAAAAAATTTGGGTGATGTGGTACTATTTGATATTGCAGAAGGTATTCCACAAGGCAAAGCTTTGGATTTATCCCAATGCGGTCCCATTGAAGGATTTGATGCTTCGGTGATGGGCACTAATGATTATAAAGATATCAAAGATGCGGATGTAGTGATTGTGACCGCAGGGATCCCCCGTAAACCCGGCATGAGTCGCGATGATTTACTTGCCATTAATACCAAAGTGATGAAAGACGTGGGCGATGGTATTCATCAATATTGCCCCAAAGCCTTCGTTATTTGTGTGACCAATCCACTGGATGTTATGGTAAAAAAACTCCAAGACAGCGCTAAGGTACCTGATAATATGATTGTGGGCATGGCGGGCGTTTTGGATTCTGCACGGTTTAGAACTTTTTTAGCGCAAGCATTTAAGGTATCCGTAGAAGAAGTACAAGCGTATGTGTTAGGGGGGCATGGCGATGCGATGGTGCCCTTAACCGGTATGAGCAATATTGCCGGCGTTTCTTTGGATGCATGTGTGAGCAAAGGCAGAATTAGCCAAGCAACACTCGATGAAATTGTTAAAAGAACCCGCAATGGGGGCGGTGAGATTGTCGCATTATTAAAAACGGGCTCTGCATTTTATGCGCCAGCCTCAGCAGCCATTAGCATGGCAGAATCTTACTTATTAGATAAAAAACGCATTTTACCCTGTGCGGCCAAGTTAAAAATTGGCCAATATGGGGTGAAGCGCGCGTTATTCGTTGGCGTTCCTACCAAAATTGGCGGCAATGGAGTTGAAGAAATTATAGAAGTTGCCTTGAATGCTGCGGAACAAAAAAATCTGCAAGTTTCTATTGATGCAGTCATTGAATTATGTGATGCGGCAGATAAGCTCTAAACAATACTCGGGCTGCCTTTGTTAAGATACAATGCAGCCCCAATTCGGTTCTTCGTCTGGGAGTGTTGTAATGGGCTCTCTGACTTCAGACGTAGATTCTACTGCCATTAGTTCCGGTTCAACCGGAACTAATGCCATCCTTTTTTTAAATAGTGGCATTAAATCTGCTTTCAGTGGGTGACAAGGTAAAACAGTATCTTCTAAAAACCGTAGTTTTTTATCGCGGTCTTTTCTTAACCAGGTTAATGATTGCGTCTTAGGTGCAAGATAATTTAAATCAGCATTATAAAAATGTACTTGTTCCATGAGCGATTGATAATCTGCAGATTTTTCAATTTCAGCAGGTTTGCTGCCATGATAGGGCAATCCGCCAACGGTTTCGATCCAAAACTCACGCGTAGATGAAATTTTAGGATTTTTTAGTTTAGAACGAAGTTCAGCCGCATCTTCTTGCGTAATCATGGCGATTGAAATATTCTCCCTATCCTTTAAACCTAATACAAAGTAGCAAGGTTTTTGGAAAGAAGTTAATGCATCGTTTTTTTCCGTAGTGGAGTTATAAAAATTATGGCTTGCATATAAATTATCACTAAATTTACAAGCAGTCTTAAATCGTTCACCTGTGGCGGCATTGAGTTTAACGCAGTTGCGAGATTTCCATAAATCACTATTCCAACCATCAGAATTCCAAGCAATGTATACCTCTGCACTGACAGTACGCGATTCTATTTCTTTTTCATTTTGTTGTTCAAGTTCATTTTGTGCCTGCGTTTCACGCTGAGCAATAACCTGATTTTCAGAACCACATCTGACAGGTGATTTATGTTTCTGTTCACAAATTTTTGCGATCTCCTTTATCAAGGTATCTGCCTGAGTTTCTATACTTTCTACAAAAGTCTCCTTTACTGCAATATCAGCCAAGCGTAAACAGTACTGCCATTTATGCATCACTTGTTCCATATAATCTTGTAGCAAGGTAGACACCTCTTCCATGGTTTCTTGCTGAGCATATTTATCAAAAAATGCTTTTTCATCAATATCATATAATATTTCCGTAAAAGCTTGAGTTAGACGTGCTTTATCCTCTAATGGCGCAATAAGTATACGATCAAGTAAATCACGCCAAAAAATATGATGAATCTTTTGAAACCCAGCAGAAAGATGTGCCTTCATAAGCAATTGGCATTGCTGCGTAAACGCAGATTCTAATAGTGCATTAATCGTGCATTCTGGTTCACCATATTGAACACATTCAATATGATGCGTTCCACCTAGATCTCTTAAACGCATGGCGCCTTGATTAACATCACGCAACGTATTTTGATCGCTTACATACATAAATCCAATAGTATTGGCCGCTTGGGTAATATCAACACCTGTGGTGTGAATTTGATCATAATAGGTAAAATATTGGTTGGCATTACAGTCGAGTTTCTTATCAATATTTTCACTATCACCAAGAATTTTTACAGAATAATCCGTTGTGCTCATGGCACATAAAATACTATTTTCATTATAAAATAGAACCTGTTTAATATCTGACTCGTGATAAAATTTTGCAAATTCATTTGCCACAGTATAATTATTGGTTCCTTGGCATAACGCACCACAATCTATAAATGCACGAATATCTTGTTTATGTTCATGCGCTGCTATTAAATTAAATATTTCATGAAAATCTGCATTAGGTAAAACATGTGTTGTCTGTCTTAGACTCTTGCGTAAGGTATCAATCGTACGTCCATCAGTCCCTAAACTTTCCTCACTGTCTCTTATGATGGAGTGATGATAGGTACGCCAGTTATAATCTGTACCTGTAAAACCAACGGCACTCCTAAACAGGGATATATGCGATTGCGTATTGGCAGTTAAGGCTTTAGGATTATCACGAATGGTGGGTAAGATAAAATTAATGAGACAATATTTTCTAACCTGTTCATTATTTTTTAGCCCTTCCCAAAGTGACTTCATTTGCGCCGTGTCATTCAAATCTATGGTATCAATGCTAATTGCATGTTGCTGTGATATTTCCTGAAATTCCGCATTAGCAGCGCCTGCTTCTCCTATCGATAAACAGTGTAATAATTTTTCATATTCATAGTTCTTTTTGAAATGCGCAACAAACTGTTTAACCATTGTTTCACTCAATGCTTTATGGTTATGCGCAAGTATTGTATAATTAGCAGTTAAAACTGGATTTTGAAATTTGGATTTTTCATTCGGAGTATTGTTCCCGATGTAAGGAATCGCTACCTCTCTTTCCATTGCATTCTTATTTAAATCCATGGGCAATCCAAAATCAACATTGTTCCTTTTGCTCATAGTAATGCTTAATAGCTGTGTGAGCTCTTCTTTAGTGACCGCTAAAATGTCACATTCTTCTTCTGTAAAATTAAGACGTTTTAAGACTGATTTGCGCAGCTCACATTTATTTTCAAAAAAATCTATAAGCATTTTGGCATTGTCTCTGCCAAATTTGTTGACGATCTCTTTAAGGGGCGATAATTCATCATTAATCAGCCGCGTTGCGAGCGCATCGCATCCAGTCAAGTTTATATATTCAAACAAATTAACCAGTTTCTCAATAACGGGCTTGCTCATGCTGAGCCCCTCACCAATGGTATAGATTAACTGATCCTTAGGATTAAGATTTAAATCTATCTCATCCAGGACAGCATCCCCTTGATTTTTGAGAATGTTAATAATATCGTCAAGATATTCAACCTGCTTTTGCTTTTCATCTGAATAATCAGGATCTGACAAAAGCTCAATATACTTTAATAGGAGGGAGTCAATACTCTTACGTGTGGTTACGATGTAATCTTTCTTATCAATAATAGAAAGGAAATGCTCTCTTAACTGATAAAAATATCCTGAATCACACTTAATATCTCTATGAAATTGAAACGGATGTGCCGTTTGCCCAAATACGCGCAATGAAATCTCTTGTAAATCGCGGAAATTGGTTTCAAATAATTCTGGTGTCACTTCGATTATTCGCAGATTAGTTCCATCTGCGCCCAATTTAGCCAGTAATGGTAATAATACCTTCGATTTGCCACCACCCATAATGTACTGTATTACTTTGGACTGAAAAACCTGATTTGAATTTTTATTGAGCAGTTTATTTATAATTTTCCATTGTTTGGGGTATATTGTTTTGTTATCCTTGTATTCAAAGTACATTGCGACAGGATGACAGTACGGATCAAAACTTCTTTGTGTGCTGCGTTCAAAACCAAGTTTATAAATTAACGATTTCTTTTCTTCTGATTGGTCTAATGCGTTTAATTGTTGAATTCGCAAAATTAAATTTTTGCATCGTTCTAATTTTTGCCGGTGCGTCGCCATCAATAAATAGTCAAATAGTAAATGTTGGAGTTCCAGTGTTTCATCATTGGTTAATTGTCGAAAATTTGATCCGTCTATTTTGATAAACTGCGCCAGCGCCTGATCTAAATTCAAAATTTCTGCAGACTTATCCTGTAAGCATATTTCCCAGCGCACGCGCGCTTCCTCATTATTTGGCATTTTATTGATGTGCTGTACAATGGCATGCCCTAATTTCTCAAACGCGTCCTCTCCCGTTGATAGTTCCCGTTCAATATCAGATAAGGTCAGTGCGCAGCCTTCCTCATCAAATTGTGATAAGCTTTGCGCATTATCTTCTGCTAAGGATTGATTAATGGCACATCCTGCTTCAATATCAGCCGCGTGCTCTTTAATAAGCGCTTCCATAAAGTCGGTTGGTTCATTTACGTTTTCCGTATCTGGTGTTGAGACAACTTCAGACGCCATATCTAATAGCATGGCGTCAGGAACGTATTCTGCAACCATTGTCAATGTGTGCGCTTCATCAGGAAAACTTTTATGTTCCACAATATTAATTTCTACAGGATCTTCTCCGTAGTGCTCTGCAAGAAAATCTGAAAATGTACCGAACATATAAGTGCCGCTCGAGTCTTTACCCACGCCCTTTGCACCTATCATTAGCAATTCATCAGTCTTGGCTGGATATTTTAGCATGCTGCTGAGCCATAGCAACGGCACAACTTTGCTGGGGTTTTTCTCCATGAGGGTTTCGATATCGGGTGCGCAGGCAGTTAATTTTTTATTGATATAATCCTGCAACTTTGCAAGTTGCGTGGGTGATGATATTGCTTCCTTATAAAGTGCAACCAAATTTTTGAGAATTTCACCCACCTCAGTCCGCAAATTCAGCGCATCAATGTGTAATGTTGGCGTAAACTTATCACTAAAATCAATGTTAATTTTTACTTTTGCCTGTGCAGCGCATATGATCTTTTTAACATTAACAAGTTGTTGTGCATTAGGAATGGCAATATGTACTTTATGGAGCTGTTGGTTGATTTTTTCAAGTCTAGCGCTTTGTTGACGGTTTAATCTTCGGCCATCTTGCAACCGCTTTTTTTCACTCATGAGACGTTTTAATTCTTGCTTCTTTTGGTAAACATTTAAATAAAAGTGGTCACTCAGACTGTTTGACTTTACAAATGTTATTAACGACACAATTTTATCCTCTTGTATTTTCATGGATTGAGGAATATACGGGGTAATCGCTAAATAATCTGAGAGTAATTTGGCAACGGTATGGTTATAATCTTCTTTAAAAAACGTATTCAATTTTTCAATTGTATTACTATAGGCATCACGATTAACATTTCCTTGAACCGTGTCATCCAGCGGAAAATTCACTTCATCACCTTTTTTGAAATGCATGGCTAACAGATAACAAGCATACAATCTGACGGTTATATATTCAGGTCCACAATTTCTAGCTTCTTGTGCTTGTTCTTTATTAATAATACCGGAAGGAGAATCATCAATAATATTAACCAAGCATTCTAGCTCAGATAATTTCCCAGTAAAATGATAAGCCTCGTCTTTAAGTATGGAATATGCAGCTTCTGGTTGATGGGCACAGAAATAAAGGGTTGCTAAGTAGAGCTTGTCTTCTAAACTATCTGCTTCTAAGTGATCGTGAGCGCCTAGTTTAAAAACAGAAAACTTTTCTTGTCCACGCAGATTATGGTTTTGTGGCGTGGCCTGCAGTTTTTCTATTTTTTTTGGAATATTTTCTTTTACATGGTTATGGTCTAGATGGCGTGCAATTTTTACGACATTGCAGGTATCAAGTTTGCACTGATAGAAATCATCTTCAGCCTTCCCTGTTGGCAAAAATGTTTGTTTAGGAACAAGATATCGATATTGCTTCGGGTCAGTACCGTCTAATGGTGATAAAACTAATGCTCCCTTGAAATTTCTAATTGGAATAGCATTATGCATCAATAGCTGATAGGGTTTATTTTCCAATGTGGTAATAAAGATTTGCTCTCCATGCTTTTCTTGTGATTCAAAATGCAGATTGTAACGAGGAAAGTCAATATGAATGCTTTGTGTTTGTAAATCTTTCCAAATTTCAATAAAGCGCTTATCTTCAAAGTTCTCTAAAAATCCCAGATGATCAGGAAAGTTAATCAGTATTTTGTTAGGGGGTACATTTCCATCGCCTTGATAAATTTCTCCTTCCACGGAGTAGTATTCTACTTGAGAGGTTTTTTTATCTGTAATGACAATGCCATTATTACAGAACCACTGATGCTTTGAATTGTCTAACAGTGTCTGAGGGATGCATTTATCACCATTAGTGCAATTATTAGCTAGGCTATACCATACTGCTTTGTCATTAATAAAGAATTTTCTTTGGATCACCGTCCACACTTGTGCGTTAAAGACGCAATATTCCTCATTATGGTAAGTAAAAAAATATTTACAGCCATCTGTGGTGGCCTTTAACTGTTGCGTGCCAAATAACTCTTTAAATGTATCATCTTGATAAAAATTTTCTGGTACTTGACAAGTAAGCGCATCTGACTTAACGATGGTACCATTTAATAAATTAATTTCAAAGTCATCATAGGTATAGCAAGGAAATTTTCCGCCAATCCTTTCAATGTCAATCATGCCATCAAATAGATTACTGACAATTTGTTTTACTTGTGGTTCACTTTCTTTAGTATATTGTTGGACTGCAAGGGCCTTTAGATGATCTATAGCTTTCTGTGATTCTTTAATAAAAAATAGATCCTCATTTATTTTCTTAAAATGGTTTCTGGATGCTAGTGTTTTAAAAATATTTTTCCATTCGTCAGACGTTATGCGTCTCTTGCGACTAATATTACTCCAATTGATAAGTCGCATATTGTTATATTGGCTCAAAGCTTTTGCGTCATTTAATGTCTGTGGGGATAATGCTTGAAATATTTGGTCAAATTTATCAGTGATAGAAAGAGTTCCTTCAATCAATGCTTCAGCATGTGTACTTGTTAAATACTGATGTAGAAAGGTATTTAATTTTAACAAAAATGTTAATGTTGATAATGAACGGTTATCATTATAAAAATCAACTGCACGATTTATGCATTCAATCAATTGAATAATGACCCCAGGGTTGTTAGCAACCTCATGGTGTAAATACTCGCCATAAAATAAATCAATAAAAATGGTTTTCTGGAGGTCTGGATCCATAAGATGTGTTAAATTTTCTTTGAAAAATTCAATCACAGACACAACTTGACTTTCGGGATTAGAGCGCAAATGTGCTAATTGTCGGTGTAAATCCAGATCTGATGAGAGGTATTGACTTTTTGAGTCACATTGAATTTTATTTGCACTGCGTTTATCGTGTGCCAAATCATATGAAAAATCATTTTTTTGAAAATTAAAAGGATCAAGAACCCCCTGATCTCGCTTGCTTTCTATGCTTCCTCCAACCACAAATCTTTGGCTATACGATTCTCCTGGTATTTCCTTTAACTCGACCTGATCCCAACGGCTGTTTGAACTATCTGCTGGAATTACATTTTTAAGATTTTTCAGCGCAGTGCCAAGCGATCGAATATTGACATACGACATATAAAACTGAATATTATCTTCCACTTCAGGAAACATTGTTTCTATGGGTTGTCCAAATATTTCTTGAAATTTTTCTTTATATTTTGTTCTGCACTGTGTGTAATATGCAGCGGGCTGCATTGTTTCTGAAGAGTGTTTAAGTTCTATCCCCATTCTTGCACAGTTTTCACTTGCATGTTGCATTAATTTTTCAGATTGGTGAGCAATAAGTGTGAGAGGATCTGCTGTCTTTTTATGACAATTATTTGAAAATGTATTTAAAACTACAGAAACTCTTCTTGCAAGCGCAGCGTCTGTTACTGTAAAAAATCCACTACTTTTATACTTTTTTAATAGATATATTTCATTTTCGTGTGCAGGCGGCTCTAAAAATATCTCTTGTATAACCTCTGGCGATTTTGCAAAAATAATAGAAGTAAGAACGTTGTTTAAAGCAATTGCACCATAAACTGCAGTGATTCTTTCTGCATAGGGGATTCCATCTAGTTTCCCACATAAATTACAATATTGTATAGTTAAATTCTCTAATGCTTTTGAAAATTTTAATAGTTCGCGGTGTGGTATTTTTTCCCAAAATGCACTTTCCAAAGGAAGGGTTAGCAGTATTGCTTCACATTGATTAATATTATTAATTAATGTATCAGGATACGCATGAGAATTAAGCACCTTTTCTACGAGGGTCAATATTCCATTAAAATCAAGCCCCGCACAATTTGTTGGCATAATATAATCAGCAAATGTGTTGCTTTCCACATTCTCAAATGCTGATTCTATGTAAGTGTCAGTAAAGAAAATGAAATATGTACAGTTTTGCCATCCTGCAGAGGGTGTTACAACCTCTGGCACAAGCGTATCTGTAGCACTTTGCAGTTTAGATTTAATTTGATGTATGCGCGCTAACCCTTCTTGCTGCCTCTCTATGGAAAGTGCTCGTCTTTCAGATAAATGATGTAATAGGACCGCGTAATTTTTGATAGCAAAATTTAATTGACTCATAATCTGGGCATTCTGCCAATCTTCATCTTTTAATGCACAACAAAAGGAATCTAACGTGTAGCGCATAATTTCATAATTAATAATTTCATCGTCAAATTCAGAAAAACCATAATTTCTGGCCATTTCCGCCAGTACTTGCCAAGCACAAGTTCCAGACCATTGGCCATGAATTTTTCCTTTTATATAATGGGTTGGATCAATTTCTTGACCTTTTAAAAATGAGATATGCGTAAGAATTTGCTGATAAAGTATCTTTTCATCAAAGGGCTCTGAATCAGAAAATTTTGGCAAAATAGTAGGCTCAAGCAGCTTAATAAGATAATCCTGGAGTGTATTTTTCTGTAGCTCAGCGATTGGTATTGTGTAAGCCTTGACGGGTTGATAGACTTTTCCAAATTCAGAATCCGTAGCAAGATGCGCTTCTATGCCAGCACCGGTGTTCCATACTAAGAATAATAATTGACCATCTTGTGTGAATGTAAATTCATAGATCATTGAATGGCCTGATTTTCCTTTTTGACCTCGCCATCCACCAGGGATCAAAATTCTACCCATTTTTTTTAATTTTTTAATACACCTATTAGATATATCAGATAAGGCTTGCGGTAGCTTTTCGGGGAGAGGATCAGTTAACGTATCACTTATGAGTTCACAGGTATTCTTAAAATATTCAAATAACTCCTGCAGTTTTTGCGCTTGTGTTTGGATATTAACACGTTGTTCCGGTGTTAATCCTTCAATGTTAATTGCGCCGGTAGATAATTGCGTCAAACAATGATTAAAATAGGAAATAGTTTGGCTAAATTGCGCACCTTGTAGAGGTCTGCCGCTTAAATCAGGATCATTAAATACGTGCGCAAAGAGTCTTAAGTCGAGTATCGCTTGCGGATCCGTGGGGTTTGAACGTTTTGCTTCTCTTGGCTGATCGTTACCTTCGCGTTTACGCTTTAGGTGTGGCCCGTCTAGCGGCATAAATAGCCTTTTTAATACGTTAAATTAAATGGCCATTTTAACGTATTTTATGTCATGCTGCTATCTTTGTTCGATAAATGGTGCTATTAAACGGATGGAAAACCTAAAACAGCGTCTCCCCATTGCTGTCACCACCCGGGGTGATAGCATGGTACTCATTGCTGGAATAATCTGCCATTTCATGCGGGACGGTATCTTGATTAAAGATTTCAAAGATGGCATTGGGTTGCCCAGGACGCGCTAGCATACCGGTTTTAGGATCTATGCGCACAGTGACTATGCCGCGGGGCTGTTCAGGTTTGGTTTCAGGGACGCCTTGTAATGCAGGTCCCATAAATTTCATCCAAATCGGTAATGCGGCTTGTGAACCATACTCTTGTAAGGGACTGGGTTCATCAAATCCTACCCAGACGGTTGCCACTAAAGATTGATTATAACCAGAATACCAGGCATCCATTTGATTATTGGTAGTACCGGTTTTACCGGCCAGATCAGGACGGTTTAACGCTTTGGCCGCACGGCCCGTACCGGTTAAAATTGCATCTTGCAAAATAGAAGTCATGATATATGCCGTTTGCGGTGAAATAATTCGCGGCGCAGCGCCCGTTACCGGTTGTTGGGTTTTGGCAGGTGTTATCGCACTGGGTTCTTTATCTTCTTCATTCTGTACGAGCAGTTGATCGCATTGTGGGCAAACGGTGGGCGTATTGGTCTCAAATATCACTTTTCCTTGACTATCTACAATCCGTTGAATGACATGCGGGGTTATTTTATAACCACCATTGGCAAAAGCCGCATAACCGGCGGCAATCTCTACCGGCGATACCGTTGCCGTACCTAAGGCGAGCGATAAGCTGCGGGGTAAATTTTGACGTGGAAAACCAAAGCGCTCTACCACTTTTAACGCCCGTGATAAACCTAAGGTTTGCAATAAACGAATCGAGACCAAGTTGCGTGATTTGGTGAGACCCACGCGTAAGCGTGTTGGGCCGTAGAATTTGCGCGTATCATTTTGAGGACGCCATTCATTATCACTATTGTTATCTTTGTAAACAATCGGCGCATCATTGATTACGGTGGCGGCGGTAAAACCATTTTCTAATGCAGCGGCATAAATAAAGGGCTTAAAATTAGAACCGGGTTGACGCGTGGCTTGTACCGCACGATTAAAATAGGAAGCATTAAAATCAAAGCCACCAATTAATGCCAGGATTGCGCCATTTTTAGGTTGCAAGGCCACTAATGCGCTTTCAACTTCTGGTAATTGACTAAACAACCATTCATTATTGCCAGGCTCTACATAAATAACATCACCCACAGAAACAATTTGTTGGGGCGTGCGGGGCGGCAAGCCTAAGCGTATGCGCGTTTGTTCTTTACAGGCCCATTGCATACTGGCAAAAGTAATGGTGACGCGTTGTTGATTAGGCAACATGGCGCGAATGCCATTGCTGTCAATACCTATCACTGCCGCCGGTACAATCAGATCGGTTTTGGGTTGTTCTCTTAAATTTTTGGCCCATAAGGTAGTATCAATTTTTCCATCTTTAGGGACCGAGAGTTTTTCAATCGGGCCACGGTAACCATGACGTTTATCATATTCTAAAAGTCCAGATTGTACGGCACGATGCGCAAATTTCTGTAACCGACTATCAACGGTGGTATAAGCAACATAACCGGAGGTGTAGACTTCATGACCAAATTTTTCCACCAGCTCTTTACGTGCCATTTCGGCAATATGCGGTGCATCAATGTCCACCACTCGGCCGTGATAATTCGTAGCAATCGGAGCATTTAATGCTTCGTTGTATTGCTTTTCGTTGATAAAACCATAATGCAACATGCGCTTTAAGACATGCGTGCGACGCTTTAATGCCGCATCAGGATTATTAATGGGGTTAACGGTTGATGGTGCTTGTGGTAAGCCAGCAATCATTGCCATTTGCGCCAAATCCAGTTTATCTACGGTGGTACCATAATAGGCCGCCGCTGCCGCTTGTACGCCATACGCGCGCTTGCCAAAATAGATTTTATTGAGATAGAGTTCAAGAATTTTATCTTTAGGTAATTCTTCTTCTATTTTAATCGCCAATAACACTTCATTGAGTTTGCGCGCAAAGGTTTTTTTGCGCGTTAAAAAGAAATTACGCGCAACTTGCATGGTGATAGTACTGGCACCTTGCCCTTTGCTGCCGCTGGCAATTAAATGTAAGCCTGCTCTGGCCATACCACGCAAATCTACGCCATTGTGTTCATAAAAGCGCCGGTCTTCGGTTGCTAAAATGGCAAGCTTTAAAGTTTCAGGAACATCTTTGATGGAGATGGGGGTACGCCGTTTTTCACCGTATTCGCCAATCAGCTTACCATCAGCAGAGTAAATTTTTAAAGGCACCTGAAGTTGGATGTCTTCCAAAAGATCCACGGGAGGCAATTGGGCATTCGTATAAAGCACAATAACCGCCAGCGCACAAAACCCGGCAATCAGTGTGCTCAACAGAACGCGCAAAAATGCCTTGGAAAAAATGTCTAAGAGATGTTTCATTCTCTAATTATACCAACATGTTGACTAAACTGTGGAAGAGTTTTACCTAAAATCCCTAAAAAGATTGAAAATTTTCTAAAAACAGTAAGTTAACTAATTGTTAAATAATGCATGCGTGCATAGACTATCTGTATATACTCTGGGCCATGGAAAATCCCGCACCTTGGTTACATGAGACGCCAGAACCAATCCAGCCCAAAAATGCATTTTGTGCGATATTAATGTGGAGTAGCATCTGCGCTGCCTTATGTATAGGAGGACTGCACACTTGGCTTGCGCAATGTATAGAGCACCAAGAAAAGAAAAATGCGGTCTGGAAAAATAAAATTAAGGCACAAAAACAGCAAGGAGATGATAAACAAATTCTGGACGATAAAATAGAAATTCTTAGCCAATTAACCGCCAACCGTGCGCAAAATGCCAAACTATTAACCCACCTGGTGCCATTAGTGCCAGAGGGTTTATATTTGACGAGTTTTAATCGGATTGGCGCGCAAATTTTAATAGAAGGAGTGGCCCAATCGCATGCGCAAGTGATGTTATTCATGCATAATTTAGGCACGGCTCCTGAAGTACATGCCCCGCAATTAGATTTAATGCAAAAAGAAGAGTCAATTATTGTATTTCATATACATGCTGCAGTGAGCAATGCTTAAGCGGGTTGTTAAAATTTTTGTTGCGATTATCACCTTTGTGCTAATAATGCTTTTAGGCTATTACTTTGATATAAGGCTGCAAGGTGAGACCCTGCAGGCGTTGCAAGCACAAGAAGTTCAATTGCAAAAACAGGTAGCTGCCCAGAAAAATAATGCTCAAGAAAATGACGCCCATCAGCAATATGCATTGCAGCTACAGCGTCTTTTGCAAAAAAGTCAAGTGCCTGCGCTTTTGGAAGAAATTTCCACGGTGGGTCATGCCTTAGGCTTGGAATTTCAAATTATTCGGTTATTGCCAGAGAAGGAATTGGCGTTTTATCATGAATTGCCGATAGAAATATCCGTTGTGGGGGATTATCATCAATTAGCTATTTTTTCCCATCGTATCGCAACGCTTTTTTATTTGGTGACGTTAGAGGATTTTGTCATGCGCCCCATGGAGCCTGGCAATGCCAAGCGACTTTTGATGGGGGTTCGTGCAAAAACGTATTATACCCAAAGGCAAGCGAGTGAAAATTTGCCATCCATAGATGCCTCTTTTGATTATCCGCATAGTAACGCACGCAATCCATTTTTGCCCTTTGCCAGCGCAAAGACGGGGAATCACTTGCAGAGTGTGGGCACGATTGAAAAAAATGGCCGCAAATGGGTGCTCACCAAAGCGCCTAAAGGAGTAAAATATCATGAGGAAAATATGGCTGCTTCTCATCATCGTGACAAAGAGTTGGGCTAGTGATGGATTATCTTTAAACTTTCAAGAAATTGAAGTGCGGGCCGCATTGCAGATTATTGCTGAATTTACTGGATTAAATATTGTTGTCAGTGATGCAGTGAGTGGGAATATCACCTTAAAATTAGCCGATGTGCCACCGCAACGTGCCTTAGAAATGATTCTTAAAGTGAAAGGATTATCGCAGCGCCAAGAAGGCAATATTCTGTTAATTGGACCGCAAGAAGAAATGGTGGCGCGTGAGACACTTACGAGCGTGCAGTTAGAGCTCAATTATGCGAAAGCGCAAGAAATTGCAACGCTCTTAAAAACGGATAAAAATTCACTGCTGTCCCCGCGTGGCAGTGTAACCATAGACGCGCGTACCAATACTCTTTTGTTGCAAGACACGCCTGAGAAATTAGCAGAAATAAAAGCTTTAGTGCTGCGGTTAGATAAACCGGTCAGGCAAGTGTTAATTGAATCGCGGATTGTGTATGCCATGGATAATTTTCAAGAATCTTTAGGCGTGCGCTGGGGGACACGTGACAAAGATTTTTCACTCAATGCAAGTTTAGGATTTACGGTGGCGAGTTTGCCCCAGGGAACGATATTAGATCTAGAGTTACAAGCCTTAGAGTCAGAAGGATTAGGGAAGATTGTGGCAAGCCCACGTTTGATTACCGCGAATCAACAGCAAGCGTATATTGAATCGGGTCAAGAGATCCCTTATCAAGAAGCGACCTCCAATGGTGGTGCGGCGATTGCGTTTAAGAAAGCCGTACTGCGTTTAGAAGTTACCCCACAAATCACTGCGGATAATCGCATTATTATGGATTTAAAAGTGAACCAAGACTCCCCAGGTGTTATAACCAATGGCGTACCGGCAATTAATACGCGTGAAATGCATACCAGAGTGTTGGTTGGAAATGGTGAAACGATTGTGCTCGGGGGGATTTATCAGCAAACTATTAACACACAGAAAGATAAACTCTTATTGCTGAATAGGATCCCCGTTATTGGACGGTTGTTTGGACACGCGTCTCATACTACACAAAGAAATGAGTTGATGATCTTTGTGACCCCTAAAATTCTTTAGCTTATGATATACTAACGCTCCAGCTAAGACGTAGTCTTAGTAGTTATTAAGCTCGCTTTCTATACACATATCAAATGTTGTTGATAAATCATGAAACGATCAGTGAATTTATTTTTAATTGGCCCCATGGGGGCAGGCAAAAGCACGATTGGTAAACAATTGGCAAAAGAATTAAAGCTTGAGTTCTATGATGCGGATCAGGAAATTGAGGTACGTACCGGCGCAGATATTGCTTGGATATTTGACGTTGAGGGCGAAGAAGGATTTAGAAAAAGGGAATCTCAAGTTATTGATGATCTGAGCCAACTGACGGGCATTGTCCTTGCCACGGGTGGGGGTGCCGTACTCAATGCGGATAATCGAAACAGACTAGCGGCGCGTGGCACGGTCGTCTATTTATATGCTTCCGTTGAGCAACAAATGCGCAGAACGGCGCGCGATAAACGTAGGCCATTGTTGCAAAATGATACGCCAGAATCTACGCTAAAAGAATTAATGCTCGAACGTGATCCGCTTTATCGTGAAGTTGCGGATGTCGTCGTTCCTACGGACGGTCGTACGGTACGTTCTGTGGCTTCAGAAGTTATTCACTTACTTGAGCGTGATCAGCTGGGTTGAGTATCACTTTGAACGGATCTCATGCTTTAACAGATTTAGAAGATCCCCTTTGGGTTAAACTTCCCACAGGTCGTTATCCTATTTATGTAGGTTATGGCTTATTAGAAAAACCCCAATGTTTTGAAGCTACGCTTAAAGGAAAGAAAGTATTCATACTCAGTCATCCGGAAATCGCCCGTATCTATTTACCTTCACTAGAAAAAACGTGTTATGCCGCAGGTGCTACGGAAGTCAGTCATGCCTTAGTACCCTCGGGTGACTATCATAAAACCCTAGAGACTGCTGCCAATATTTGGTCTGCTTTATTGGCACAAGGTTATCATCGTGATTCCGTGTTGATTACCTTAGGTGGTGGGATGATTAATGATTTAGGGGGGTTTTGTGCCGCTTGCTATTTACGCGGTATAAAAGTTATCCATTGCCCTACCACCCTTTTAGCGCAAGTAGATGCGGCAATAGGTGGTAAGACCGGCGTGAATCATGTGTTGGGCAAAAATTTAATCGGCGCTTTTCACCAGCCACAAACGGTGGTGGCAGACTTATCCACCTTGTCTACCTTACCACAACGCGAGTTTATATCCGGATTAGCAGAGTTAATTAAATATGGATTAACGCTGGATCCCCCGTTTTTTAATTGGCTAGAATCACATATCATCGAAATAATGCAGCGTCAGCCAGATGCGCTTAATCACGCCGTCAAGCAAGCTTGCCAATTAAAAGCTGCAATCGTGGCGAGTGATGAAAAAGAAGAGGGACAACAACGCATTGTGCTGAACTTTGGTCATACGGTGGCCCATGCATTGGAAAGTATTCTAGATTACAAGCAATGTCTGCATGGTGAAGCGGTTGCAATAGGGATGATAGTGGCAATAAGATTGTCAATGGAACACAATACGGTTGATGGGCAACTATTAGAACGGGTAATGTCTTTATTGAAAACTGCGGGATTGCCAACAACATTGCCACCAGGGATTACACCAGCAGAGATTTTGGCTAAAATGAAATATGATAAAAAACATGGAGCCACAAAGCTCAATTGGGTATTGCTAAAGGCGTTAGGCCAGGCTTTTACCACGCATGCAACGGCATCACACGTAATACAGGCGCTTACTGCAACGAGAGTAGGGACACCATGAAAAAAGCAATCAAAAAGAATATTATTTCCACGCGATTAGAAAAATCCAAGATTTTCATTACGCCCGCCTGGCAGCAACATACCGATACCATTGAGCAATTGTGCCAATCAAGCCAGAATATTGTATTGGTGGTTGCCCCGCAACAAGGGGGTAAAACAACTTTTGCTAAACATTTGCTACGCACCTCAACACCAGAATTACGCAAGAAAGCGATTAGAGCGCGCCCACAATCGTCTGTGGAAGAATTAATGCATCAGATTGCAAAAAGTTATGAGCTCGCCTGGCAAGGCACGGATATGATTTTATCACAGATTAAAAATCATGTTGACCAAGTTTTCAGTGAGAAACAAATAACTTCGGTTTTATTAATTGATGATGCGCATTTATTGAGTGTTGAGCAGCTGCAGGCCTTAATTGCTTTGGTACAATTTGAAGCAGATCCTTGGCGACAACTCCACTTAATATTATTAGGTGAACCTTCTTTAGAGTTTCGGTTGTTTTCGCCGGAATTTTCTTCTTTTGTGCATGGCAAAGTGCATACTGTAGAATTAGATGCTTGGACGTTAGTAGATATCAAAAACTTTTTTGCGAAAGACGCGACGCTCCCCAATGCCGCAGAACAAATGGCAGGTATTTTGGAGCGTTCGCGAGGATTACCTGGATTTGTTATTCAGGAAGGGGAGCTCGTCTTTGGACAATTAACCGTAATGGATAAAAAAATGACAAAGCGCAATTTTAAATCTTGGTTCACGCGTTCAATTTCTGTAGGCGTATCCGCAGGTGTTCTCATCGGCGGTGGTTATCTGTTGTTTAACCATAATATGGAAGAAGAGCGTAATAATATTCCTATTAATGAAGCGCAATTGGCAGAAGATGCCTGGCCAGTAGACGATGTTATTCCCAAAAAAGAAGAAGCAACCAATGCTACTGATACCACAGAACTCCCCATCGCATTTCATTTTGAAAATACGGAAAATTCCAATACGGCGAATTCTGCTGTAGAAGAAGAACCACCATTGGTAGCAGAAAATAATGTACCCGCGCCTGCACCTGAAGTAGAAAAAATCCAAGAGCCGCTAGCTGCATCACACATGCATATAGAGATGAAAGAACCACCCGTTCAAGCAGAAGTAAAAGAAGCAATAAAACCACAACTAAAATCCAAGATCATTGCAAAAAAACCTACTAAAAAATCTTTAAACTCAGCAGAAGAGCAACTATTATCCGCCAATGGCCATCATTATACCGTCCAGCTTTTAGGGCTTGGCAAAGAAGCCAAAGTGAAACAATTTATTCAAGCGCATGGTCTTAATGATAAAGCCCATTACTTCCGTACCCAACGTTCAGGCAAAGATTGGTTTGTGGTGGTGTATGGGGATTACCCAACCGCTAAACATGCTAAATTGGCTATGCATGAAATGCCGGTTTCTTTAAAAAGAGAGAATCTGCAGCCTTGGGTAAGAGAGCTACATGCGGTACAGGATGATATTAAGAAGTATCGGCAGTCCTGACATCCCCAATAAATGACAATTGGTGACCAAAGGGGTAAAATAAACCACTTTCCCTTTAGGTGAATATACGCATGTCAACCTTTCGTTTAATTAATGCTTTAAAACGCCAACCGGTGGATAGAACTCCTGTGTGGTTTATGCGCCAAGCGGGGCGTTACTTGCCGGAATACCGCGCGTTGCGTGAAAAAATGGGTGGCTTTTTAGCTATGTGCAAAACGCCGGAAGTGGCTTGTGAGATCACGTTACAACCCTTAGCGCGCTTTGCGGTAGATGCGGCGATTATTTTTTCAGATATTTTAACCATTCCAGATGCCATGGGGTTAGGTTTGCATTTTGCAACTAATGAAGGCCCGCAATTTGATAACCCCGTGCGTGATAAAAAAGCGGTAGATAGATTACCCATCCCAGATCCTGAAAATGATTTAGGTTATGTGATGGAGGCGATACGCTTGGTTTCGCGTCACAATCAACAGGTACCGGTGATAGGTTTTTGTGGCAGCCCCTGGACGGTGGCAACGTATATGGTGGAAGGCAAGAGCAGTCGCGACTTTTCTGTCATTAAAAAAATGCTTTATAATGAACCCGCTATTTTATTGGCATTGCTTGGCAAATTAATGCAAGCGAGTTGTTTATATTTGCAAGCGCAAATTCAAGCCGGTGCCAAAGCCGTTATGATATTTGATACCTGGGGTGGGGTTTTGACGGGGCCTGCCTATCAGCAATTTTCATTGCATTTTATGCAAGAGATAGTGACTTTCTTGAAAAAAAGTGCGCCAGAGATACCGGTGATTCTTTTTACTAAGCAAGGCGGGCAATGGTTAGAAAATATCGCCCAAACCGGTTGCGATGCTATTGGTATTGATTGGACACAAAATATTAAAGATGCCAGAAAGCGGGTGGGCCATCAGGTTGCGCTACAAGGTAATTTAGATCCCAGTATTTTATTAGCATCTCCCGCCACTATCAAAGCAGAAGTGAAAACTATTTTGGCAGATTTTGGTGTAGGGTGTGGTCATGTTTTTAATTGTGGGCATGGGATTACACCGGATGTGCCACCAGAAAATGTGCAGGCAGCCATTGAAGCGGTGCAAGAAGGATATATTGTATGACCGTAATTTTTCCAGGAACTTTTGATCCCATTACCAATGGCCATGTGGATTTGGTGGCGCGCGCTGCCAAAATGTTTGGCCGTGTGATTGTGGCGGTGGCAGAAAATGCCAGAAAAAAGCCGAATTTTGATATCCAAACGCGCATCGCTTTGGCAAAAGAATCATTAAGTGCTGTGGCAAAAGTAGAAGTGTTGGGATTTTCTAATTTATTAGTAGATTTTGTGCGCGCACAGAACGGTACGGCCATTATTCGCGGCTTGCGTGCGGTTTCAGACTTTGAATATGAATTTCAATTAGCGAATATGAATCGGCGCTTAGCGCCTGATATTGAAACGGTATTTTTAACGCCGGATGCACAATTTTCTTTTGTCGCTTCTTCTTTAGTCATGGAGATTGCGGAGCTTGGCGGCGATATTACCAGTTTTGTACCACCGTGTGTGGCGAAAAGGATAAGCCGTGGCACTAAAAATAACTGAAGAATGCATTAACTGCGATGTTTGTGAGCCAGAATGTCCTAATCAGGCCATTTCTCAGGGTGAAGAATATTATGTTATTGATCCCACGCGTTGCACAGAATGCGTAGGTCATTTTAACGAACCGCAGTGTCAACAAGTATGCCCTGTTGACTGTATCCCGCAAGATCCTGAATATGCTGAAACCCATGAAATGCTATTAATTAAATATGCTGCGCTTACTCCAGGCAAAGAGCACCACTCATAATAGGTGTGATTAGGCCGGCCCATGGTTCACCAGGAATTAACTCTTTTAAATTCATATATCTTGCCCACATATGTACATAACATAATGATAAACGTTACTTTGTGTACATATGTGGGCATATTGTGACTTAACGGTGGTGACCAAATCCCTCTTGGCGCTTTGCG
>JABDCK010000020.1:0-8745 GCA_013288185.1 Gammaproteobacteria bacterium
GAAATACTTGCGCTCATTCAAACCGGCAAAACTCGAAAAATCCCCATTATCTTAGCAGTTGAATCCTATTGGGCGGGCCTGCTTGCCTGGTTTAAATCTTCAATGGTAGCAGAAGGTACTATCGCTGAAAAAGATCTAGATCTTTATAAAATTGCCGAGACGCCTACGCAAATTGTCGATGCAGTTCAAGAATTCTATAAAGATCGCAGTCTCGTACCTTCACTCAAAGAGCAAGAAATTATGTCCGATTTATAAGGATTCCTCATTCTATCATTTTCACTTCATTCCAAAAAACTTCCAGTTCTGCAAGCGTAAAATCTTGCCATGCCTTACCGCTTTTGCATACTTTTTCTTCAACCCCGTTAAAACGCCGCTGAAATTTAGCATTGGCTTGATGCAACACTGATTCTGCATCACATTTTAAATGGCGCGCTAAATTAGCACATACAAATAAAATATCACCTAATTCTTCTTTGGCGCCCTGGACATCCTTTTGATGATAGGATTGCTCAAATTCTTTAATTTCCTCTTGAATTTTATCTAATACCAATTGAATATGCGGCCAATCAAAGCCTTTACTTGCAGCAATTTCTTGTAGTTGCTGCGCTTGTAATAAACTGGGTAATTTATCTTTCATCAATGAACCCTTCTAGCTTCTAAAACATTCGGTAATTGACTAATTTTATTTAAAATGTTCATTAACCCATCCAAGTCAGCAATTTCTATGGTTAACACTAAATTAGCAATATTATCGTCTTTATTGGTTAGGGTGTTGACCGCATTCACATTTATTTTTTCATTGGTTAAAATAGCCGTAATATCACGCAATAATCCTTGTCTGTCATAGGCCCGTATATTGATATCAACCGGGTAAACATTTTGCCGGGTCTCACCCCATTCAACTTGAATTAAACGATGCTCTTCTTCGGGCTTTCCCAAAATATTAATGCAATCCTGACGATGAATCGTAACCCCACGTCCTAAGGTGATATAACCAATGATGCGATCACCGGGCAATGGTTTACAACAACCACCAAAATGACATAACAAGTTTCCAACCCCTTGAATGGTAATTTCAGAAGGCAGGCGCTTGGATTTAGATAAATGTGGAATAATTTCATCTGGCGCCACATGCGCGTTTTCTGCTTTTTGCAACGCATCGACGATTTGTCCAATGCGATAATCACCACAATTTATTCCTGCATAGAGATCATCCAATGATTTTGCACCTAATTTTACCAAGATTCTATTGAGCCCACTGATTTCAATATTTAACCGCTTGAATTCTTTTTCAAGCATTTCACGTCCTTGCTCAACATTTTTATCCTGCGCTTGCCGTTTAAACCAATGATAAGCCTTTGAGCGAGCACGTGCGCTTTTCAAATAACCTAAATTGGAATTCAACCAATCTCTACTCGGTCCCCCTTCCTTCACCGATAAGATTTCTATCTGCTCACCGGAAGATAGTTGATAATTCAACGGGACAATCGCTCCGTTGACTTTAGCACCCCTGCAACGATGCCCTAAGTCTGTATGAATATGATAAGCAAAATCTAGCGGCGTTGATCCCAACGGCAAATCTACCACATCCCCTTGGGGGGTGAAAACATAAACTCTTTCTTCCAGCACTTCTTGCAGCAAGACTTCGCTCACATCTCTTTCTTGCGCCTCTTCACTCCAATCTAATATTTGTCGCAAAGCGTTTAATTTTTTCTGATAATTAGAGTCAAGACGCCCACCTTCCTTATAGAGCCAATGTGCCGCCACCCCCAACTCCGCTTCTTGATGCATTTTATGCGTGCGAATTTGAATTTCAAGCGTACGACCTTGTGGACCAATAACTGCCGTGTGCAAAGAACGATAGCCATTTTCTTTAGGCGTTGCTATGTAGTCATCAAATTCTTTGGGAATATGTTGCCAGAGTGAATGAACCACACCCAATGCCCCATAACAATCCCGCATTTCTGAGGTTAAAATACGGATAGCACGCACATCATAAATATCATTAAAATCAAGGTTTTTTCTGAGCATTTTTCGCCAAATGCTATAAATATGCTTCACTCTGCCCGATACTTCGGCTTCAATATTTTCTTTTGCCAAGGCGTCATTTATTTGTTCTATGACTTTTTGAATATAAATTTCGCGATCTAATCGTTTCTCATCTAACAATTTTGCAATATGTTTATAAGCATCGGGCTCTAAATAGCGAAAAGCAAAATCTTCTAATTCCCATTTAATTTGACCTATACCCAAACGATTGGCTAATGGGGCATAAATATCTCTGGTCTCCAGCGCATATTGTTGCCGCACTTCTTTATCTAGTACCACGGCAGCTCTTAAAGAGGTGATTCTTTCTGCAAGTTTTATTAACACCACCCGAACATCTTCTACCACCGCCAATAACATTTTTCGTAAATTATCATGTTGACTGGTCGCATTAGATCCTTTAACTTGATGGGCATGCGTGGTTATCTGAATCAAACCAGACACTAAAGTGGTCACTTCATTGCCCAAGGTGTTTTGAATCATTTCACAACTTAATTCGGCATATTGGGCAGGGAAATAGACAATCGCGGCTAATAACGTTGCAATATCAGGCTCGAGCGTCATTAATGTCTCAGCCGTTTGCAACCCTTGGCGCAAGCAGGATTCATTTACACAGGTCAGATGATGACCGCCATTTTCCAAATTTAAATAGGCCGCCGCTAATAATAGTTTCCTTTCTTTTTCAGAACGGTCTTTGCCGACACGCTGAACCCATTGTGCAATATCAATTGCGCCATCCGAGGTCTTAGGCAGATCATCTCTGATTTTAACCATTACGCTTCCTTTTGAAACAATCCTATGGTTTCAACATGTGCAGTGTGCGGGAACATATCCATAATGCCTACTTTAACTAAGCTATATCCCTTTTGATGAACCAATATTGCGCTATCGCGCACAAAGGTTGCCGGGTTGCAAGAGATGTATAAAATTTCTTTTGCTTTAAAGCTAGATATTTTTTCAACCACTTCCTCGGCGCCACAGCGCGGCGGATCTAAAATAATCTTAGCATAGGATTTTTGCGCCCATGGTGCTTTAGTAAAATCGCCACTTAAATCACAATCATAGAATGCAACATTCTGCAATTGATTCTGTTTAGCATTATGCAAGCTGCGCAACACCATTTGCGCACTCCCTTCTACGCCTGTGACATGATGGGCTTTTTGTGCCATGGGGAGGCTAAAATTTCCTAAACCGCAAAATAAATCTAAAATAGAATCTTCAGGGCCGGGGTTTAATAAGGCAAGTGCGGCATTAATCATTTTTTGATTCATTTCTTGATTTACCTGAATAAAATCCAATGGATGAAACTGATAAACCAAATTTTGATCACTTAAGCGATAACTTAAATATTCAGAACCTAGCAAGGGCCATATTTTATGTACGCTATCAGGACCCTGTGGTTGCAAATATAACGAAAATTCCTTTGCTTGCGCAAAAGCGATTAACGCCGCTTTATCCGCTGAACAAAGCGGTTTAAGATGACGAAAAACCAATGCCACCTCCATACCCACGGCTACTTCAATCTGCGGAATGTCTTCTCTGGCCTGTAACCCCGCAATTAAAACCCGAAGTTCCTGGATGGTAAACCCTATGCGCGCATCAAGCACATGGCAGTTTTCCGTAAGCGTAATTTTATTATTTTTTTGTTCTCTGAATCCTATGAGCAGCGCTTCTTTTTTAAACACATATTTAACGCCTAAGCGTGCTTTTTGTCGATAGCCAGTGGAGCGAGAAACCAATGGTTCAAGCCATTCTTTTGGCACTATTTTGTGATGCATTAACTGTTCTTGCAATAATGCTTGTTTATGTGCAACTTGCTCAAGCGGTGCTAAATGTTGTAACTGACAGCCTCCACATACGCCAAAATGGGCACAGTCTGGCACAACCCGGGTAGGGGCTGCTTTAATGACTTCCACCGTAGTTGCTTCATCAAAGCGATTATAAGAATGCGTATATTTTGCCCGCACGGTTTCACCCGGCAAGGCACCAAAAATAAAAATAATTTTATCGTTTAACCGCGCAATGCCTCTGCCATCATGGGCAAGATGCGTCACCTCTAGGGTAACGGGTTCTGCAGGAACCGATTTTCTGCGATGGGACATAACTACTTCCAACTCTCTAAAAATGTCTGAAAATGTGGCTGTTGCGATCCGTGCAGCCAATCTTTAGTCAATTTGATTTCATAATTATACGCCTCTTGCGTCAACTGTCCACGCATATGTTGAAATCGCAGAAAAATAAGATAGGTATTTAAGACATCTACCTCACAATAGCAGCGGATTGCTGCTAATTTACCTTGGAGATAGTGCTCTCCAACCTCCTCCCCAGACATCCCCATCTTCCCTGGCAAGCCCAACATTACGGCTATATCATCTAAGCGTGCAAAAGCGCGCTGTTGATAGGCCGCCAAGGTATCCATTAGATCTATATGGCGAGTGTGATATCGATTAAGATAGTTATTGTACTTAAAAGAATTGTCCCGATCCCCGCTTTCCCAATAATGACTGGCCGAGAGTCCATGATAAAGTGTGCGATAATGCAGCACCGGTAAATCAAAAGCGGTACCATTCCATGAGACTAACACCGGACAATATTTTTCAATTCCGGCATAAAAGCGTTGAATTAATTCAGACTCGTCTGCATGTAAATCCCCCAAGGACCAAATTTTTAGCGTATCCTCCCGGCGAAACACCACAGAGATAGCCACAATTTTATGCCATGGGTGCTTTAAAAAGGTTTGGCCCGTGGTTGCTTTTGCATGGCTTAACATCGCATCTGCAACCTGGGCATCCGGTAAATTTTCAAGCCCCAATAATCGTCGACCGGTTACCACATCAGGTACGGTTTCAATATCAAATACAAATATGTTCATAAACTGCCTTATTAAAATTTTTGCGACGCACAATTTACAGGGCTTTTACATTGATGGTATGGTGCTCGGACACAAGCAAATTGTCAAAGCCAGTGAATCATGTCTGAGAATCAAAAACATTCCCCCCGCAATTTATGGACCTCCCGGTTCGCCTTTATTATGGTCACCGCAGGTGCAGCGGTTGGTCTTGGCAATATTTGGAAATTTCCGTATATGGCTGGCAACAATGGTGGCGGTGTTTTTGTTTTAGCATACTTAATATTTATCGTTCTCATTGGCATTCCTGCTATGATTGCGGAATTAATGATTGGTCGTAGAGGCCGTCAAAATGCCGTCAATACGCTTGCTTTGCTTGCGCGGCATGCAAATCATACCACTGCTTGGCAAGGGCTCGGTTGGCTCGGCAGTGTTGCTTTATTGATGGTCCTCAGTTTTTATAGTGTTGTAGCGGGTTGGTCTATTGCCTATCTTATTTATGCATTTCAAGGTCTATTTATCCAAGCATCACCGCATGAGATTTTAGGGATCTGGACCGCCTTATTGGCATCTCCTTTAGCCTTAACCGGTTGGCACACCATTTTTATGTTCCTTACTATGGGAGTGATTGCACTGGGGGTAAATGCTGGTATTGAAAGAGCCTCCCGTTGGATGATGCCAGGACTTTTTCTCATCCTGATTCTCTTGGTAATTTATAGCGCCATTGAAGGTAATGTTGTGCAAGCATGGAAATTTTTATTTTCTTTCAAAATGAAAGATTTAACTGCCCATGCCATTATCGATGCCATGGGCCAAGCATTCTTTTCCTTGGCCACTGGTGCCGGTTGTATCTTAATTTATGGTTCTTATCTTTCCAAAAAAACCAATATTGTTAGCACCGTGCTTATCATTAGCGTGTTAGATGTTTTGGTGGCAATTTTAGCCGGCCTTGCTATTTTCCCGATTGTATTTTCACACGGTTTAGCACCTGAAAGTGGCCCAGGCTTAATGTTCCATGTCTTACCTATTGCCTTTAGCCACATGCCGGGTTCACAAATAATTGGCATTTGCTTTTTTATCTTATTAATTTTCGCGGCATGGACTTCTTCTATTTCCATGGGTGAACCTTTAGTAGCGTTACTCAATGAGCGTTGGAAAATCTCACGCCCTCAGGCTGCTTTTTATGTTGGCTTTGCTGCATGGCTCTTTGGCTTGGCTTCTGTGCTTTCGTTTAATGTCTGGCAAGAAGTTAAGATATTTGGCCGTTGGGGCGTGTTTCAAGTCCTTACCGATATCCCCACCAATATTTTACTTCCCATTGGTGCATTTCTATTTTGTATTTTTGCCGGTTGGATAATGGCAGAGCCAGAAGTACGGGATGAATTTGGACAAAAGTACCCCAAAGTTTATGTAGCCTGGCATTTTGCCATTCGTTATATCGCCCCATTAGGCATTCTGATTGTGTTTATCGCAAACTTTTTCTAAGAGGATATACACGGAAAAAATGGATAAAAGGCTTGACTTATCCGACAAGCTGACTTACCATGCCAGCATATTTAATTTATGTAAAGGTTATATATGCTTACTCAAGAAGAGTCACAAAATCAATCTGCCTTAGCCTTAGCCTTGCTTAGAGGAAAAACAACTGACGCCTTGGCAGCAATTTCAAAATTAGCTGATATTAATTTTACTTTTGTTATACCCAATGTCCCCAATACGACGGATTTTACTCCGTTACACTTAGCTGCAAATAGAGGAATGATTGAGGTTGTCGATGCATTACTTGCTAAAGGAGCAAATGTCCTTGCAGTTACTAATGGAAATGATATTTTTACACCGCTAGGCATGATGTTTGCATTCCAAGACAGAAGTCCTGAAATGATCGCTAAACACAATGTGATTATGCAAAAGCTCATTGCAAGAGCTCCTGCACTTTGTGGTATCCCAGATCATGATGGCGAAGCACCAATCCACCGTGCGGCTGAAAATCCTCTGCGAATTGAGCAACTTAAATCCATGTTGAATTTATTGGTCGCAGACAGTCCTCCTCCTTTTGATATTGACACACAGACTACCGTTTTTAAGTATACGGCTTTACATCATGCTATCAAAGGAAAAAATATTGAAGGTGCGCGTCTTTTATTAAAAAAAGGTGCTAATCCTAATGCAGTTTATGATACTGTAGATGATGATCTTTCTAATCTTCAACAAACTGCGCTACATCAAGCCGCCAGAAAAAATGATTATAGAGCCGTATGCTTATTAATGGAATTTGGCGCAGATCCGCTCATAAAAAACGCTGCTGGAAAACGTCCGATTGAATTAACCACATCACCTGATATTGAGGAATATCTAGTTTCAAATTCTTTTACAGTACTCGAAAGATCTTGTATGGACGCAATTGCAACGAGTCCTGAATTGGTTGCACAAATGAATAACCCCGAAATTTTTTTACCAACTGTGGCTCAAAAATATGCGCCCATGATGAAATATCTTTTAAATAAAAAAGCGAAAGGCTGGGTGGATGCGCCAAAAACAGATACCAAACATGCTACAGGTACATTAATCTTAGATGCTATTTTATGTAGAGGTTTGAATCACTTGCAGATACTTTAGGTGCGCTTAGCACTTTAATTGAGGAACACTTTTAGTGCAAACCATCTTTCAGTGAAAGAAAACTTTTACATCTTTTTAGTGCTGACTCTTATGTGGCCGTAGCCACATAAGAGTCAGCTAAAAAATAAAGTGCGCTTTCTAGTAGCGGTTTACTACATTTTGACGCAATATCATTATTGGAGCAAAAAGCTGCCGCCTCCAAGAATATGACGTTAACTAAGCAACGTGATACTGCAGCAGTGAGTGAAAAACTAACCCGCTTAACCCTTCGGCCGCTTAGTAGGTGTAGAAAGTGCTGACAATTTTTCTTCCATTTTTGCCAATAGCTCTTCTCTAAATCCTGCTTTAGAAAATTTTTGGTAATTTTCTGGAGTAGGATACAGTTCAATTATATGACCGATAATATTGTCTTTTTTACCATCAAAGCCAACCGCAGTTCTAATACCCAGCTCTGACAAAGCTGAAACTAGCACCGTTTGTAATTTTTCATCCGGCGGACTTATCAGTATTTTTACGTGTTGCATAGTCTCATGCCCAGAATCGTCTTTAACATTAACACGCCCCTTTAAAACCATAGAAAAAATATCATTTAAAAGCTTTTTGATAGCATCAATGGAGGGCTGTTTTGAAAATTGTGGCGTCATGCTTAATACCGTATTCATTTCTAATGCGGTAATTGGCAATTTTAATAGAATTTCTGCAACGTGATCAAAACCAAAACTATTGGCCATAAATAATGGGGTCATAAATTGGGTTTTATTTTTTATAATCACGGGTAGCGTCTTGGTTAAATCAAAGGGTGGATCATTATGTAGATTTCTTTCGATAATTTCATCAAGTTCATCTTCATGATTTTCCCACTCTCTGCGCCATGCTGCTTTTTTGTTGGCATCAACCGGCGGTTTCTTGTTTTTCAAGAAATATTGCAAGATTGCATAAACACGATTCTTATCTCGTTCACTACCACGCATCATACTCTACCCTATTATTTATGAGTAAAAATCTGACAGGGTAGTACTATATTAAGTTCAACTTTTTAACGCTTTGCTGTATTTGATTCACCTGGTTAAATATGGAAGAATCATTCGCATTAGGCGCCGTCTGTGCTTTGATTTCAGTGTTTCCAAATACCCTGTGGTAAATTTTATAGTACATTTCTTTAAGGGTGTCTAATATTTGGTCTACCAAATTACTTTCGATGCCTTTTTTCTGAATCAACGGAATAGTCAGCAAAT
>JABDCK010000020.1:8755-26280 GCA_013288185.1 Gammaproteobacteria bacterium
CCGCGGTTTATGTTTCACCCTTACCCCGTACCGTTGAAACAGCACAAATTTTTTCTGTAACGATTGGATACAGTCAATAACCACAGTATCTACTTCAAAATACCATTTTTTGATTTGCTGACTATTCCGTTGATTCGGAAAAGATTGTACTGCCTTAATTTTTTGCTGTATTTTTTGCAAGTCTTCTTTGGCTTGCGCAATCTCAACCACTTGTCTGCCTTGCGCAGTTAATACCGTATCACGGTTTTTAATAATAGTAAGCATTTTATCTAATCCCTGCATTAAAGCCAGATATTGCTGATCTTCCAGCACTTTTTCCATTTCTTTACGTGTTTTGAATTGTTTACCTTTACTTAAAATAAAAGGGCAATCCCAAACAAAGGTAGGCTCATTGTTTTTAAGCCCTTTTGTGATTTTCAAAGGTTCCATCCCTGGTGTCAATTTAGGAATTTGCCAAAAACTATACAAATCGCTAACATCAATCCCCAAACCTTCTAATTTTTTCAAAATATAATTTTTACAATTCTGCTGTTTGAACAAATTAAATATTGGGCCCCCGGGCTTATACTTTTGCGTATCACCAATCGGCTTATTATCACCCAGCATCATTCTATCTTGATTAATGGCGGTTAATAGCTCGCCGACCTCTTCTAGGGAAATCTGAAAGGTCTTATGATACATACCGCCTTTATCAACAATATCCTTGGGATTTTCACCTTTAACGGTACCACGCGCGATAGGCTTAAATCCTAGCACTCGCATGGCTTGACTATAAAAGCCAACGGCTTGTATAACTTCAACTTGTGCGTTAGCGCCTTGGGCATGGTCAATTTGATTGATAAGCATAAAACTATGACCGAAGGGATTTGAATCTTCGGTCATGAGACAGAACGAAACAGAGTATTCAAAACGCATGAGTTTTCCAACCAACAACAATAGAACATGCGCTATTGTCGCTGAACTAGCATAAACTTCAAGCAAAATATGATAAAATGAACTAACATAAGACGAACGGTATAAGTTATTAAGTTAACTCATTTCTGCTATTTAATGGCACTAAATATGCTTGGGCCGTTTGTAGTTTCATTTTAGTCTTGGTCAAACTCTCAATGAGCTCCATTGCAGGCCTGCCATCGGTTACAAACATCACATGTCCTTCTGGATGTTCTTTTTCCACCTCATCATAAATGGCTAAGATACGCTTGCGAACATCATCATAGGTTTCCCCGGAATGCAGTTTTGCATCTTGCCGGCCTATCCACCAGGTGTCTTTACTGAACTGGCTTTCCACTAATCCTTCGCGATCGCCAACTTGCACTTCTATCAAACGCGAGTCCACATGAATTTTGTCCTTGGCAAAAAGACCAATCTCTGAAAAAATTTGTGCTGTTTCAACGGTACGGGGTAAGGGTGAAACATAAACCGCGGCAATATTACGATTATCAAACCCATGCGTGAGTAGCAGTTCCGCGGTTTCTTTTACTTGCTGGCGCCCCGCTTCCGTTAAGTGTGATGGCTTATACTTTGGATGCTTGGGGTTTGAATTATACTCCTGCTTCAAATTGTGCTCTGCTTCACCATGACGCACAATAATTAAATGTTTCTCTTTTAAGGCAAACGTACTCTGAGAAAAGAAACTTAAACATAACCCTATGATGATAATAAACGCTCTCATCCTTTCACTCCCTTGTTATACGTAAACTGACGAAAATTATGGCACAATTTTTAGAATGACAGTTATAATCAATTACAGTTTTATCACAAATAATTTTGAGGTGGGCTAGTGAACAAACTATTTCTTCCAGGAATTGCAACGCTGTTCTTTAGTGTCTTCGCCACGCCAACTTATGCAATTGAACTTTTGAAATACGTAGGTTTGCTGCAAACGCAATCTGCAGATGGTGCTGAACGCTCAACAGTTTATGGCATCATTGAAAGCTGCGGCAATGCAACACGTTTAAATGATGATTGTGTTATCCAAGGCTTGAATCGGGTCGCTAAAGAAGAAAATAACACCTTAGCGCAAAGTATCGCCAACGTTTATACCTCAGCTGAAAAAGAAGGCAATTATACCAGCAAACCAGAATGCCAAACGGATGATCACTTTCAAGCCAATAGAATTATTGGTCATTGCTGGCTTTTGTTGAATTACTATGCCATTCAATCCAATAATGATACGGATACGGCCGGCGCCCAATACGCAATGTGCTTACAAGGTGGTCTGCAAGGTCTGGTGTTCCAAGGCAATATCGCCGCCCAATATATGTTAGCTAAACTATATGATGAAAGAGGAATTGCAGGGACGGGGGAAGTGTGGACCAATGCCATTAAGATGAGAAAAGGCACCCAAGCTTATGAACTGTTACAAAAATGCTATTTGTGAAAATCCAATTTTTTAACTAAATTGTAAATTATCTCCTTTTGGATGGCGATAGCTTATGCACCACACAGGATTATTTACAGCACTGGTTATTTTCTCAGTATCTGCAACCGCTTTGGCGCTGCAATCAACACTTGAAACCTATCAAACGCAACCACAAAATTTTGAGTCTTCCCTTAAAGAACTAGATGGCATGAACCAAAGCATGCATAAAATTAATAATCTATTGACCACCTGTCAAATGAAACATGAATGTATTATTAATGGCTTGCGCGATATGGCGAGAGATCATGACAAAGTCGCAGAATCTATGTTAGAAGATTTTGAAAGACAGAAACGCTGAACTGCCGAATAATCTATTTTCCCGGTTGGTAATAAAGGCATTTTGTCTAAAAAATAAAGAATTTTAGGCACGGTTAATTCACTAATACCCAACTTACGGATGTATGCTAAAATTTCACTTTTTTGTGCATTGGCTTGGGTTGTGACTAATACTAATTGTTCGCCCTTTTTCTCATCCGGCAAAGCAACAACCGCATTCATGGTGTTTGGCCAAAGTTCATCCATATAATGCTCTACAAAAGCCAATGAGACCATTTCTCCTGCAATTTTGGCAAAGCGTTTGACACGCCCTTGGATAGAAATATAACCATCCTCATCCAGCGTAATAATATCTCCGGTGCTATACCAGCCATTTTCAGGTGGCACAATAACACCCGGCTTGTCATGGAACATATATCCCAACATGATATTGGGTCCTTTAACACTCAGTAATCCCCCTACTTGAATATCAGGAACCGCGGCAAGCCTGTATTCAATGCCGGGCATAAATTTACCCACCGTGCCCACTTTATAATGCATGGGGGTGTTGGCGGAAATGACTGGGGATGTTTCCGTTGCACCATAACCTTCAAAAATTCTCACCCCAAATTTATCCGCCCAGAAACGTCGGTTATCTTCTTTGAGCTTTTCAGCACCCGCAAACACATACCGCAGACTATAAAAATCATAAGGATTAGCATATTTGGCATACCCCGTCAAAAAGGTATTAGTACCAAAAAGAATGGTGGCATTAATATCATAAGATAATTCTGGGATCACACGGTAATGTAACGGACTAGGATAAAAGAATACTTTCATCCCATATAAAATTGGTAAAATAGTGCCTGCGGTAAGCCCAAACGCATGAAATATGGGCATAGCATTAAGAATAATATCTGATGGACTAAAATCAAAACGGCTGGATAATTGTGCTTTGTTTGCCTGAATATTTTTACTACTTAAGACCACTGCTTTGGGGTTGCCTTCTGAACCAGAAGTAAACAATATTACCGCCGGTTTTCTGGCATCACTGGATTTATAATATAAACCAAATAGCTTTGGTAAATGGGTGGCTAAGAAAGCATATATTTTATTCCCCATGCTCACCTCGGCTTTTAAATCTTCTAGATAAACAATTTTAATGTTCTTTTCCATTAATACATTTATCAAATCTTGAAATTTTGCCGTTTCAACAAACATTCTTGAGGTACATACTAATTTTATTTGCGTGGTTTCACAGGCATTTACCACATTTTTTAACCCCGTTGAAAAATTTAATATTGCCGCGACACGCAAATAGGCTTGCAAACCAAAAAAGGCCACCACCGTGCCTACCATGTTAGGTAATAAAAGCCCCACCACTTCCTGTTTTTTTGTTAATTTTGCTAGTTTTCTTCCAATCACTAGGCTGGCCATAATCAGACGATGATACGAAAGCGGCACTCGCCGCGTATCTTCTACAATTTTGTGAGAATAACCGTGAATATTTTTTGCATCTAATAATGCATGAAATAAAGTAATGTTCGTGTCATTCCCCAAAAATAGAATATTTGACATAATTTCATATAATCTTTGGCCAATGAGTTGCCGACGGCGTCTGCCAGAACATTCCTGCTTAATCTTGATTTTTTCCGCTGGATATATCGTGAGGGTAATTTTAGGAAACCATCTTAACCGTACTAAACCACGCAAGCGAGAAAAATAAGTATATTGCGCGCCTTCAATTAAAACGGGCAAAATCGTGGCATCAGCGCGTTCTGCAATCAACCCCGGGCCTTCATATATTTTCATCAAGGCGCCGGTCACGGTAATGCGTCCTTCAGGAAAAATCACTAATTTTTTATTTTCCTTAACGTAATTTACCATGGTTTTTATAATAAAGGGGTTGGTCGGGTCCACAAAAAAAACATCAACAAACCACTGAACCGGTAACATCCACCATTTTTGAATATATCCCCGATAAATTGCAAAAGAACATTTTTCAGGCAAATAAGCCGCCAACAATAAGCCATCTAAAAAGGACGTATGATTGGGTGTTATCACTACCCGGGAACCTGCTTGATGGAAATTTTCAAGCCCATGCACTTTGACACGGTAGAAAAAATTTAGCAGCGTCCGCAAAATAGATTGTAATAATGCGCCTGGCAACAGTTGGCAGCTTTTAATAACCACCAGCAAATTAACTACACCAACCGTCAGAAATATTTGTGGAATGGTAAATCGCAGTTTTAACATAAGCATAGTGGCCAGCGCAGCCACGCTCATAAATAATGCATTCATGATATTATTACTAGCAATGACCCGCGCCTTATGTGAGTCTTTGGCCCGATATTGCAAAATCGCATACAGCGGGACAATATAAATACCCCCACAGACAGCAATCAAAAGCATATCAATCATAATCCGCCAGTGATTGGCGGAATAAAAAAATTGCTCTAGGGTAATAAGCTGCATCATATGCGGGGTCATTATTTCATGCTGTGTCGCAAAATATAGATCCACCGTAAAAAGGGTGATCCCTAATGCTGCCAAAGGCACATAAGTGGCTTCAATTTCCCCTTTTAACAAACGGTTACACAGACTGGAGCCTAATCCCACCCCAATGGAAAAAATCGCTAAAAACAACACAAATATTTGTTCATCGCCCCCAATAAAATTTTTAGCATAACTGGGGAATTCTGCTAGAAACGTAAAGCCAATCAACCAAAACCATGAGATCCCTAAAATACAAAGAAATATGGTTGGTGTTTTTTGAGTAAATTTTACGATATTCAGAGATTCTTTAATAAAATTCAATGACAGTTTTAAATCTGGTGCAGGTGCTTGCGCTATCGGAATAAAACAACTGGCCAGATATCCCGCTAGCGCGACCAAAATTATTCCGGCAGAAATAGCCATTAAACCCTGGGGCAGGGTAATTAAAATAACACCCAGAATATTTCCCAATAAAATGGCGACAAAGGTCCCCATTTCAATTAACCCTGTTCCGGCAACCAACTCATTCGTATGAAGATGCTGAGGTAAAATGCTATATTTAATGGGACCAAAAAAAGTGGCTTGCAATCCCACTAAAAATAAAACCACCATTAATAAATAAACGTTTTGCAAAATAAAGCCAACCGCAGCCAGGCTCATTAAAACAATCTCTGCAAATTTTATAATTCTAATGAGCTTTGCTTTTTCAAATTTATCCGCAATGCTACCCGCTTGGGCTGAAAAAATGACCATCGGGAATATTAATAGTGCACCCGTTAAGGTTACAAGAATTTGTGGTTGAATGCTGAGTTTGGCGGCAACGATATAAGTAATAAGAATAACAAGCGCATTTTTAAATAGATTATCGTTAAACGCACCTAAAAACTGAGTAATAAATAAAGGTAAAAAACGGCGTGTATACAAAAGTAGAAATTGGTTTTTCAACATTTGTTTTTTACCCGCAAAAAGCAGAGTAAGCGTTTACTCTTACTCTGCTTTAACACTAAGTGATTTAGTAACTTAGTTTTGTGGTTGTGCAGCATCATGACTGTGATCATGTTCATGATCAGCAGGTGCTGGAGTGGTGGTGGTGGTGGTGGTTGTAGTGCTTGCAGAAGCAGGTGCTGCTTCAGGAGCTGGCGCAGGTGCAGCCGCCGCAGGGGTAGCTTCTGGCGCAGCAGGTGCTACGTTGTTGGTTGTGACTTCATGCGTGACTTCAGTGGTTTGTTGATGATCAACCGCACCCGCTGGTTGCGCAGAAGATTGCATGTTTTCTGTTGTTTGCTCAGCCGCAGGCGTTGCATTTTCTTCTTTATCGGTACCTTTGTTGCATGCTGCAAGTGCTAAACAAGAAACAAGGGCAATAAGTAACTTAATTTTCATAATATCTCCATTAAAGTTATATAACTACACACATTACGTTTACTAAAAGTTTTGCTGCTATACCATACCGCAGTCTTGCCAGAAATGAAACGCTTATGGTATTTTTTTCATCCCTTCGCTTTATGGATTTCCCAAGCATGACCATTTTGTATGATGCCTTGATTGTTGCAAATGGGGATATCCCAAGCCAAGAACACTGGCAAGACATTCATTATCGGCAACTCATCTGCACGGATGGCGCAGCCATTGCGTTACCTCATACGATTACACCTGATATCATCATTGGCGATCTGGATTCTACCGTTGATAGCATTCACTTTGCTACACATTCTGCCCTGCAAATGCATTTCCCGCACAGCAAAATTCTGCATCTTGCTGATCAAGAAACTACCGATTTTGAAAAAGCCTTGAATTTTGCACAGCAACATTCTTTTCAAAAAGTGATTTGCATGGGCACCATGGGTAAGTCAGCTGATCATGCAATGTATAATCTTTTACTACTGTCTCGCTTCAGTAAAAAAATGCAATTGATGTATTTACATTATTTTGATCAACATAAACAATGGATTTTTGCCTTACCTGAAAATATATGTATACACACCCAAATCAACCAGGTAATTTCATTTCTCCCCCTTCCGAAGGCACGCCTGACCACCCAAGGACTCCAATGGGAGCTCACCGACAGCCTGATTACCCAAGACGGTAAAGGTGCCATGCGCAACAAAACTACTGCCAAAACCGTGCATATCACCTGCCAGGGCGAATGTATTGCATTTTTAACGGATAATCTACACCCTTTAGCCGACAGATAACCTAAAAAACCTCTAGAAATATGGATTTTTAGTGTAATTCATGATATTGTTACTTAGATAACAAGTAGTATTCTATTTAAGGAAAAGCGAGGTATCCTATGCCAAAGTCAACTCAACAAACCTATCAAGAATTTGAAGAACAACTGGAGCTATTACGCAAATTTGGCCCAGCCGCAGTTCAAAAAACGTTAGATGCAGAACGCAAAAAACAAGGTTTAGGTGAAGCAGTAACCCGAGATGCGGTTTTAAATGCAGTCGGTCAAACGATGGAAAAGTATATGGATGCAGCCTATCAAAATGGCTTGAAAGCGACACAAACAGCGCTGCGTATGCAACATACACCACGTGCAGATAGTACGCCAGAGCTCACCAATGAAGATAAATTACAAGCGGGTTCAACAAAACAACAAGCGCGCAAACCCCATCCATTATTTAAAGATTTAGCCAGTGATGCTAATAGTGCTGCGATTAATCAAATTATTAACAACCCCAGGAATGGTGAAGTTATTGCGACACAATTTAATGAAATTATCAAAAATATGGAAAACGAATTGCGCAACCAACACAAATTGCGAATGGCAATGGCACCAAGACCTGGCAAAAAGATCGAGCCAAAACCTCATTAGCCATATTCGCGTTAGGAGTTCATGATGACCCTTTCGCAAGCAATCTTAGATGGAATACCCTTTGAAGGAGTCGAAAGACTCCTTCATGATGGTGCTCCTATTAATATTATTGATGAGTATGGTTTTACCCCCCTCATCCAAGCAACCCTCATGAATAATTATGATGTCGTTTCACTGCTTTTGTCCCAATATAATGCCCGCGTAGATATTGTCGATATTACCGGCTCTACGGCCTTACATTGGGCAGTGGATAATGACAATCTTGAAATTGCAAAATTGTTAATTCAATTTGGTGCAGATACCAATAGCTATACCACTAATGGTCAGCCGGTTTTATTTTATCCATTATTGCGCCAAAGTAAGGCACTGATTGATTTGTTGCTACAGCATGGAGCAAATGTAGCTTTTGCCAAAGATTTTATTATGGCAAAATTAATTGGGCATCGCTTTGAGTTGCAGGGCAGCACTGATGTTGTCAATCCCCAAGGATTGTTTATTGCGGTTGACTTGGAAGGCTTTTATTTGGAATTTACCTTGGGTTTGGTGCGGGATTCCTTAACGCATTTCATTAACAGTTATATGGCACACCGCATGGATATTCACATCCCTGAATTGCGCGTGATTATTTCCGCCTTTCAACATGCTTCTAAACTCAGAGAATTTAAACATTTTAATAAAGATCCTTCCAAAAACACACAAGCCATATATCAACTCTTAAATGTACCGTTATTATTATTGCCCGTGTCCTATGAAGCCCATGCTATTACCTTTATAAAATATGGAAATTTTTTAGCAAAGTGCGATCGTGGTGTACAAAAAATGACCGATCCGATTGTCATTAATACCGTTGGTAATCCTCAGTTATTGAGTCGTGAACTTCTCACCAACCTGCTTTATCAGCCGCATAGCGCTAAATATATTAAATCTGATCTGGTTAAAATATTGGAATTAACGCCTTATGCAAAATTGCCGATTAAGCATCAAATTACCGGTAACTGCTCTTGGGCGAATGTAGAATCCTCTGTGCCAACCATGCTGTATATGTTACTGCATGAACAAATAAAAGATGAAACTAAAGTAGCACCGCTCGTAAAAGAAATTATGCGCTTTTATTATGCCTGGTTGGATTGGGATAAAGATAGAGCCATTGAAGATTGCTTAGATGGTTTTGACAATCTTTCCTTTCAAAGGCAAAAATCCAAAGCGGCTCTGTTAGGCGCAGTGCTTTTTCAAAGCTGCAACCCGAGTAAGCCGCGGGATATAAAACGTGCACAAAAGATTTTGAAAATTCTATTTCGCAAGGAATTTCATTATATTGTGAGAATTTATGCCAACGTATTTGTGCGCTCCAAGAAAAGTGCTGAAGGCACGGCTTTCCAAAAACTGATCCAAGCATGCGGCTATAAACTCTCTCAGTTTAATAATTAAGCTGGTTTAATTGCCATATTTATCTCTATCATAAACATAACCACCCACTGCGCCAACGCCTGCACCAATGAGCGCACCGGCACCCGCATTACCCGCAGCCGCACCAATCGCAGCCCCACCCAAGGTACCCAGCGCAGCGCCTCCTAAGACGTTTTGATCCGTATGATTCATATTGTCACAACCTGCGCCAGCCAGTAAGGCTAATACTGGTATTATTTTTACTAGTGATTTCATGGTCGCTACTCCTATTTACAATAAACAACGCTTACCATTTAGTCATATCGACCTAAGTAAAAGTTTCATAAACAAATTTATACAGTGGTCAGCGTCATTCGTCAGCCAGTGTCAAAAAAATATCACACTTTGAGAAAATCTGATCTATGTTCAATGGGTAAGCATTTTTAATTTATATCTGGAGAAAAATCCGTGGTATAGCACTAAAAATGATTCGTCAACCAAGTAGGAGTATACAACTATGAAACCTAGAAACGAAAATCCAAATTACCAAGCAGCAGCACGTCCAGAAAACGAACAGGAAAGACAACGGCGCGAACAAGAACAAAAAAGACGCAGTACTACTAGACCTACTGAACCACAACACCCACAACGTGAGCAACGCGACCCACGGGATCGTGACCCATCACGTAACAACCCAAGACGCGGCGGCTAAAATACATTTTTAGTGTTTCCTACAGCAATCTGATTTTATACCATAATGGAATACGGCTGGATCAGATTGCTGTTTAATTTTTTACTCGCTGCTATTTTATTTGTGGCCATTGCTTATCTTTTCACCTCTCCCATAAAATCCTTTGTAAGAAACAGAAAATATCGTCAAATCTTAACCGCCGTGCATACCTGTTTTCAGGATGTGGATGCCTTTAGCATTTCAAAAAATGCCCGAAGTAATTCTGTGTCTGAAGATTTATATTATGGAGAAGTGAATCTGTGTGCGCTTTTAGACTTAATGGCACTCGTTAAACCTAAACCCCAAGAAGTGTTTTATGACTTAGGCGCCGGTTGCGGTAAAACCATGATGGCTGTCAAACTTAAATACCCTTTTTTGCAGGTCAAAGGTATTGAACTGATTGAAGATTTGTATACTATTGCCGTACAAAAACTACCCTTGGACTTTACCTTAATTTGTGGTGATTACTTAAACCAAAATTTTTTAGATGCCGATATACTATTTATTAATGCCACGGGATTTTCCTGCGCTACTTGGGACAAACTTGTCACTACATTGATGCAACTAAAATCAGGTACCCGTATCATCCTTACCTCAAAAACCCTCCCTTGCCCGCCTTTTGTCAAAAAAACACAAGGCTTAGAACGAATGAGTTGGGGATATGCTTCAACCACTATTTACGAAAAATCATAGCATTTCAGCGCACTACCGCTTATCATGCAAATCTTGCGCTTTTAGCGCTTAGCAGTAGTATCTTTTAGTAAAAAATGTTAGGATGCTTGCATAATCAAATCCTATGGTGGGTGTGCGCTGATGAATGATTACTCTTTTAAATTTTCAGATTGTTTATTAGGCTTTCAAACACTTTTTATCGCCATTGGTGCAACGGTCTTAGTGCCTTTACTCACCGGCATGGACCCCAGCGTTGCCTTATTTACCGCGGGTGTAGGCACACTCTTATTTCAATTGATCACTAAAGGGCAAATACCAGTTTTTCTAGGTTCCTCCTTTGCATTTGTCCCCGCAACGATTTACGGAATTCAAACCTGGGGCTTACCAGGCACGCTCTTTGGACTTGCCGCATGCAGTGTGATGTATTTTTTCATGAGCCTCCTCATTCATTTTCGTGGCCAAGATTTTATTAATCGCGTTTTCCCTGCCACTATCACCGGTCCCATTATTATGAATATTGGCCTGGTACTTGCACCCACCGCTATTAACATGGCTTTAGGTAAAACGGGCGATGGCGCCACCGCATTATTTGAAGAGAATACCGCCCTGATAGTAGCAGGCGTTTCTTTGCTGGCCACCATCATTGCCAGATTATTTGGCAAAGGCCGGCTTAAACTCGTGCCCATTTTAGTTGGGATCTTTTTTGGTTACATCACCAGCATATGGCTAGGAATTGTCGATCTAACCGCAGTGCATCAAGCAAAATGGCTGCAAATACCGCATTTCACGCTCCCCAGCTGGAACTGGCAAGCTGCACTATTAATGTTACCCATCGCTGCCGTTTCTGCCATTGAACATATCGGTGATATTGTCGCGATTGGTGGCATCACCCGCCGTAATTATCTCCAGTTTCCCGGGTTACATCGCAGTTTAATGGGTGATGGAGTTGCAACCATTGTTGCTTCCAGCATTGGCGGACCACCCAGTATTACTTACGCTGAAGTCACCGCCGGCGTTGCTATCACCAAAACCTATAATCCTGGCATCATGACCTGGGCCAGTATTGTGGGGATTACCTTAGCTTTTGTGGGTAAAGTGGGGATCTTTTTACAAACTATTCCTACCCCCGTGATGGGCGGGATCCTGATATTACTTTTCGGTGCTATTACCGTGACCGGTCTTCACCTTTTAGCGCAGTCTAAGCTCGATCTCATGAGTCCTAGAAATATGACTATAGTCGGTATCGTCCTGGTTATACCAGTCGGCGGGCTAACCTTGGGCGCGGGTCACTTTGCTATCAGTGGCATTGGCTTAGGTGGTTTGGTGGGCGTGTTATTAAACTTAGTATTACCACAAACCAAACCTACACCAGAACCGGTATACAACTAGTGGTGATTCTCCAAACCATAAGGGGTCTCAAAACGGATCACTTCTGCTGGACAACCTTGTTTTCTTGATCGCACAAAGAACTGACCACAATTGCAACCACATTCTGTGGAAGAAGCACGTTCAAAGTAATATTGCTTTTGCGAAGGACTGCCACCCAACCCCTCTTCTCTAAAAGATCGAAACATCTCTGCATCACAGAAAGCATTCACGTGATAAAACAGTGAAACTCCTGCTAAAATGGTGAGTGCTGGCTTTAACATGTCTTATACCTCTTTGTAGATCATCGGTATAAAGTTAGACCCCGCTTTTGAGAATTAGTTTAGTCAGGGAACAAAAAAACATGCTGGCACTGAATATGTTTACAGACTGGATTTTTTCACCGCAAGCCTGGATAGCATTAATCACCTTGACGTCACTTGAAATCGTACTGGGCATTGATAACATCATTTTTCTCACCATCCTCGTTGGTAGGCTCCCAGAGAAAAATCGCCCCGTAGGACGCATTTTAGGGTTATCCTTTGCCATGCTGACACGCATCCTTTTATTATGTTCTTTAGTGTGGATTGCCCGCCTGACCACCCCTTTATTCACCATCGTTAATCAAACCTTTTCTGGACGCGATTTGATTTTAATTGTGGGGGGGCTCTTTCTTTTAGGTAACAGCACACTGGAAATACATCATGCTATTGAAGGCTCCCGTAAGCAACCGGATAGCCATCCAGGCAAAATAGGTTTGCTGGGGATTATTATCCAAATTGGCTTAATTGATATCGTATTTTCATTAGATTCCGTTATAACTGCAGTGGGATTAGCGGATAATCTTACCATTATGATTTTGGCCATTATGATTGCCATTTTTGTCATGATGTTTGCAGCCAAAATTATCGGAGATTTTGTCGATAAATACCCTACCCTTAAAATGCTGGCTTTAAGCTTTTTAATCTTAGTGGGCTTTGCTTTAATCGGGGAAGGTTTTGATTTGAATATCCCTAAAGGATATATTTATTTTGCTATGTTTTATTCATTGGCGGTAGAAACACTTAATATTAAATTGCGCAAATAATACTTTATTTTGGTCGCATGGCAGATCTTTTAGTTTTTAGCTTTTCTGCTATCGCATTGATCATTGCTTTTAATTCATCACCTTCAATTTTTGTACCCTCATGGGTATTAATTTCTTTAATTTTACTAACATCAACCCCAGTCTTTTTCAATTGTGCAAGCAATTCCTCTGCCTGCTCTTTATCATTGACAATAACTCTCATTTTGAAACCTACACTTTTTTGCACATAGGTCTCCTGGCAGGCCAAAGCTGCTTTTGCAACGCCTGTGTTATCATCACTTGAAATCATAAGTTTATCTTGCTGCTTCTTGATGATAACTGCCTTCTCTGGATGATTCTCTGAATTAATTGAAATTTGCTGCTGCTTTACATCCTCATCCACTGACCAATGATGGTGAGGATCCTCTGCTGGAAACTGCTTTTTGAGCTTAACAACAAATATGGGATCAAAGCTTACAGGTAATGTGGAGGTACGCGCGGCGGCCTTCTTTCTGGCCTCTGGCTTGGCTTGCGGCGAAAACTCTAGACCAACAGCTCTTGCAGCAGGCGTTGGTGCTTCTTTTAATAAATCAGGTAATGTTCCCCTCAACCATTCTAGATCCCTTTCCGCTTTTGCAAGCACCGCCGTATTAGGCGCATCAACAATTTTAGCGGTTGGGGGTGGTGGTAATAATTTGATTATTTTATCAATACGTTTACTGAGTGAGTTATCGGCAGCCGCAATTATTTTTAATACAACGTGAACATCAAATGGGATCTCCTTATTATCTTTTTTTAACTTTGCAATACCACTTTCAATTAATTTAAGGATCTGTTTAAACGCATCTTTTTGTTCATACGCTTTTTCATTAATGGTTATCTTTAACAGTAGTGTGGATGGTTTTATATTTTTTAAACATTTTTCTAATACTTGTGCTAGCGAGTCGCTTTTTTTGAATGACAGCACTTTCTCTTTTGAAAACAAGTCATAAGATCGCGCATAATATACTTTATCCTCTTGTGTTGTGAAGTTATCAAGGCGTTGACGCATGGTGGTTCTTAATACGTCGGATGGATTCACTGTGGCCGCTTTAATAAATTGATGAACATTTTGATTTATATTACTCATTATTTCTAATCTATCTGTATTAATTACTTTTATTCCATTTACGGTTTTAGTTTTATCATTACCATAATTAGCGAGAATAAGATCTTTTTTAATATCCAGTGTAACCGTGGGGATAAGTGCATCTTTTCCTTTTTCATTTTGGAGCGCTCTTAATTTTTTAAAATTATGACCAACGCTAAATACATCATTGCCAGAAACTTTCATGGCAATCACTTCTTTAATATCCTCTATATAAGGAAGTCTGCTTATTGACGAACTCTCAAAAGCTGCAAAAATTGCATTTGCTGAAAGATAATCTCTCTTTTGTAGACATTCCTGCATTACTAAAGCATAGTATTTAGCGGTATTGATTTGCTGCTTAATTGATTTTCCCATCAATATATCATTAAGCACAAGTTGATTTACTTTCTTGTAATAATCGCCGCCCTCTGGCCATGCTGTTGCTGGATCCTCACGTAGTTCTGATGGCTTAATGCCTAAAAATAACGCTTGCGCTGTGTTTTTTAAGTCATTTGCCGTAAGCGCAGCATATTCCTTAATTAATTCATCTGAAACTTTAGGATTTTCCAGATCTTCTTTTACGAATTTTTCAATATTTTTAGGATCCGCAACAGATATTTTTGCTTGCGCAATCACCATTCTTCTTCTTTGAATATTATTCTCTAGTGTCTTCGCAGCATTGGTTATGGATTCATCAAGCGCTTCTTGCGCTGCACGAATTGCTTCAGAATCCCCTTCAACGTGCTTGACACTTTCTTGAAATGCAGTGTATAGTTTTTTGACTTCCTCTACAGAAAAATTTTCTTGTTGATAATCAGCCTCAATTAAGGCTCCTAAAATAAATTTTGCATTGTTCAGGACCACTATTTTTTCGGCTTCGGTTTCTTGATGAAGATACACTTCTCTAAGCGCAACAAATATGTTTTCAGCGGTAGCTAGCTCCAGCAAACTTTTGGAATACTCTAACCATTTTTCCTTATCAGTTACAGCCCCATCACAAAATAAGTCTTTAATGAAATCTGCTGCAGGATTTTTGCTAGCCCCTATCATAATACCACCACTTATTTATTTGCTGCCAAACATAACCGTTGGACTGGCAACTGCTAAATAAGTTCTACTTATACATAGTTTGATGCATGGTTCCTGGAGAAAAAACTTCTGCATCTACCCAAACATTGATGAGTGCACATTTGCCTGATGCACGTGCACGTTGTAAGGCTGGCTGAATTTGACTGGGATTAGTAACATCTTCACCATAACCACCCAACATTTTTGCAAACTCTGCATAGGGAACATTGCTAAGCTTACTGGCCAGTTCACTATGTTCTTTGCCCATCTGCATAATCGTACTATAACGCGGTTGATTCATGTGAGAATTATTACCAATTATGCCTATAAAAGGTAAATTAAAACGAATGCAGGATTCAAAATCCCAGCCTGTCATACTAAAGGAGCCATCACCAAAGAGACACACTACTTCCTTTTGAGGATTGGCTAATTTTGCAGCCATAGCAAAGGGAGTACCAATACCTAAGGTACCTAAAGGACCGGTATCAAACCAAAGACCGGCTGCTTTTGGCATGATAACGCCACCGGCAAAAGTTAACACATCTCCCGCATCACCAATAAAAATGGTATCTTGGGTTATAAATTCATTTATCTCATAAGCAAGTCGCATAGGATGAATGGGGTTTGCATTGGAATGGGTAAATGGTTCTTGGGCAGCAACCGCTTTCTTTTCTAAAGCGCGCAAGGTCTCAAACCAAGACGCCCGCGGTGGAGCATTTTCTTTAGCAAGAAGCGTCAGTAAATCCTGCATAACAACGCCAAGATCGCCCACAATCCCTACGGTAATATCATGATTTTTACCTACCGTCCGGTAATCCATATCAATTTGTGCAATGGGCACATTTTTCGGCAAACTCTGACCATATCCCATTCTAAAATCAAAAGGCAAGCCTATTAGCACAATTAAGTCTGCATTATCCAATGCATAATGCCGGCTATGATGAAAACCATGTGTGGCGCCGGGTGCAAAAGTGCCACGTGAAGATCCACTGGTATATGCGGGCAAATTTAATTTTTTACAAAAATCAACCGCGGTATCCGTTGCACGACAAGTCCATAGCTGCGATCCAAATAATATGCAAGGGCGCTGCGCTTTTGCTAAAAGCGCAGCCAATTTTTTAACATCATCACGGTTACCTGAGCATTGGGTTGAAGCACGATATTGCCCTTTAGTAGGAAGGGGCGCGCTAGCAATAGCCACTTTGCCTTCCAATACATCAACCGGGATCTCAAGATAAGCCGGACCCGGTGCCCCATTATAGCATTCTCTGAAGGCCATAGCGGTCATGGGTGCAATGCGTTCCGTACTGCTTACCGTTGCTGCAAATTTAGTTATCGGCCCTAAGATTGCAGTATGTGGAATATCGCCCAAGGATCCCATATGGCGTTCATTGGAAGGGGCAAAACCCCCAACCAATAACACCGCACTTTCTTCATAGAGCGCATTTACCACCCCAGTCATGGTATTGGTGGTACCCACGCCGGCACTCACAATGGCGCAACCCGTTTTACCGGTCATTCTAAAATAACCATCTGCCGCATGCATCGCGACCTGCTCATGGCGCACATCAATAATGCGGATCCCTTCTTTTAAGCAACCTGCATATGCATCCACAATTTCACCGCCGATGAGGGTAAAAATGACATCAATCCCTTCATTTTTAAGCATCTTTGCAAGAAGCGCACCACCATCAATCATGTCATCCATTACCAAACTCCTTACGCAGTGCTGCCCCATGTTGATTCAGAGTAGGACAGCCCGGCCGGGTAACCGGATCAGGATAGCCACTAATTTTTACCGGGTTACCCGGCATTTGCACACCGCCAGCTTCAATCAACATATTCCGCGCTTTGGTCTGTGGATGCGTAGCGGCTTGAGCCACATCAAAAATAGGCCCTACCGGAACCCCCGCTGCATGGATAACTTTTAACCAATATTCCGCCGGTTGTTTTTTCAGCGGTATTTGTAACGCTTGTTTAAGCACTTCATGATTTTCTAAGCGCAATTCATTAGATAAAAAACGTGCATCTGTCGCAAGTTCTGGCAGCCCAATTGCTTTGCATAATTCACCAAACAAATGATCATTACCGCAGCAAATCACAAAATGATTG
>JABDCK010000020.1:26290-26365 GCA_013288185.1 Gammaproteobacteria bacterium
TCAAATACATCAAATGGAGTCATAAAAGGATGGCGATTACCGATGCGCTTGGGGGATTTGCCGGTTGCCACATAC
>JABDCK010000021.1 GCA_013288185.1 Gammaproteobacteria bacterium
GAGGTTGATTCTGACGTCACCCATTTTAAAAAGGGTGATGAAATCTTTGCGATGGCAGATATGAGCAGGGGTGGTGGTTATGCCGAATATATTACACTGAATGCAGCGTTAATTGCCCATAAACCTAACAATCTTAATTTTGAAGAAGCGGCGGCTGTGCCGTTGGCATCATTAACGGCTTGGCAAGCACTTTTTGATGAAGCCCAATTACAAGCGGGACAAAAAGTGCTGATACAGGCTGCCTCCGGTGGGGTGGGAAGTTTTGCTGTTCAATTAGCCAAAGCAAAAGGTGTGTATGTGGTAGGCACCACTTCAACCAAACATATTGAATGTGTTAAAAATTTGGGTGCAGATGAAGTGATTGATTATACGCAAACGGATTTTAGTGCGCATTATCATGATTTTGATGTGGTATTAGATACCATTGGCAATGATGTGCAGGAACGGTCTTTAAAATGCCTTCGTAAAGGTGGCATATTGGTAACGCTGGTTGCATTAACAACCGCAGAAATGGCAGAGCGCTATCAAGTAAGGGCTATTCGTACGATAGTTAACCCCAATGGTGAAAGATTGGCGTTAATTGCGCAAATGATTGAGGATGGTCAACTCAAGCCAGTAATAGATAGAATTTTGACTCTGAAAGAAGTACAAGATGCGCATATTTTGAGCCAAGCCGGACATGCAAAAGGGAAAATTGTGCTTCTTCTAGTTTTAATACTTCAGGCCCACCATAATCATACATACGCACTATTTTCATTTTTGCTCCTAAACTAAATCCCTGCTATTATTTACCAATGAAAAACGGAAAACCTTCTTATTTATTCCCTTTGTCCTTAGTATTTTACGAGATTGCTACCTATCTTGCCATTGATATGTATTTACCCGCCTTACCTAGTTTGGAAAAGGACTTTCAGATTAGCCGTCAAATGACTCAGTATACGGTATTAATGTCGTTTCTAGGCGCCTCTTCCATGCAATTATTTATGGGGCCTTTGTCGGATAGATATGGCAGAAAAATTGTCGTATTGATGGGCGGACTTTCTTTTATCATTGCTTCATTTTTGTGTGCCACTACTGAAAATATCATGGTCATGTTGGTTGCAAGATTTATTCAAGGCAGTGCGATTTGTTCTGCAGTGGTGGCAGGGTATTCTGCAGTTCATGAGCTTTATGATACTAAAATGGCCATTAAGGTCACGGCGGTTATGGGATCTGTCACCATTTTAGCCCCTGCATTCGGCCCCTTATTAGGTGCTTTGGTGCTAAAATTTTCAGGTTGGCGCGCCATTTTCTGGATTTTGACACTGTGGGCGCTCATTGCCATTTTATTATTATCAAAAGTAATGCCCAGAACTAATAAAGAAAGTGTACCACTCCATTTTAAATCAATTCTGTCTGATTATTTTACGATTATCACTAGAAAAGATTTTTTAGCCTTCATTTTACCTTTCTGTTTACTTTTTATGACCTTTATTTTCTGGGGCGTAGGAAGTCCTTTTTTAGTCATAGAGCATTATCAGAAAACGCCTACGGTATATAGTATTTTACAATCGCTGGTATTCGGGTGTTTTATTCTGGGCACACAAGTAACTAGAATTTTAATAAATAGACTTAGCCCACAGCAAATAATTTACATTGGGTTTACGATTGCCTCTGGTTGCGTGTTCTTTATACTATCAAGCCAGTTATATATTATGGTGATGGGTATGATGATATTTGCGCTAGGCGCATCTATTGCCTTTGGTCCATTAAATCGCTGTGCAATTGATACCTGTCATGAACCGATGGGACGACGCATGGCCATTGGCTCATCTCTGATGAGTGCTTTTGGCGTAATCGCTGCTTATTTAGTCACACTTATGAACCTACATTGGCTTATTCTGTCAGGTTTTATCCTAGCTACTACCACTTTCTTTATATTAAAAAGAAAGAGTTAAATCGTTGCCATATTCTTGTTCATAATAATAAGGGCCATCATAGTCTTGTGTAGTCACCGTCATATTTTTAGGTGCTTCACTGCCACAACCCACTAGCAGAATAACTGTTAACATCAGTCCTGCTGCAATACATTTTTTCACAGTAGATCCTATTCGCTTGGTAAAGAACTCTTATAAGTTTAGAGCAAAATAAGCTGATTAGCTAAGTTTTGGTGGGTAAACATACAGTATGTCTTCAAGCGGTTAGCGTCACTTGAAGACATACCGTAAAAAATCGTCTTAAAAATGATTAATCTTTTGCTACAGTACCTTTCATATCAGTGCAATCTTTTTCAGTAGCTACCATCATGACACCTTTGCCTTTGCAATGGTTTTTGCCTTTGCAAGAATTATGCGCTGTTTTGCATGCACTTTGACCTTTACAGGAATTTACGCCCATACATTTAACGGTGCCTGCAGAGTCACTTGGTTGGTTTGCAAAGCTAACACCCGCAAATAATGCACCGGCAGCTGCAGCGATAAGTATACCCATTTGCTTCTTATTCATTTGAAAGCTCCTTTTAGTAAATAAGAGAAAAATACCGCCATGACGTGAACGCATGGTTAAACCATGGTTGCAGGGAATATGGTGCAGGTCAAGAGCAGGGCTGTATACTTTATTCTTAAAAAGTCACTTTGTATTTTGAAAGGAAGCTACCAAATGTCTAGCACTGATAAAATTCCTATTGATGTGCCGCAGGTAGCACAGCTTATTGCCACACAGTTTCCGAAGTGGGCTAATCTTGAAATCACCCCCGTTAAAAATAGCGGCTGGGATAATAAAACTTTTCATTTAGGCCCACACATGACCGTTCGACTGCCAAGCCATGCTGATTACGAAGGGCAAGTAAAAAAAGAACAAGTCTGGTTGCCAAAATTAGCGCCTCAATTACCTCTCCCCATTTCACTGCCTTTAGCAATGGGCAAACCAGGCTGTGGTTATCCCTTGCATTGGTCCATTTACAAGTGGCTTGATGGGAATACTGCATCCATTGCACACATCACAGATTTACGCCAATTTGCTATTGCATTAGCAGAATTTTTACATGCGCTTGAGAAATGTGACCCAACCGGTGGACCACCCGCCTCAGAGCATAATTTCTTTCGTGGCGGCAGTCTTGCAGTCTATGATGATGAAACCCGAGCAGCAATTGCCGCGCTTGATGATAAAAAGTATGTACAAGCCACAACGGCCGTTTGGAATGTAGCGCTGGGATCTACTTGGCAGCGCCCACCCGTTTGGGTGCATGGAGATATTGCTATCGGTAACTTGTTAGTGAATAACGGGCAGTTAAGTGCAGTTATTGATTTTGGGCAGCTGGGTATTGGCGATCCTGCTTGCGATTTAGCAATCGCTTGGACTTTATTTACGGGGGAAAGTAGGGAAGCTTTTAGAGCAACTTTACCGCTCGATAACGCTACTTGGGCACGCGGTCGCGGTTGGGCATTATGGAAAGCATTATGCTGGGCATTTCCAGGGGAAAAGGGTATCGATTGGCGTGTCGTTGATCAAGTGCTTTTAGATCATACCGTCACACCATTCATCTGATTTCTATGACACAATATCGATTTTTAATGTCTTAAAATGACTTAATTATTGTATAATTATCAATATTTTGTTCATTGGAGATAAAATGATGAAAAGAGGCGCAGAAGAACTTTTAAGCAACCCTGCAAAAAAACCTGCCAGGGATAAATTCGATAAGCTTTATAGCATGCTAGAAGAGAATCTATATTCCAAATCAACCTCTCAATCTCAGCTGGAACGTATCTCAGAATTAGTTGACACTTTTCTTAAAGAAAGTGATTTAACAAGCCCTTCATTTTTGGAAAAACTCAATAGAAAAGAAAAAGAAGCGCTGCAAGCAGGAAGGTCTTCTTTATTTCGTTTTGCACTCCAGCATCTCCAAATGACAAACGATTTTACAAAAACTCGTCAATTACTCGATTTATTTACTCAAGACACCCTTGCAACTACTTCAAACTGCTTTCCTTTTGAACCTCCCTTTTCTCTCATGATTCAAAAAGTAACTGAATTTAAACCAGAGACTGCATTACAAATTTTTGACTATTTATCAGGTGAACGCAATATCAGCACAGAAATCACTGTTAATGGTATGCCATTAATTGTATATTGTGTCAGATATTTAGGACGCCCTGAATGGCGTTCATTAGTTGAAAAAGTAATTGAAAGAAATAATCCCAATACGCTAGCTGCTGGAATCAGTGCATTATGTGTAGCCGCCAATAGAGGTGCAACCTTTTTGATGCGCAAGTTATTAGCATGTGGTGCAGATTTTTCAATAATGACAGTAGAGGCATTAAATCCCGGCTTAAAAAAACCGCCTCTGCTCCTTGCCACAGAAAATGGACACTTAGAATGTGCACGTCTGCTTCTAGAAGCAGGTGCTTCTCCTGATGAGCGCTCACAATTATATCTTATGCCAAGTGTTACGGATATTCCTTTCTCTTCTTGGGAATGGGCTGTTCAAAATCGGCGCGAAGATTTTATTCAACTTTTTCAAGAATATGCACAACGAAAAAAAATGCGCTTAGGAGAAAATGTAGATCCTGCAGTAGAGGGTTTACGAAGCAGTGCAGCATTATTTTTACCATCTGGTTTAGGTACCATAGGCAAACGTTCTCAAATGGCTAGATTTAAAGACTCAGAACATTTTTCAAATGCGCTATTTGAAGCATTCGGGGTACGGTGTTATATTGAAAATCCTGCCGATCGATTAGCCGTTGAATCCGCCATTCGCTGGTTAATGGGCGAAGCACGAGAATCAGCAGCAAAATCCTATTGGAGTCCCATTGTAGATAGATTTCTAGAGGAATGTAGAAGTAATCCTAATTTTACCATTTATGTTCATCATGCTAGCACTAGAGAAGATGGTTGCTTTAATGCTGATGCTGGCTGTGAGATTTATCTTAGAGGAAATCAAAGTGAATATGAATATAAACACACTTTGGCTCATGAAATTGGACATTGGGCAATTCATAAAATATCTGGTCACAGAACGCCAGAAGGTTTTATGGAGGCCTATCACCAAGATAGTGAACAATTTGCATTACCAGAAATACACCCCGCTTTAGTTAGCTTGATTCAGGTGGTTGAACGAATCCCTGAATACAATAGTGAATTGTTAAAAGAATTGTTAAAAGGTGCAGAATATTCCACTCGTGCTTGGTGTCAATTTCCTATTAAATTAGCTTTAAGCGATCCTACTTTAGACAGCGCTTCACTTGATCGAATTGTTGAAGCCTCTATGCCACGCATGGCGGAATGTTTTCGTCAAACATTCATTGATCCGCCTAAAGTATGCGTTGCTGTCTTTTGAGTATTTTATTGTAATTGGTGCAACTCCACGCAACCGGCTTGCCATCAGGTGCTCCCAACTTAAGAATTAAGAGACGGACGCTTTTTTTGATTTTAAATGCGAACCCATGTAAACTAACTACCTATTTTGGTATCCGAAGAAGATTGAGGTAGTAAATGACAACATATCGCTCCTATAGCAATGGCAAATTATATGAATTTAAACAAGGTAAAAATATTGGTAAAGGCGCGTTTGGCGAAGTGGGAGAAGTTCAAGATCGCCCCGAATTCATCTATAAAGAAATTCAGCTAACACAAAAACCAAACGATTGGGTTCGTTCAAACCGAGACATGTGCATCAAGAGCGTGTATAGAGAATTGTACGCTTTAAAAAAATTAAATCTCTTAGAAGGCTATATCCACGACAAAGAGCGTATTATCCTTATCATGCAAAAGGTCAAAGGAATGGTCGAAAGGAAATCCATTCCAAATCCAAATTTTAATCCCCAAGACCCAAACTCATTCCCAAGTATCGTACAATATAAAGGCCTAGCAGATTTTAATGAGGACAGGGCTGTCGCCACGTTTAAAGCGCTATTAGAATTAAATTATAAGGGAATTTATCATACCGATCCTCAACCCGAGAACAGTCTGATTGAAACAAAGGATGGAAAACTTAAAGCTAATATGATTGATTTTGGTTTTGCTATGGAATCCTCATACTATAATGAAAATATACCCGTTCCACTTTGAAATTAGGATCCGTCATTGCGAGCTTTTAGCGAAGCAATCCAGTCTTAGAGCAACGATTTATAAAGATCTTGCCAATCAGGATTAAGACTTTCGATTAATGCTAATTTCTTTTTTCTAGAACCGGCTTTGATCTGCTTTTCTCGCGCAATTGCCCCTACCATGCTGTCACATTGCTCATAGTAAACGAGCAGCTTACAAGCATAACTTTTTGTAAAGCCAGGAACGTTTCCCTGTTTGTGTTCATAAACGCGCTTTATCAAGTCACTCGTCACACCAGTATAAATTGTACCGTTACGCTTATTCGTCATAATATAAATTGCAGGGTTTCGTCGTTGCATAGGGTCAAAAATCTTATCACGTGTATTTGCAATTCTGCGCTAATTATAAGATAATTTTGTCACTATGAAAAATTTTTATTTAACGCATGAACAACAAATAATGCTTCGTTTAGAGCATAAACGGGCTAAAAAACATTCTGCAAAACTTGCTTACAGGATCAATGCAGTTCTTCTTTTGGGCACTGGCTGGACATTAGAGCAAGTTTCCAATGCATTGCTCTTAGATATAGAAACATTAAGGTCTTATATTGAAAAATTTGAGGAGGGCGGTGTTAAAAAATTATTAGAAAATAATCATCATGGAAAGCAAAAATTTTTAACCCACGCACAAATAGCCCAGTTAGTTTCTCATCTGGAATCAAATTTATATCGATCAACCCTTGATGTAATCTTATTTGTCAAAAGAGAATTTAATGTTTGCTATAGCAGAAGTGGGATGACAAAATTGCTGCATGAACTTGGGTTTACTTATAAAAAACCTAAACTGATACCAAGTGGAATTGATTTTCAAGCACAAGAAGATTTTTTGACTTGCCTTGAGAAATTTATGAAAGACAAGCATGAAAATGATCCTATTGTGTTTTATGATTCTAGTCACCCGCAATACCAATCACATGCTGATTACGGTTGGATAAAAAAAGGTGAGGATGTTTTGCTGCCCAATCATGGCAAGCGCGGACGCATAAACATAAGCGGGGCTGTAGATATTGAAAGAGCTGACGTGATTGTCGATTTTCCCAAAAAAGTAAATGCAGAATCCACCGTTAAAACTCTAATGAAAATTGAATCCTATTATCCTGAAGCAAAGACTATTAATGTAATACTTGATAATGCTGGTTCTCATCGAAGTGTTTTTGTGAAAAATTATATTGCCAAATCGAAAATAAATTTAGTATTTTTACCGGCGTATTCACCCAATCTCAATTTGATGGAACGTGTTTGGGGTCTATTGAAAAGGCAGCTGATGAGCAATTCATTTTATGAGACATTTTCTGATTTTAAAGATAGCATTAAGAACTTTTTTAAAAAGACGTTAAAAACTAAAAAAGAAGAATGGTTGATGCCTATTATTAATGATGAATTTCAATATTTCGATGGGCGTTTAATTTCTTAAGACTGGATTGCTTCGCTAAAAGCTCGCAATGACGGATCCTAATTTCAAAGTGGAACGGGTATATACAATGGATGAATTTTGATTCCACCAGACCCTTTAATAATGATTCCTATTTAAAAAAATTGATCCTTGCTAAAAGCGAATTTATGAATAAACATCAATTAGCTTATTATGCGACCTGCGGATTCTATGCAATTGCTGGCATTGGAGTTATCGCAGTTTTTGGGTTCCATTCTTTACTTTTGTGGCAATTGATTCGTTCAAGTATCGCCAACATGATTATAACCGAACTAAGAGCACGGCTTGATCAGCAAGATATACTTTACTCCATCATGATTAATACAAAAATGAGTAAAGCTGATGAAAATCAATGGAAGCTGAGAAAAGCCTTGATCAATTTGGGATATGTGTTGATAAATGTTTATACCCTCGGAAATTTATATTTTAGTGTACCTTCTCTTAAAATTATAACGAATTTAAAAAATGCTCTCGATAATTATGCTACGCTTGACATGCTTCTGGCCGAGATCAGCTATTTATACATGCAAGTGAGTATTAGCGTGAAAAGCTTTGTTAATATGCTGGAAAAAGCGCTTCCTGTTGATTGTCTATTATGGCAAACGGATCTGGCATATCAATATAATCCCACCTTGTTGTTTAGCTACGGAAAAACTAAAACCAAGGAGATGATTTTTGGTACTGTGGATGAAACTAAGCATATGACAGCGATTCCCGCTCTACATAAACCATAAGATGCGAACAGAGGGTCCAAGTGTCTTTTAGTAGAACCTCCAGTTCGCAAGCTGTCGCATCTAAAGCCTTGCTTTTTAAAGTAAGCAATAGCGTTTTCAATTAACCTATCAGGAACCGGGCTTGAGGGAGACACTAAGCCAATAGTGAAAGGCATGATATTGTCCTCATGAAATATTAATTCTGCATATCAACATCTGAAAATTCACCTTTAAGCATTCTTACTTGCGCATGAATTTTAAGTAATTTCTTATCCTTAAACTGAAAATAACCAATAACCTCCGCTTCTATATCTGAACCTTTCGCAGTTTTTCCTTTTGGATAATAAAGTGCAAATAGTTCATCTCCATTTTCAAGGAAATGCTTATAATCAATATGCTCTATGACCACATCCTTCTTTTGTGCACTCACATGATTAATATATTCTGGACGGAACATGATAACGCCATTAATGCATTGTTCGTAATCATGGTGAAAAAATTCATCTAATACTGCTAAAATATCTTTTTGGGGATCATAAATTGCAGCCCAAATATTTTTTAGTATATCTATGTTCATTATTACAATACCTTTTTTAAATAATACCGTCCACCTCAATCCTCTTCAAAAGTAAAAGCGGAAGCCATGCGATCACATTCACGTTTTGACAAACCAACTTCTGCTGCGACTTGCCTCCATTGTTTCACTGCTGCACTAACTTCTTTTATAATTTCACGGGCAGTTTCATTTGATAATCTGAAATCTTTAGCAACCGCTAATGCAGTTTCTAAGGATGCAGTCGTATCCTCAAAATCAATCGCCATTGTCAGAATACGTGGTTTGACCTCAAGTGGTGTCGGATTCATGTCATAGGCTGGAGATAGCCGCCAACCCTTGTACCGTTCATAAATAAAACCATGATTTCGCAAATGATCATCCGTATTAGAAATCATGACAGTAAAAACAATACGCCGCCATAACTCAGCCAAATCTTCTTCAGGCGCTGCGCCATTTTGAGTCAGAGCATAAGCCATTTCAAGATAACTATGTTGTTCATTATCCTGTGCCCCCAGCATGCTCATGGCTGAGAGGAAGGGAATTCGATGTCTATTATCCCTGTCAAATCGTTTAATAATCAAAACAGGCTTTTCAAGGATCGTTTCTAATCGCCAAATAGGCACCTTTATCTTAGCTTTTTTAGCCAAAAGCAGTGCAACCGCTTCCCATAAGACGACATTATATTCATCATCTTTTCTGGGGAATTTTGCTATCGCAAGGCTGCCATCTTGATCACGCACCGACGCTTTCGGGCGCGCTCCTCCAAGAGATGAACCCGGTGCCAATAATAATTTCAGTTCTTCAGCACTCTCATTATCTTCAATAAAATGTTCAGTTGCAGATAATAGTTTTGAAAGATATATAAGAGGCGGAATAGCTGCTTTATCTTTTGGTTTTAAAAAGAGAGTGTCAAAAGGTTCAAGCGAAAAACGTAGTGCGCCTTGACGTGCTTCATCATTTACACCAAGCAGATAGTCCATCTCAAAAAGTGTCATAGGAGTTGTATTTTCACTTTTAGCTCTTGCTATCTCAGCGCGGCGCATAAGAACGCGCCCCCAACGATCTGGCGCAGAATCGCCAATTGCACCAAATACACCCATTCTAGGCCGAGTATGAAAAGCACCATCAGTGAGTTGCAATGCAGGCTCAAGAGCAAATTTTTCTGGATGCTTAAGCCATTTCTTGTCATATTCGAAAGATGCACTCTCTCGTCCTTTACGAACATGAAACCATAACTTTCCAACGCGAATATTTTCATCGCCAAGTGAGATTGAAACCATTACTTCCTTACTACTCATGATCTTCTCTATTTTTTTTGCTATTCGGCAACCTTACCCTTTGCGGCAACTTTTCTTCTTCAAGCTGACGCCCCGTCAGATCATGAACTGCATCCACTAGATCACTCAATCGCGTTGTCATCCCCAACACAAAAAGCACTGACGCATAACCGCCAATTGAAGTCGTTGGATCGCCTTTTTCAATTTTTCCAATAGTTGCCCTAGATACTCCAGCGCGCTCTGCCATAAGCTGGATTGTGATACGACGACGGCGACGAGCATTGCTAATGTCATTTCCTAGCTTATGCAAGGCCTTTAATGCCGGAATCGGTAAATTGACACTATTTTTCATTTTAGGCATCTTATAAGCTACATTATGTCCATTTAATGACTATTATAAGATGCTTTATGATGAAAATCCAGTCGGTTTGGCTAAAGATCCTTATAATAGTCGTTAATTAAGCTTACGACTATTAAAAGAGGCATTAATCTCTTTCAATAAACTAATGAACTTCCATTGCTGAAATGCCATCAGCTTCTCTCTGCCACATGCAAGCATAAATCTATAATGGTACGATATTCCACAAACCATATGGAGTAATTGTGCTATAGCAATAGCATCTAATAAATCTTCCTCTGCCTTAAAAAAACGCCTATAATTTTTAAAACATGCATCCTTAATTCTCAGATACCTATCATCTTTATCCGTTAATCCATGATGCTTTTTTATTTGCTCCAAACAGTTTAGTAGAGAAATAAATGGATGCGAAATTACTATTTCACCCACATCAATGATAGTAATAGCTTGCGAAATTTCATCAATAAGTGTGTTATTATCATTAAAATCAAGCTGAACGATGGTTTCCTTGATGGAATACGCAGACAGTTTTTTACATAATTTTGAAATCTTTGGCAGCAAAGCCTCATATTCATTAATTTCCATTGCTGATAACCCATCTGCCATCAACAAATCTTTTTGCGAAATCATTTCTTTATATAATCCAGGCAATTTATCTAATCGATAATCAGGAACTCCAATATCAAGAAAAACATCTACACGATCTGCAACCGCCAACTGAAGTAAGGTAAATTGTTCAATGGCTCTACACAGCAAAGCTTCATCGAATCTTTGCTTTAGAATTTCACGTAAGGATTTACCCGCATCTTTCATTAAAAAACAATGTAATTCAGGATTGTGCGCAATGACAGTTGGAACACAGGCATGAAATTTTTCACGCAATATTTGGATAATGGTGGGCTCCAATGCAAACAACGCAGGGGTATGCTTCAAATAAATATAACCATCTGTGGTTTCAAAGCGCACTAAATAGGACCAAGGAGTATCTACCACATTTTCCGGCAGGTTGCTTTTTAGAATATACCCAAGAGAGGAAAGGCATTTGCAGGCCCATTGAATAATTTCTTTATTTTCACTATTCAAATTATCCATCATTCGCTTCTTATCTCTAGGCTAGATTTGTGGCCTGCCGGGCGTAGCTCCCTGCGAAGCAGGACAGAGCGAAGCCTGGCGGAGAGGGAGGGATTCGAACCCTCGGTACCCTAAGGTACAACGGTTTTCGAGACCGTCCTATTCAACCACTCTAGCACCTCTCCAAAGGGACGAGTATGATACTGGACTTTGAAGGCATTTGCACGCTGAAGAGTTGTTATTGCGCTAACATAAAAGGATTGGTATGCATCAAGCAGGGGGTTCAAAAAACATTTTAGGGATTGAACTAAACGAGTTCAATGTTCCATTGCTCACTGCGGCCACCAAACAACATTCGCTCCCAGCCATTGCTAAAGTATTAGCATTCCCTCAGACGCAATATCGCACGGATGATAGATACCATAGTGGCTATCTTGAGCCCTGGGTACAATGGGTAACCATTCATGCCGGGGTACCTTCCTCAAAGCATCAAATTAAACATTTAGGCGATGTGCCCGCTTTAGGGTTTGCACAATGCTGGGAAACACTGAGTAAGGCCGGTATTACTTCTGGCGTTTGGGGCGTTATGAATGGCGCAAGGCGCCAAAGCGAGCATGTAAAATTTTTTCTCCCAGATCCTTGGACCTTTTCTGAGTTAGGTTATCCATCTGAACTCAACAACCTATTAGATTTACCTCGCTACCTATCCAAAAATTATAAAAATTTAAGTAAAAAAACTATTTTATATAAAGCCATTAAAATTTTAAAATTCATTGCAACTTCAAATACATGTTCAAAAATATTATTTGAAACCACCAAGCTGCTTTTTTTCTTGGCACGCTTTGGCAATAAGCATTTTGTTTATATTTCTTATTTTGATTTAATTTCTACATTGCTGTTTATACAATATAAGCAAAAATATAACCCCCGTTGTTCATTTATATTTTTAAATTCATTAGCGCATTTACAGCACCACCATTGGCGCCAAGGCACCACCACCTCCACCCCAGAAATTCTTCATGGCTTACAAATGATAGATAAAATTCTTACGCTTTTATTTAATACTTTTGGACAAGATGCTATTATTGTTCATAACGGTTTATCGCAAATGAATACCAATCATGAAAAACCCTGGGTACTTTATAGACAAAAAGATCCTGAAAATTTTCTGCAAGCCCTTAATCTTAAAGCAATCCGGGTTGAACAACATATGACCCATGATGGTCATGCTTTTTTTGCAACGCCTGAAGATTGCCAGCATGCATTTGAACAATTAACGCATCTCACATTATTAGGTAAACCTTTATTTCATATTGAAAAAAATCCGCATGACGCACATAAATTATTTTATATGTTAAGTTTCACTGATGATCTAGAGATATCAGATCAAGTTCAATTTGAATTTAATGGCAAAAAAATTCCCTTTTTTCAATATTTTGACAAAATTGTGACGCGTACGGGCAGACACACCCCTATTGGTACCATTTTTAGTAACATCATTGAATTCCCCGATAATATTTATAATCATGATTTTAATAAATATCTCTATCATTACTTATTACCAACCACTGCAGAATCAAAGATATGCGAGCCAATCTAATGCAACCCGTTATCATCATTCCCGCTTACAAGCCTGAGACATCGCTTATTTCTCTCGTAAGACAATTAGCCCATACGCATGAAGTTATCATCGTGAATGATGGATCGGGTGATGCCTATCTGCCAATTTTTATAGAATGTGAAAAAATAAAGGGCGTTAGCGTACTCGCCCATGCCGTTAATTTAGGGAAAGGGCAAGCCTTAAAAACCGCTTTTAATTATTTTTTAACCCATATGCCATCCTTATGTCCAGGCGTCATCACGGCAGATGCCGATGGTCAACATTTACCTGAAGATATATTAAAAGTATCTCGTGCTTTGCTTAACCATCCTGCGGCATTATGGCTAGGGGTGCGTGATTTTAAAACCAACGTTCCGTGGCGCAGTCGGATTGGTAATAATCTCACGCGTTCAGTTTTTAAACTGCTCATTGGGCATTCCCTGCAAGATACGCAAACCGGGTTACGCGGTATCCCCCGCCCGTTTGTCTTAACACTTTTAAAAACCACTTCACAAGGCTATGATTTTGAATTGGATATGTTAATATCTGCTGCAAAGCAAAAAATTAAGATAAATGAAATGCCAATCCAAACTGTATATAAAGATGATAATAAAAGCTCCCATTTTAATCCGCTTATTGATTCCTTAAAAATTTATTTCGTTTTTTTTCGCTTTTTATTATTTTCTATGGTAAGTGGGCTACTCGATTTTTGCGCATTCACATTGACTTTTTTAATTTGTAACCATGTTTTTCTCAGTGAATCTTTAGCCAGAATTTTTTCTGGCACCTGCAATTTTCTTTTAAACAAAGAGCTGGTTTTCAAATCAAAACAAAAAGCATTGCCAGAAGCTATTAAATATGCCTTACTCTGCTTAGGTAATTTATTAACTTCTTATGGGCTAATAACCACCCTCGTGTTTTTCGGCATAAATGTATTTGTGAGCAAAATGATAGCGCTCATTGGTTTATTTATTGCGAATTTCGCAATTCAAAAATTAATGGTATTTGGTAAAGAAGAAGATCCTTTACCACGCACGTCCTAAGAACGCGCCCCTTCAAGAATGCGTGGGAAGAAGTAAGGCTGCAATTTTGAAAGGCGATATAAATGTGCCGGTCTATTCTTTGCTCGGCGCACATTACCCGTTTCTTCTAAAAATCCTGCATCCAACAACCGACGGCGAAAAGATTTTTTCTCCATCGGAAACTCTAACACCGCCTCATAGGCTTTTTGCAACTCTGTTAACGTAAATTCTGCGGGTAATAAAAAAATAGGTAATGACGTATAAAGCGATTTGCTTTGAAACCGTTGCAAACATTTTTTGATAATTTCCTGGTGATCAAAGGCTAGCGGATAAGTTAACGCTTCTTTGATGGATACCCATTGACAGTGGGCAACTTGACAATATGGCACTAAACTATAATAAACAATAGTGACAGACCAGCCCCGTGGATCACGCTGACTATCTCCCAAAGTTTGAACCTGCTCAAGAAAAAATGCCTCTAATCCCGTTAACTGTTTTAATTGTCTTTTTGCCGCTTGCTCAAGGGAATCATCATGTTGCAAATCAATATCACAAGTGGGTATTGCCCAATGCTGGGCAAAGGGAAGATTTTTTCTTTTTTCCAAAAGAATGCTAAGCGCTTGGTTCTGTAAAGTAAATAAAACCACATCTACGGTTAAATGAAAATCATTATTGCTTTTCATCACTATTTTCCTTTGCTTGATACAAACCATGCTGAAAAATATAACGCGCTATAGGTTCCCCTACCCAGGGTGTAATATCTCCATGCTGGGCCACCGCTTCTCTGACCATGGTACTATGCACAGGAATAATTTCTTGCGCTATAAATAATGGCCATTGTTTTTCAATATCTTGATAGCGATAAAACTTCTGCCAAACTTGCGCTTTTGCAATATCAGGGCCCACTATAAAACGTAGCTGGAAATCCTGCTGCTTGACTTGATAGATTTTCTCAATTGCAGATAACACATCATAAGTATATATAGGGCTTTGAATGGTTTGTTGTTGTTGCAGCACCGCTTCTACATTATAAATTTTAACTTTGTCACCATCCGGGTTACCCTGCCAATGATTCAAAAACAATTTTAACATTGCTAAGCGATCGGCAATGGGCGCCAAATTTTTTAAAAAAGGATGTGATAAACTCGGAACCAATAAAATCTCATCAAATACCTTTAATGCTTGCTCAATAACACTAGTATGTCCAATGGTGGGCGGATCAAAACTTGCCCCGAATACCCCAATTTGCTGCATATACGCGTTTCCTAGTTGCCCATTGACAAAATGCTCAGTTTATTCGATTATGTTAGTGTCAGTGTGCCACTAAGTCAAGAGAGTTGCTAGTTATGCTTTTAAGTGAACCTAAACAAACCATTGCCAGTCTGGATGTAGACGCCCAATATGGGTTTACGCCCGCTTGTCCACAAGAGCTGCCTGTCCCCCAAGGGGAAGATATTGTCACTGAACTTAATCACCAAGCGCAATTTGCCCAATATCGTATTGGCACAAAAGATGCACATTCACCCTCTGCGCTTTGGGTAGCTAATGCACAAGCCCCTGTCCTGAGCCCTATTGAAGGTAAACATATGGATGTACGCTGGCCAGTACATTGTGTGCCAGGTACAAAAGGGTTTCAATTAATTCAAGGATTACCGCACCCTGCGGAATATGATTTTTTTGTTTGGAAAGGCATAGAGCCAGATATGCATCCTTATGGTGCTTGTTTTCACGATTTGAATGAAACGCTAAGCACCGGACTCATTGAATTTCTGCACAGCAAGCATATAAAGGTGGTAATAGTAGGTGGTCTTGCGACCGATTATTGCGTTAAAAATACCGTATTGCAACTATTGAAGGCCGGTTTTCGTGTTATTGTAAATCTTGCTGCTTGCCGTGGCCTTAATGGTGACACCACCCAAGCTGCATTAACATTGATGCGCCAGTGTGGGGCAACCATTATTAGTGCTAGCCAAACATTAATCCAGGATGCTGAAGAAGTCTATGCTTAATCCCATTATTACTTCTTTATTGGATACGGATTTATACAAATTAACCATGATGCAATGCGTGTTTCATCATTTTCCTCAGACACAAGTTGCCTATCGCTTCCAACGTAGAAAATCCATTAACCTTGCTGATTGTTTAGACAATATTAAAGCGCAAATTATTCATCTGTGTGAGTTACGTTTTAGTGAGGAAGACTTAGCGTATTTACAAACACTGCCCTTTTTCAGATCAGACTTTCTTGATTTTTTGAGGAATTTTCATTTAAAAAAACAATATATCAATATCTCTGTGAAAGATAATCTTGAAATTCGCATTGAAGGGCCTTGGCTTGAAACTATTTTATTTGAGGTTCCAGTACTTGCCATCGTTAACGAAACCTATTATCAACAGCATTTTCCACAATTTGATTTGACGACAGGACGTGAACGTCTCGCAAAAAAAATAGCGCTTTTACACCCTATTGAGGATTTTCAGTTTTCAGATTTTGGCACGCGTCGTCGTTTCTCCAAAGTCTGGCAACAGGAAGTGATAGCCACTTGTACAAAAGCATTACCCAAACAATTTATTGGCACCAGCAATGTTTATTTTGCCAAATTATTCCATTTACAACCCATTGGCACAATGGCACATGAATTTTTACAAGCATGTCAGGTACTTGCACCCCATTTAGTCGGTAGTCAAAGATTTGCATTGGAAACCTGGCTGACAGAATTTCATGATAACTTAGGAATTGCATTAACCGATGTGCTCACCATGGATGTATTTTTGCAAGAATTTGAAAAAGATTTAGCAGCGCGTTATATTGGCCTGCGTCAAGATTCAGGAGATCCGATTGAATGGGGGGAAAAAGCCCTTAAACATTATCAAAATTTTAATATAGACGCTCGCTCAAAAACTTTTGTTTTTAGCAATGGTTTAACCATTCCTAAAGCGATACCAATATATAATCATTTTAAAGATAAAGTCAAAATGACTTTTGGAATTGGTACCAATCTCACGAACGATGTAGGCCCAACTCCTTTAGATATCGTCATCAAAATGACCCATACTAATCAACATCCTGTCATTAAGATTTCAGACAGTCCAGGTAAAATCGTTTGTGAAGATGAACATTATTTACAATATGTTAAGCAACTATTCCATTTAAGGAATTGAACATGCGTATTGCATTAGCACAATTAAATTATAAGCTGGGCGATTTCGCCGGCAATTTCAAAAAAATCCAACAAGTGATTGACGCACAAAGCCAACATGCAGATTTGATTGTTTTTTCAGAATTGTGCTTATCTGGTTATTATCCGCGTGACTTAATCACTGAGCCACATTTTATTACGCAACAAAATGCATACTTGCAAAAGATTCAAGATTTAACTAAACACACCTCTTGCGCGGTAATTGTAGGCCTTGTTGTGAAAAATGAAGGTCATGGCAAACCTTTTTTTAATAGTTTAGCATTATTATATCAAGGCCAACAACTTTACACATATCATAAAAGATTACTGCCTGTATATAATATTTTTAATGAAGCACGACATTTTTCCCCTGGCAAAAAACCTGGCATATTTACTTTTCAAGACGTAAAATTTGGCTTTCTTATTTGTGAAGATGGCTGGGCAGAATTAGACAATTTTATATATGATTGCAACCCTGTTGATGATCTTACCAATCAATCCCTTGACTTGATAATCTGCATTAATGGTTCTCCTAGTAATATTGGGAAACAACAAGAAAGAATGGATCATTTTTCCGCTATTGCCAAGCGTATCCAAGTACCGTTGATTTTTACCAATCAAGTCGGTGGCAATGATGATATCGTATTTGATGGTGCAAGCTTTATCCTCGATCATCAAGGAAAGATGCTGGGAGCTTTAAAAGACTTTGAGGAAGATTGTGGTGTTATTTCTTATGACAAAAAAGGCATTACGCTCAATTCAAGGATCAACTATCAACCTATAACTGATGTTGAATTATTTTATCAACAAAGTATTTTGGGCTTAAAAGATTATGTGCATAAATGCGGCTTTAAGAAAGTGGTAATTGGTGTTTCCGGCGGTATTGATAGCGCACTGACCTTAGCGTTGGCAACACAAGCCTTAGGATCTGATCAGGTGGTTGGACTTGCCATGCCTTCCAGATATTCTTCTGCGCATAGCCTTACAGATGCCAAAGCACTCTGTAAAAATTTCCACGTAAAATGGTATGTTGCCTCTATAGAAGAAGAATTACAAATTGCATTAACACGTTTTGCAGAAATTTATGGAGAAAAGCCCTCTTCGCTCACAGAGCAGAATATTCAAGCGCGTTTGCGCGGGCGGTATTTAATGGAATATTCTAATCAAACTGGAGCCTTGGTACTTTCTTGTGGTAATAAAAGTGAGCTGAGTGTTGGATATACTACTTTATATGGCGATATGACCGGCGGATTTAATCTTATTGGTGATTTATACAAAACCGATATCTATAAGGTTGCAGAATATTTCAATCAAATTAATCCTACCACCTTAATTCCCCGCAACATTTTTGAAAAAGCACCCAGTGCGGAGCTGGCGCCTAATCAAAAAGATGTCGATACCTTACCAGAATATCCGTTATTGGATGCAATTTTAAAACTGTATATTGAAGGTGATTTGCTGCCCTCAGAAGAAATTAAAGTGTATCAAGCACTGTTGCAGAATCAAGAACCTGCCTTTATTTTGCAAATCCATCAGATGGTGGATAAGGCAGAGTTTAAGCGCCGCCAAGCATCACCCATTATTCGCATGCAGCGCAGGGCTTTTGGATATGGTCGGCAATTTCCCATTGCGGCGACTTATCCTAATCCGTAACTTCTTCTGGAAGTGACATACTCCCACTAAGCGCTATCGCGCTATAGTGGGAGTATGTCACTCGGCTGCAAGCTAGAAAAATCAAGATCATCAACCCAATCTTCCATTATAAAATCTTTTAACAACGCTGCAGGCATATTTGGATCTGAAAAAATATGCCGTAATCCTTTATCAAACTTTTGTGCAACAGTCATCTTTGACATCCAACTACAATTAATGAACAATAATCTGAAAAAATTGTACTGCATTCATAAATGCAAAATCAACAACATTTTTAAAAAAATTATTGCTCAATACTCTAACTTGGATTCTTGCCGTCTTAACGCAAGCTTTGCATTGATGGCCAAAGTATTGCGTTGCTAATCATCTCTCCTAACACCATAGCGATAATAAAACTGATCCATAAGCCCTTGCCTTTTATCCCAGAAGATATTTTCAAAGCATGAAAATACGTGCTGAGCTGCCAGATAACGCAGATGGTGGTAACCATTGAGAAAAATATCATTAAGGGAGTAAGCTGAAATGAGTACTCTATTATTTTTTCAAGGCGCATATCCATAAATTGAGGTTCCATGACTCGCATAATCCAAAGATAAACTGCTAGAAGCAAATAGGGAAAACGAGCGAATGCAACTGTGCCAAAAAAATCTATTACTCTTGTCCCTTTTTGCTTTGCAATTTTTGCAATAAGGATAAAAATTACACTCAACACCAGCCAATTAACACAATTTTGATAGAGCAATGATAAAAAACTCATTTTTATCATTGGGTTTTTTAAAACGGAAGCATTGAACGCATCCAATATGCCGGTAAAATAAATTTGTGCCTTAAGCCCTAGAAAGCTCATGCCCAAGAGAACGCCAAAACCTAAAAGCAATGCATACAATCCGGCAATTTTTTGAAAGGGATTTATCAACAAATTAACAAAACCCTTAAAATAAGATGGTTTATTACCCATAGCTTTGGTAAGCAGCTTATATTCTTCTTCTGAAATCTTTTTACTTTTAAGCATCTGAAGCAATTTTTCATTTTCATTGTTCATGTTTTCCCTCACAATTTATTTAGCATTTTTGCGGCGTCAATAGCGGTAATCTTGCCCGTTTCCAAAAGTTGCAGAATTTCTTCTTTAGAACTTTTGGTTTTGATTTCAAGATTATCAAGTGTATCAATGAGCATGTTTAATCTGTTTCTTAAAGTCGGATAAGAAATTTTTTGCTTGGCCGCCATTTCCTTAAGGCTACCTGAACACTTAACAAAATCCAAAATAAAGGTTAAGTCTTCTTCAGAGAGTTTTAGCAAAAAAGGAATATCAAACCTGCCCTCAAATAAGGTATGGCAATCAGGACATTCAATTTTTGCAACTTGCACATGTGGACTGTTGCAAGAAGGGCATTGTGAAATTATTTTTCCCATGGTTTGCTCCAATATTTATCTTGATAATCTCAGCGATGAATCTTTTTTTGCTTCATCTTCCATTCTCTTGTTTTTATAAGCAGTAAATAAATACTTTTCTTGGCCCGCATCTAACAACAGGTTACCCTGTTCAACTGGCTGCAATTTGAATGCGCCATGTAAAGGAGGGCTGACCGGAACCAAATATTGCTGGTCTTTTTCATCTGTGTGGGTCCCAATTTGCGATTTCCATTCTTTGAATGCCATTTCAAATCCTCCCTCTATGGGATAAAGATGCGCATTTCCCAAAAGCGGGTTAACATATTCTCCCACGAATCCATAAAGCCAAGCGAGCTTTTCAGGTAAAAGTGAAACATCTTTTTGATTTTTGGTTACCTCGGCATTTTGTTGCAAGACAGCCGCTTTAATGATTTCCTCTGCTTGAGGCTTGGCGCCAAACGTCAATTCCAAAAACTTTTGTTTCGCTGCATATAATAATAGATGCGCACAATGACGATTAGCGAGGATCACCATCCCAATGCCTTTCTCAGGGCAAAAGAATAAATCCGATGAAAATCCCATGGTAGCACCACCGTGACTAATAATCTGCAATCCCTGCTCTTCACTCACCATCAGCCCCAGACCATAAAAAGATTTTTCTCCCATTCTGATACCCGGTTTGCGCCGCTCAGTCAATGCTTGCTCACTGATAACGCGCTTACCATTGAACACACCATTATTCATTTCTGCCAACAGATACTGAGACATATCGCGTGCACTAGACCATACTGCGCCCGCTGGCGCCACGCTATATATAGCATTTTCTAAATCTAAAGGAATTTCCTGTAACTGACCATCAAAGCCAATAACATGTGGTAAAGCCGCACCTTTTGCTAGCGCATCTTTAGCCTGAAGCACCGTATTTTTCATGTTCAGCGGCTCAAAAACAAGCTGCTGCATCGCTTGAGCATAAGATGCTTCTAAATTCAGAGATGGCGCATAGGCTTGAGCGGCCATATAGCCACCCGCCATAAACAATAAATTAGAATATTGAAAGGTTTCCCCTAGCTTAGTGGTAGGCTTCATTTCTCGCATTTGCGCTAATCTATCTTCGGGCGTGATATGGCTATAGTTAAAAATAAAGTCAACATCCCGCCGTGGCAGACCAGTAGAGGCGCTCACGGCCAAACGTGCGGTTAGCTGTTGCGTCAGATCTTCATCTCCAAGACTGAAATCTTTAAGCACTTCTGTGACCGGCGTATCCCAGGTTAGCTTCTGTTGATCTACTAATACACCCATCATTAAAGTGGTCAGTGATTTAGTAGTTGAGCCAATCATAAAGGGCGTATCAACCGTGGCCCCATATCCATGGCTAAACACAATTCCACCATCCCGTTTAACGATAGCCACCGCAACGCTAGGAACTTGCAATTCTGCCATACCCCATTGAATAAATTTACCAAAGGCATCTCTGTCAGCATCGGTCCATGCCTTTGCATCTTGATCCTGTAAATTAGGCTCATGAAAATTCCTAGGCTTCCAACTTTCTATCATCAATTGCAAATCCGCGCTGCGGCGGTTAAAAGCAGCAATGGTGGCATCAACCAGACTGATGTAAGCCTGTTTTTGAAAAATACGCACAAAGGCCATAATATTCTTTGATTCACTGGGGGGTACTTCATATATCAGTTGTTGCATGCTTTCCCAATCTCCGATTCCAGGATAGGAAAGTGCTTGTGATTGCTTGAAAGAAAAATGCGGATTTAATTGTTTCCAGGCAATTTCTGCCATTTTCTCAGGAGACTCTGTGAGGGGAAGCTCTACGAAATAGACTGACAAGTCGTTTTCAGGCCCTATTAACGTAGTATGCGTATCCAATACCTCAATTTTCCAGGTGTTAGGCGCGGAAAAAGTACTGCCACTTTTCATTATTGTTTGTGAAATCATAACTTCATTCCTCATGATGACCTACTAAAAGTAGCAGATTATAAAGAGGATTTTAATAAAATCAATATTAAATTTAATAATATTTATTATATTATTCATTTTATTAAAATAATGTCATTTAACTGCTTAATAAAAGGATTGCACGCGATATAATACACATGGTGGATATGGGGGCAATGGAAGCACAAAATCATCCCGGCTTTCACGGTGCATGCCAATTTTATCCATAACATGCATGGAGCGGGCATTGCCTAAAGACGCAAAAGAAACCATTTCAGGGAGATGTAATACCTCAAAACCATATTTAAGCACCGCTGTAGCGCCTTCTGTGGCATATCCTTTTCCCCAGAATTTTCTTGCTAATCGCCAGCCAATTTCCACACACGGCGTAAAATGCGCTTCAAAATTGGGGATGCTCAACCCAATAAATCCCATAAATTCTTGCGTTTCTTTTAGTTCACAAGCAAATAGTCCAAAGCCATGTTCTTCAAAATGGGTGATTATTCTATTATAAAAATCTAAGGTCTCGTCAAAAGTGAGCTGTGGCTTTAACATAAATTCCATAACCTGCACGTCTTGATTCATTGCTGCAAAAAACGGCAAATCTGCTGCTTGCCATTCTCTTAAAATCAATCTTTCAGTTTCTATGTATATTTTCATATCAACATATAAGACAGGCATGCTTTAACCGTTGGCCATTCAGAAGCAATAATGCTGTATACACAGGTATCACGCAGCGTATTATTCGGCATAACCATATGATTACGCAAAATACCATCTAATTTTGCTCCTAATCTTTCTATCGCCTTTCGGCTCTCTACATTAAAATAATGCGTGCGAAACTCTACTGCAATACAGGCTAGATTTTCAAATGCATGCTGTAATAGCAACCATTTACATTCCGTATTTACTGCAGTTCTTTGTGCACTTTTACGATACCAAGTTGCGCCTACTTCAACACGTTTGTTGCTAGCATCAATATTAAGATACGTCGTCATGCCAATGGCTTTGCCTGTAGCTAAACTGATAACCGCAAAGGGGATCATATTCCCTGCTTCTTGCAGTGCTAAACGCTCATTAATTGCCTCATGCATGTTTTCTGGCTCAGGTACAAAGGTATACCACTTTTTCCAAAGCGCACCATCTTTGGTTGCTTCAACCAAATCATCATGGTGCTTTGGCGATAAGGGTTCTAACCAAACATGATTACCTTGTAAACGAATTGGCGCTATCCAATTATGCAGTGACATGCTTTTTCACCCATGCTACATATTTGTCCATCCAATTTTGCAAGAATTTTTTGCTGGCTTCACCAATATTGCCATCTTCATCAAATAGCCCATCTTTCATCTGAATAAATATTTCTGGTTGGCATAGTGTTGGAACATCCAGATAACTCAGAACATTGTGCAAGTGTTGTTGCGCCAAAGCCGTGCCGGTTGCGCCCGGTGAAACACCAATAATGCCACCAGGTTTGCCTCCCCAGGCATTCTGCCCATAAGGCCGAGAAGCATGATCCAGAGCATTTTTAAGTACGCCTGGCATTGAGCGGTTATATTCTGGAGTAACAAATAATAGACCATGAGATGCGCTGATTTCTGCCTTCAAGCGCTTCACAGCGGCGGCTTGGTTTGCATCATCATCTTGGTTATAAAGTGGTAAATCACTAATTTGCACTTGTTTGAATGAAAAATCTGCCGGCGCCATCTTGATTACTGCATTTGCCAACTTGCGGTTTATTGAATCTTTACGAAGACTACCAACCACCACCGCTATTTGATATTGCATAAAATTTCCTTTTTAAAAAGATATATTTGCCAGTGCCAAAATTACTTGATGTGGATCTTCTACGGGACTGGCATGTCCTCCAGAGATCATTCTAAATTCTGCATTAGGAATATTATTTGCTAAGCGTTTGCTTTCAGCAGGTAAACAAATAATATCATTTTCTGATGCAATAACAAGCGTTGGCACACGTAGCTCACTTAACCAATTTTCTGAATTATGTTGCACTAATGCCGCTAATTGCCGTTCTAAAATTCTCGTACGTGGTGGAAAAGGGTTATTTTTACAAAATTCTTTATACCAAGCAATATTCTTGGGATTGGCCAAATAATCTGGTGAAAAAAACCATGGCATATTTGCACTAATTAACGTATCAAACGACACATTTTCTTTAAATACTTTTAAAAGAGAATCAAGCACCATGAGTGTTCTTGCGTTAATAGTAGCAGCAGAATTTAAAACAATCAGTTTTTTTATGCCTTTTGGATGCTTATGTGCAACTATTTGTGCAATTATCCCTCCCATGGAATGGCCAAGAATAATGGGCTGTTTTATATTAAGCGATTTAATTATTTGAATAACATCATCAGCCATTAATTCAAGTGTTAATTCTACGGTAGAATCCTTTGTTTGCCCCATGCCGCGGTTATCAAAAATATACACTTGGTAATGTAGCGTCAGTTCATCAATGATGTTTGCCCAGAAAGTATGATCGCAAGAATAACCCGCAATTAATACTATAGGATCTCCTTTACCATGGCATTCATAGTAAAAATCAATATCATTAACACGGATCTTTGCCATTGCAACTCCTCCCTAGCTTCCCCATATTAAACTATTATACTATATGATTGCGCATGAATTTTTATACTATTTAAATAACAAAATAAAGGTGTTCATATGACAACTCCTAAACTAACTTTGTATATTGGCGGCAGCTGCAGATTTTGTGCCAGAGTCACTGATTATTTACAACAAAACCCAATGGACATTGTTATAAAAGATGTTTGGGCAGATAATGCGGCACAAAAAGAAATGTTAGAATTAACAGGTAGCTCCCAAGTACCCTGTTTAAGAATGGGAGATGCTTATATCCATGAATCCTTAGATATTATTGAAAAGCTCAAAGAGCTCCATTAATACTGCCTCTAAGGATGGATTAATTTTAGTTTAGGAAAATAGGTTTCGTATCGATTTATATCTCTTGTGATCAAAGAAATATTTAAAATAGACGCGTGCGCACCAATATAGAAATCAGGTAAAGGTGCAGTTTTCCTTCCTTCTTTTCTTTTATAGTTCATAAAAGCTTTACCAGCTAAAAATCCAGCTTCATAAGGTAATTCTAGACGTTTAAAAGAAATAAGTGCTTGATCAAGAATTTCAATTTTATCAAATTTTATTGATGCTTCAGCATAAATAATTGGGTTTATTGCTAATATGGTTTGTTGCGTCTCAAGCGTATTAAAAGACCACTCGCCCCACTTTGGATCATCCGTTAGTATATCTAAAATCACATTGGTATCAACAAGAATCATTTTCTTGTTAATTCCATTATTTCATCAGTTGTAAATTTACCTTTTGCAATACCACGCATTTTTTCAAGAGGAGAACTCCCAACTTTTTTTACTAAAAGAATATCACCATCCTTGACAATGAAATCAACCTCAGTATGTGGCAACAATCCAAATTGCTCTCTGATATGATGAGGGATCGTCACTTGACCTTTTTCAGTAATATGCATAGATACACCCAAAATAAAGTATTACCCTTACCTGTAAGAGTAATACTTTATTTCTATAATTTCAAGAGGTTTCTGCATTTTTCTTCAAAATTGAACTATTTTTAACATTCTGGCCTCC
>JABDCK010000022.1 GCA_013288185.1 Gammaproteobacteria bacterium
ACGCAGAATTGCGGGAGCTTATACATTCCAATATCAATGAGATACTGTCTGCAATTACTCTGGCACGCGCAAATAAAAAGGCAGAAATGCTTAGTGATTCAGGTGTCAATGAAGATATTGTTAAGCGTAAGATTGACAGTGAGCGCTTAAGAGAGATGGAATTGATCAATACAGATATGCTTTATGATTTATTCTATGAATTTTATACTGCTTGCAAAGAAATCAATAGTACACTCTCTAGAGAAACAATTATTCAAATGTTTAACAAATTTGTCAGCGCAGTTTATCTTGCTAAATTGGAGATTTTTGATACAAGAAATCAAAAAAGCGTTCCAATGAAAGTCGGTCATTTAGCAACCGTTGTCCATGAAGGGAAAAATAGAATTATCTGGACAAGAGCACAACAAAATGCTGTGGAAAATTTAAGAAATGTATTAGATGAAGCTTTTAGACCTTTATTAGAAAATCTACCGGCACCTAAAATTAATCTTTGGATGGCATTGGGTAGTGAACGAGCAGATAAATTAGGCGCCAGTATGACACTTGATCATCCATCCGCTTATATCATGGATAAATTAGAAGAAGAATATATTTCAGAAGTACTATTTCCTGCTTACGCCTTACCTAGCAGTCCTGATTATGTGACAGATCTTAGCCTATTTACTATTTTATGGAGTGCCTTATCCACACAATATGTAATGCGCTTTGACGGTCAAGATGTTGATGTATTTTTACCTGAAGGGGAAATTGCAACTTCCAGTATATTTTGGAATTATGAATTTAATATTCTTAGAAAAACATTTGAAGCTTTAGGCACAGAAGGGAATTTTAATTTTTACAAATTAACGTCTGATGCTCAAAGAGCAATTAAGGATTTGAATCATGAATGTGAAGCTTTACGTCATGCAATTGGAATTAATGAAAAGCGTGAATTATTACTTAAAAAGGCAACTGCGTTACTGAAATAGAAGAACGCCGTCAGCTAAATCACCAGAGTGAAGTCTTAGAACACCATAAGAATAAAATTGAAGCAAGAATCACTAAATTGGCAGAAAACAAATCTAGCTGGAAGCGTGTTGCTTTTGAAGACTTAAAATTTAGAGGATTAACATCAGCGCATGGTAAAAATTTTACGGTAAAAGATATGATGAAAAGTGTTGAAATAATAAAGCGTTTTACCCGGCGCTCTAAAGCGAGAAAAGGGTTGCTCTCGGCTTATGAAGCGCCCGCAACAGCACCACCCAGTGATGTTTCATCAAAGCCAGATAAGCCAAAGTTATAATTCTTTTATTCCATCAAAGAATGTACAGCGGCCTCAACTAAAGGCCATGCCATGGAATCTGGTGCAATCACTTCAAAATGACCTGCATTTTTAACCAGAATGAAGGTTGCCTCATCACCCTTATTACGTGCCATTTCAACATAATCTTCTCCAAGTTGTGGAGGTACCGCCACATCATTATCACCGGTAATGAGAATTTGTTTTACACCAAATGGCAGCAATTCATCCGGAGACACTTGGGCTAATCTTTTTTTAATCACCTCTGGGTTAGTACCCAAAAGCCTTGCAAAAATTTGATTGTCACCACACACCTCTTCCTCCATGGGAATAAAGGCTTGCAGAGAGCCCGGCCCGCCTAAATCAATGACTCCACGAATACGAAGACTGTTTTTTGAATTAATTACACTAGCGCTAGGTAATTTATGACGTGCCGCGGCCCAAAGTGCTAGATGACCACCCGCAGAATGCCCAATAATGACAACGTGTTTTAAATCAAGATGGTATTTGGGGGCAATTTTCCTTAAATAATCGATGGCATTACCTACATCTTGAAAAGTTCCCGGCCAGCCTCCGCCAGCGGTATCCACACCTCGGTAATCAATATTCCACGTTGCATAGCCTTTTTGGGTCAACTTTTCTGCTAGGGGCGCGGTAATACTTGCACCCACAAATTTTGATAACCAGCAGCCACCATGAATAACCACCACCACGGGATATGGTCCTTTTCCTTTAGGGAGCCGCAAATCGCCAAATTGCAGCGCTTCTTTGCCATAAGGTAATCGATACTCTGCTGGGGTTGCCGTAAGTGCTTTTATATCTTTACTGGTGAGATATTCTGCGGCAAAGGTTGCTAGTGAAAAAAAAATGCCTACTATTGTCAGCACTGCTTTTAATCTTGTACGATTCATTGTTTGTTCTTTTTAGCAGTATCAAATTTAAATACAATTCTATCTTCATTAGTTTTATAGGCGATGGGTTTTATTGATTCACTGAAATCACCCTGCGTATAATCACTAATAACTTTTTTCCAAAATTGATATGCGGCTTGGTTTGCAGGAATAACCATCACTTCCCATACTCCCTGAAATTGTTCAAAACAAAGTTTGGCCACCATACGACCCATACCTTTATTTTGAAATTTTCGGATAATAAAAAATTCGCCCATATTCCAATTAACATCAGCAGTACTGCCCAGCACATTGATAAGCACAAAACCCATAATTTCATTTTTATAATATAATATAAAGGGATAGCGGTTTTTTTCTTGCCAATAAAGCGGTAACGTTTGCATTTCAAAATATTTACCGTCACCATTAAGTGGCCAGTTTAAATTATCTGCTACTGCCGCGCTAAATTCATAGGTATAAAATTGCGTCATGTTTTTAATGGTGAGAAAATCATCTTTTGTTGCTGCAACTAGCTTTATTTGCGTAAAATCATACGATTTCATAGCCAATCCTCAACCGTAATTGCCCAACGTTCATGATCGCGCCATTCATGGTTTATTTTTAAATAGCGTTTTGAAAGCCCTTCTTTACGAAAGCCATTTTTTTTCACAAAATTGAGTGAGGCAGTATTTTCAGGCTGAATGTTGGCTTCTAGGCGATGTAGCTCCATATTGGTAAAAGCTTCCTTCAGCACCAAGCGTAACCCTTGACTCATTAGGCCCTTCCCTGCTTGCTTAATCGCTGCATAAAATCCTAAATACGCACTTTGAAAACAGCCACGCACAATTTCACTTATATTAAAAACACCAATAATATCACCCTGAGAGGCGCATACTAAAAAGCTCTTTTGATTATCCTGCTGAGTGCGTTGAATATATTCCACAAACGCATCATGCTCATCAGGCGGTTTCACCCAAGGATGATGTAAGGAATCGCTGGTATGCACCATTGCTAAAAAGGCATTTTCATCTTTTAATGTTGGTGTACGAATAATTACTGACTTCATGAACATCCTTGTTATCAAAAGGACGGAAATGCGCCAGAAATACTCCCAGCGCATAATTAAACATCCAATTAGATACGTCTAAAGCTGGTCCTTGTAGTTACCGATTGAGCATTACCTTCATCTAAGGACTGCGGTGTTTCTACGAAGCTAAAGTGTCTCCGACGGTGCTGTGATTGCTGATAAACAACAGCAATAGGAGGAACATATGGCATTATTCCGCGCACCATTGAAAGATCTGCAATTCTGCTTAACATCAGTTGTTCTGTGTCTTTCGATTTCAGAAAGCTCGCTTTTAACTCCTTAAGCGATTTGCGCAAACTTGCATTATCTTCTTTTAATGCTTGAATTTCCTTTTGTTGCGCTTCAACGGTTGCTTGCAAACTCTCTCTTTCTTTGTCATCTGTCACTGTTGTCAATGACAGTGACGACGTATCATCTTCCGACTCCTCGCCGTCATTATGTAATCGAGCAATTTCTGCAAGATACTTAGCTTGTTCAGCCTTATACTTGACTTGGATATATTCCAACAGTTGTTCCACACTAAGGGCTTCTAGTAAATCTTTTAGGGCTGCTGACTGAGGTCCTGTTTGCATTCTTACAATCTCCTATTGTTGAAACTGGAATTGATTATGGACGAAGCAAAAGTGAAGCGCAATATGTGATTAATTTTCATAAAAGTGCATATGGGCTTCATTTATATGATTTCTTCTCCTTTTAGAAAGTTTACATGTCAATAATCCACATACAAAGATAATGATGATTAATAATGAAAATGCCGAAGTCAAATCAGCGGCACTATAAAAACGTGCACCATCCACATCATAAGTACCTTGCCAATGAAAATCTAAGTACCAACCAATGATTTGCTGAATAACTGCTCCGCCTAACATATTTAAGGTATTCACCACACCCAAAGTTAAACCTGAAAGTGATTGCGGACTATGTTGCACACATCCCGCAAAGCAAATCATTTCCGCACCACAAAAAGATCCGATTAACGTTAACAGTAGTGATAATTGAAAAACGGATAAATCATCAACATACAGTAGGGCACAAAGTGACAATACTAATCCCATGGCGCATATTTGTAACACCTCTTTTAACAATCCCGATTTCATGGCTAGCCAAGGTAAAATGAGACTGCCTATGGTTAAGCCACCATATAAATATAACGATAATTGGGCAGCATTTGCGCGGGTAAGCGCATATTTTTCCATTAAAAAGGCCGTGCCCCACAAATCTGCTAAGACACAAAGCGGCGTGTAAACGCAAATAGCAATTACGGCATAAATGAGGATCTGCTTTTGTTTGAAAATTGCAATAAGCCCTTGTTTGAGCTGCACTGTTTCTAGATTTGATTTAGTTTTAGAGGGAATAATGGCAATCACTAACATTAAAATTAGTCCACCAAACCCTGCACAAATCAACAAGGTGTTTTGCCAACCATAATTGTCTAAAATAGAAACCAGAAATTTCCCTGACAATAAGGCACCAAAGGTGCCGACAGCTAAAGTAATCCCCATTAATAAGCCACTCAACTTTTCTGGAAGATAATCAGAAACAATCTTGAGCGCGCAGATAAAGGCCGGTGCAGAACCCAATCCTATTAAAAAACGCCCCAGCTGCAGCATCCAAACATTTTCAGCAAAGGAAAATAGGCTAGTCCCGGCAATACAGAAGAGTATTGAGCAAAGTACAACAATTTTAGCACCCACTCTATCTAGCATAAAGCCTAAAGGTATTTGTAATAATGAATAGGCGAAAAGATAAATGGAGCCTAAGGAAGAAAATTCTTGTGCGGTTAAATGAAATATCTGTTTAAGTTCCACCACCATGACACCGGGAGAAACTCTTAAGATATATTGATAAAAATAGAATAAGGCAATCACAGCCCAGATTAAATAAATTTTTAATTGTTTCATACATATCACCCTGCTTTCTGCATTAATGTAGGTATTAATCGGGAAAGGTCGCAAGGCTAATAGGTAAAGAAATGCCTTGCGACTACATAGGCCGAGGCACAGGGGGAGGAAGAATAAGTTGTAAGCAAATATTTTTACGCATACCCCCTAAAATAATGATTTTAGGGGGTGCTGTCAAGGATAATTAAAGCAATAGTGATAAAAGGCTGATTTTAAGCGACCGGCATAACGGGTAATGCAATCCCTAAGCGTTGCGCTACTTCTTCATAGGCTTCAACCACATCACCCATATCTTTACGGAATCTGTCTTTATCTAGTACTTTTTTGGTTTTTGCATCCCAAATTCTGCATCCATCCGGTGAAAATTCATCCCCGAGGATAAGGGAATTATGATAATGACCAAATTCCAATTTATAATCGACTAATAAGAGCCCGGCTTTGAGGAAAAGTTCAGAAAGCACGGTATTGACTTGCAAGGCATAGGCTTTCATTTGATCAATGTCTTTTTGCGTTGCCCATTGGAAAGTAATAATGAGCGAATCATTGATCATAGGATCATGCAGCGCGTCATTTTTCAAAAAGAACTCAAAGGTGGGTGGCTTGAGTTCTAATCCCATTTCAACGCCTAAGCGCCGACAAAGGCTCCCGGCGGCAAAATTTCTCACCACGCATTCAACCGGGATCATTTTTAAACGCTTGACGATGGATGATGTATCATTTTTAAGTTTTTCAAAATGATTAGGGATGCCTGCTTGTGCTAATTTTTGCATGATAAAAGCATTGAAATAATTATTTACCATGCCTTTTCTTGCTAGCTGCACAATTTTCTCACCATCAAATGCCGACGTGTCATTCCGAAAAACACACAATAATTGATCTGGGTTTTCTGTAGTGTAAAGTGATTTTGCTTTACCGGTATATAATAAAGTTTCGGTTATCATGATATTAACTCCTCAATTTAAGACCATTGACCAAAGCCCGGTGGCACAACTGAAACGGGGGTAAGCGTACCCATTTCTGGCAATGGCTCGGGTAGGGGAAAATTCTCCGTGACTTGCGGATGAGAGTAACCTTCTGGCACTTTTAACGGGGGAAGAATAGTATGCGTGAGATAATCCTGACCTCTATCACGTACATAAACCGCACGTTTTTGGTTGATCTTTTGGCAACCGCATAATACTCCTGCGAGCATAACAACCCATACTACTAATACATATTTTATTTTCACAATATTCTACCTTATTCCTGCGACTTGTAATGCTTCTTTCATCTTTGCATGATATTCCTTTGATAACGTCGTTAATGGCAAACGAATACCTTCCGGAATTCTCCCCAAATAATGCATTGCCCATTTTACCGGAATGGGATTGGGCTCTATGATTAATAATCGATGCAGTTGATGTAACTTATCATCAATTGCCTTGGCTTTTTCATCCTCTTTTATTAATGCAAAATGACACATTTCTTGCATCATTTTTGGCGCCACATTAGCCGTGATTGAAATGACACCTTGCCCACCTTGGCGTATAAATTCTAATGCGGTGGGATCATCGCCACTATAAAACGTAAAGCCCGCTTTACATTTTTCTCTTAATACTTGTAGCCGCTGCAAGTTGCCAGTTGCTTCCTTAATACCCACAATATTGGGAATATCACTTAAGGTCGCTACCGTTTCAGGAACCATATCACAGCCCGTGCGTGAGGGGACATTATAAAGCAAAATAGGAATATCAACAGCAGCAGCAACGGCGGTGTAATGTTTAATTAACCCCCCTTGAGTGGGCCTGTTATAATAAGGTGAAACCACTAAACATGCATCTGCACCTAATTTTTGGGCAATCTTGGTTCTTTCTATGGTTGTTTGGGTAGAATTGGAACCGGTTCCGGCCAAAATGAGCACGCGCTTATTCGCTACTTCAATCCCTAAAGAAATAAGCCGTCTTCTTTCTTGGATGGCTAAAGTTGCAGATTCCCCGGTTGTGCCAGAGATGACAATAGCTTGCGTACCTTCGGCAATATGCCATTCTATTAAATCGATAAAACATTTCTCATCAATATCCCCATTGGCCATCATTGGGGTTACCAACGCAACACTGCTGCCTTCAAACATTGAGCTCTCCTTATGTCCATTATGAGGAATATCACTTCAAGTGAATCGATTTAATGATACACTTATCAATCTTAGGTTGAACTTAGTTATCTAAATTTATGATGCATAATCAACATTATCTCATCGCCACTGCTTTAGGTAGTGATAGGCTTGGCATTTTAGAAGCATTCACTAAAGTGAGCAAACAATGTGGATGCAACATATTAGAAAGTAAACTAACTATTATGGGCAAAGAATGTGTATTCCACCTCTATTTTGCTGGCAGCTGGAATACCATTGCCAAACTAGAAGCAGCATTGCCAGCAAAGGCACAAGAATGGGGTTTTACACTCCAAACCAAGCGCACCTTCCCTAACCATCAACCACCTGCTTTAAGCTATTCCGCACAAGTTATTGCACAAGATCGTTATGGAATATTAAACGATCTCGCAAACTTTTTTATGCAATATGGCATCAATATTCAGCAGATGGATTGTGAAACGTATACCGTTAAAAACAATACCCTTATGGCCAATATCACTTTTCTGCTTCATATTCCGGTCAAACAACATATTGCGACTATCCGCGATCGTTTCATGAGCTTTTGTGAGGATCGCAACTTAGATGCCCTCATTGAGCCCTGTAAACATCTCTAGAAGGCCATGCATTCAACACCGTCTTCACTAAGGTTGCTAAGGGGATTGCAAAAAATACGCCCCAAAATCCCCACCAACCACCAAAAACTAACACTGCAACAATAATCGCCAATGGATGCAAACTGACCGCTTTAGAAAAAAGAATAGGAACCAATACACTCCCATCAATGGCTTGAATGATGCCATACGTTAAAACACAATACGCAAATTCAGCGCCCAGCCCCCATTGAAAAAATGCCACAAATACTACAGGGATGGTGACAATGGCTACACCAATATAAGGAATTAAAACGGATAAACCCACTAATGCTGCTAATAAAACAGCATAATGCATATTAAAAAAATAAAATACGATATATGTCGAAATACCAACAATCAGGACTTCCAAAAATTTACCGCGAATATAATTACCAATTTGAATATCCATTTCTTTCCACACTTTGGTTAACAAAGGCCGTTCAGGAGGCAAAAAACTTATCAGCCATTGCGTGAGATCTTTGGGATCTTTAAGCATGAAAAAAACCATGAGTGGCACTAAAATCAAGTAAATGATTAATGCTAGAATACTGGGTAATGACGCAAGTGAAACCGTAAATAATATTCTACCCGTTTGCTTGAGCTGAATTAAAAATCCTGCCACCCACCCATCAACGGTTTCTTTATTTAAAAATTGTGGAAACTTTTCTGGTAATAAATATAAAAATTGCTGCACGCCCGTAATCATGGTGGGCAATTCTTGAAATAAACGCAATAATTGTTGCCAAATAATTGGAAAGAGAAACAAAATAGCAACTAAAAATAACCCTAAGAATGCGCTATAAACAAAAAATACCGCCACTAACCGAGGAACATGTAACTTTACCAATCTATTGGCAACCCAGAGTAATAAATAAGCAATCACAACACTAGCAATGACGGGAGCTAAAATTTTTCCCATAGTCATCACTAACAATACACTGCCTGCTAATAACATCAATAAAACTATGGCTTGTGAATCTGAGAAATTACGCTTTGACCATCCTTTAAGGATCCCTAACATATTCCCTCCTGACAAAAAGTTGAATAACTATATAAATAGATAGGTGTCAAAGCACTTCTGCCCTTTGTAGGTTAAAATACTTGATAAGATGAAAAGATTATACGATACAACCTCCCTTCCACACGAGTGGATAGCATACGCTATTTTTATAGCGGTCGCTTTTTTTAGTCAGCCATTACTGGCAAATGAAGAATTGCCAGATCTCGGTAACGGCGCGACTACGGTTTTAAATGCTGCCCAGGAATATGAGTTAGGTTTATCGATAATGAAGGAGCTAGAAGCTGCTTCTGCGCTCTCACAAGATGCCATTGTGAGCGAGTATCTACAAAGTATTGGTTATCGGTTAATTGCCACGCAAGGACAATCACAAACGCCTTTTTATTTTTTTACTGTCAAAGATAACAGTATTAACGCTTTTGCATTACCTGGCGGATTTATTGGGATCAATACGGGCCTTATTTTGGCCACAGAGGCCGAAGGCGAATTAGCTGGCGTCATAGCGCACGAAGTTGGCCACGTACAACAAAAGCATATTGCTCGTATGTATGAGCATATGGGACGGCTACGTTTGTCTACCATCGCCGGGATGATTGCTTCCATGTTGATAGCCACACAAAATCCACAAGCGGGTACCGGCGCGATGGCGGCAACCTTGGCTGGCACTCAGCAAAAACTGATTAATTTTACCCGCGACCATGAAAAAGAAGCCGATTATGTAGGGATCAATTCTCTCGCAAAAGGCGGTTTTGATCCCATGGGGATGCCGGCATTTTTTCATCGGATGTATCAAGATACCCGCTATTATGGTAATCATATTCCAGAATATTTGCTTACCCATCCTTTGACGGAATCTCGACTCATGCAAGCCCAAGCGCGCGCGCAACATTTTCCCTATAAGCAAATCCCAGATAGCCTGCAATATCATCTGATCCAAGCCCGCGTGCTGGTACATAGTTTTTCCTCTCCAAGTGAGGCCAGCGCGCATCTGGCTAAAGTATTAAATCGCGGTAACTATCGCAGCCGTTTGGGAACGCTATATGGTTATGCATTAGCACTCACGGAGTCTGGAAAATCCTCTGAAGCCAAACCCTATTTGGATGAACTTTTAAAAGCATCCCCCAACCAACCTTTATTTCAATTGGCTTATGCACAAATGGAAATGAATACCCATCAACCACAAAATGCCATATCAAGATTAGCTGACACACTTAAAGATCATCCCGGTAGCTTCCCTATTACTTGTCTTTATAGCGAATGGTTGATTAAGTATAATGAACCACACAAAGCCATCCAGATCTTAATGCAGCAAGTTTCACATAAGCCCGTGCGACCACAGCTATGGAATTTACTCTCAACGGCTTATGCTCAAGCACATCAACCCATTCAAGCACACATGGCACAATCGCAATATCTCAAGTTACAGGGAGATTTCACCGGTGCCATGACGCAATTACGTTTAGCCAAGAAAATTTCTCCTTCATCACCGCAAGAACAACAACAAGTTGACGCGCAAATCAAAGAAATTCAAAAAAAATTAGCTAAATAGCTATTCCTGATCGGGTTATGCACAAATACTGTGGATAACCCTGTGCAAAAATGTGGGACAACACTTTTGAGCCTTTATTTTTCTTTTCTTGACACACTTGTACAATTCTTGGACACTTGCATTATTATTAATAATCAAGGAGATCCGCTTATGTCAGCAAGTGGTCCTATCCAAACCCCAGAAGCAGCCATTCAACAAATTCAAGATATATTATTAGATTATTACAAAGACAATCTCACTAAACCTACAACCACCTGGCGTGATACTGCTTTAGCTGCTTATAATATTTTTCGTAACCATATACAGAATGAACAAAACAAGATCAATAAAAAGAAGCGCGCACCTTTCACGCTTGATGAAATTCGTATTCATGTTGCTACAAAAATTATACCCAGATTTAACATAAAAATTTTATCATTGTTCGAAAGGTTCAATATAGATCTCAGTCCTTTAGGCATTAAGACAACGGGCTACAGTACACTGCGTGAAAGTCTAGAAAAAGCTATCACAGACTGGCTAGAACCCCCGCTAACACAAGACCCCGCGCATGCGGTAAAAGTTTCAGCACTAGAAAGAAACTTCGCTGAACTGCGCTTGGCTGTACGCAGCACAGCAGCGGCACCTGCAGTATCATCTACTTTTGCAGCAGCGCCTTCCCCTACAGATCCTAAGGCTAAAAGGAGAAGCCTTCCCAATTAACGCCCCTGACTCCAATGTCCGTCGCTGCTGCCACTATCTTGTGATGGTGGGGGTGGTGAGGGTGGCGCTTGCTCCGTGCCAGGTGATACTGCCGGCTCTCCTGGCAATGGTAGCGTAGGTCCTCTATTGCTGGTGGTATCCGGCAATGGCAATACATTCCTTTTTTGATCGGTATTTTCCGCAGGCTCTGCACCACCCATTTTAGTAACGTACGGTATTAATAGCGCAATTATGCCTAAAATTAACAAAGCAATAGGTGTTGTGAGTGGAACTAATTTTGGCGTTTGCCGATGAATTTTATATTGGGCAAAAGACATAAGAATTAAGATGGCCCCTATGGCATAACAGGCAACAATCACGAGTTTAGTAACAAAGGCTGTTGGTCCCAGCAAATTTTCTGCAACATCCCCCAACGAATTGGCAAAAACGGTTAGTGGCAACCAGAGGAGTAAAAAAAGAATTTTGCGCATAAAAAATCCTTATTGACTAATAAAAATCCGGGATACGATTAGCTATTTCATCCGCAGTGGCATCGCGAATGTCAAGAATATTCATTTCAAATTGTAAATTTATTCCCGCAAGCGGATGATTGGCGTCAATGGTAATATTATCTCCTTCAATCTTAATAATTTTCATCACTACGCGTTTATCTTTATCTTCAGAAGAAACAATATTCATGCCCACTCGCAATTGATCATTTTTTGCAAAATTCTGTCGATCTAACATCCGAATTAAGCGTTCATCTCGTTGACCGTAAGCCTTTTCCATGGGAATAGAAACATTTATTTTATCTCCCACCGTTTTTCCGCTTTGCGCTTGCTCAAGCAACGGCATAATATGATTATATCCATGTAAGTAGGTAACGGGTTTTTCTCCTGACGTATCTAATATATGACCGGCTTCATCGCGCAATATAAAACCAAAAGTCACGATTTTATCTTTCACAATATTCATGCATCAACCTTATACCAATAACGTATTTCATGATGCGGGTACATTTTGCCAGGTTGCCACCCTAAATGCTGATAAAATTTTTCCGCCCTACTGCCTTTTTCAGTCTGGACCCATATATTTCGATTCTGCCATGGCCAGCGTTTAGGTTGCGCTTTAAGCCAATTGACAGCTAGCGCTAATAAGGCTTTGCCAATTCCTTGCTGTTGAAACGCTAATAATACAAACAACCCCCAAATACTCCGATTTTTTTTATTCGCTAATGAGAACCCAACTATTTTATCATCAACCAGTGCAACCCAAGCACGGCAATGATTGTTTAGCGCTTTTTCAAACATAGATTCAGTCAGCTGATTGCGTAAAATATTTTCACGAGCGTTCTGCCGAATATGTAATATGGCCGGCACATCCGTTATTTGGGCAATGCGTATATACAAGGTTCATCCTCCTTTACCACTTTAGTCCAAATTCACGCCATCTGTCATCTCATGTTTTTAAAGCTTGCTTTAAGCTCTGAATCAGACTAAAGTACCGTTATAGCGTATTAACACACTGTATCAAACCATTTAACTCATAAGAGATTTCATTATGCCGCAAGCTTCCATTTATTCACCTGCCCGCGTCCTGAAAGTATTTTCATTGGTCATGATTAATGTGATTGCGGTCGATAGTATCCGCACCTTACCCATTGCTGCCAGTTACGGTTTTGCTTTAATTACGCTTTATGTCATCGCCTCTTTAACTTTTTTTATTCCAACGGCTTTAATTACCGCAGAATTAGCTACTACTTGGCCAGAAAAGGGGGGTATTTATGCCTGGGTTAAAAAAGCCTTTGGGCCTAAATGGGGTCTTTGTACCGTCTATTTACAATGGATTTACAATGTCGTGTGGTACCCCACCATCTTAACCCTCATCGGCAGTACCATTGCCTATTTGTATGACCCTGCCTTGGTGCAAAACGCAGGCTTTATGACAACCATTGTGTTGATTACTTTTTGGAGTTGTACCTTTTTGAATTTTTTTGGCATGCGTATATCCAGTAGCGTAAGTACTTTTGGTTCCATTATTGGGACACTCGCACCCATGATAATTATTATTTTATTAGGCATTGCTTGGTTAAAACGCGGCCATAGTGCGGAAATAGATTTCTCAGTTGCAGGCCTTTTTCCAAAGATTAAAAATATATCAGAATTGGTTTTCTTTTCTCAAATTATTTATAGTTTATTGGGTTTGGAAATGTCTTCCGTGCATGCTCTAGAAGTAAAAGATCCTAAAAAAGATTATCCTAAAGCATTATTGCTTTCTGTAGGAATTATATTTTTTAGTTTAGTGTTATCTTCCTTAGCCATCGCAATTGTGGTACCCCATCATACATTAAGTAATCTCACAGGAATTATGCAAGCATTTTCAACGTTTGCAAAAGAATTTAACCTGCCCTGGCTTGAAATAGTCATTGCCTGCGCCATTCTCATTGGCGGAATTTGCGCAGTGGCTACGTGGATTATTGGCCCCACCAAAGGATTATTTGCAGCAGCGGATGATGGTTTACTGCCTGCTTTTTTAGCGAAAACCAATCGTTTTGGTGTGCCTTGGGCAATGTTATTAACCCAGGCGGGTATTTGTAGTTTATTAACTTTGGTGTATTTACTCTTACCCACCATGGAAGGCGCTTATTTTGCGCTTTCTGCCATGGCGGCGCAATTATCCTTATTAATGTATGCTATTTTGTTTGCCGCAGCTATTAGCCTGCGTTATTCACAAGCAGAAACCAAACGTGCTTTTAGAATCCCTGGCGGGAAAAATTGGGGAATTTGGTTGGCGGCGGGATCTGGCTTTTTGGTGAGTATTTCTATTGTTATTTTAGGGTTCATTCCCCCCAGCTCCCAAATAAACTTGGGCGATGTGTTCAAATATGAGAGCGTTTTAATCATTGGCATGGTTTTAATCTTAATTCCGGTACTTTTGATCCACACCCCCAAGCGAAAATGATATGATAGCTAAAATAGTTAGAGGGCTATAGATCACGTTATGCATAATTTACTGCTTTTTCTCGGAAGTTGCGGGATTATCGCTGCATTTTCATGGTATTTCAGAGCAAAAGGCCAAAGTGCACTGATTACGTGGATAACGTTATTAAGCTTTCTAGCTAATTTATTTGTACTGAAACAAATTACCCTACTAGGATTTAATGCCACCGCCAGTGATGTTTTTGCGATTGGCGGTTTGCTGAGTTTAAATTTACTCCAAGAAAAATTTGGCCGCCGAGCCGCCCAGCAAGCAATTTGGATAAGCTTTAGTTGTTTACTATTTTTTGTCTTAATGTCTCAAATACATCTTTATTATGAACCGAGTAGTTATGATAGCTCCCAAGGCGCGTATTCAAATATTTTGAGCCCCGCACCACGCTTATTGCTGGCATCTTTAATCACATTTTTCTTGGTGCAACAATTTGATAGCCGCTTATATCAAAAATTACGACAGGTTTTTTCAGGTATTTCCATGGTATGGATTAGTGGCATTACCATGAGCATTAGCCAATTATTAGATACCGTGCTTTTTGCTTTCTTGGGATTATATGGCATTGTCGATGCAATAACTGAAATTATTATCGTCAGTTACTGCATTAAACTTATCGCTATTGCCAATACGCTTCCTTGGTCTTTTTTAACGCAATTTTTATTTAATCGACGTTTATTAATCAAATGATAATATCTCCTCCCCCCATCCAAACAGATTTTCACTTTGATATTTTGTATCAATCCAAACGTTCACGCGCGCGCGTGGGTCGTATTTATACACCCCATGGTATTATAGATACGCCTAATTTTGTTGCGGTGGGTACTAATGGTTCACTGAAAGCGTTACATAATCATGATTTACAGGATTTACAATTAATGTTTTGTAATACCTATCATTTTATGGTTCAGCCAGGAACTGCGTTGGTAAAACAAGCCGGTGGCTTACATCGTTTTATTAGTCGTAACCAGCCCATTATTACAGACTCTGGTGGGTTTCAAGTTTTTAGTTTGGCTTATGGACAAGTTGCCAAAGAATTAAAAGGCCAGGGCGGCAAAAAGCATGCTAATTCCGTATTAAAAATCTCTGAGGAAGGGGTGCTTTTTCGGTCTTACCGTGATGGCGCCAAAATTTTTCTCTCTCCAGAAACATCGGTACAAGCTCAAAAAGATTTGGGCGCGGATATTATTATTCCGTTAGATGAACTCCTCCCTTTTCATGTAGACGCAGAAAAACTCAATGCTTCTTTTAAACGGACCCATCGTTGGGAATTACGTTCATTGCATGCGCATTTACAACAACGTCAACAGCAAGCCATGTTTGCCGTGGTCCATGGCGGCACCAATGTTGAATTGCGCCAACAAAGTTGTGCCATTTTAACCAAAGAAGATTTTGATGGTTTTGCAATTGGTGGCAGTTTAGGCTGTGATCATGAACAATTATTAACCACCGTTGCTGCAACCACCCCGTGCCTACCCATTGAAAAGCCTATTCATTTATTAGGCATTGGTGATTTACCGGCAATGAGCCAATGCATCACACACGGAATTGATACGTTTGATAGCTCCTATCCCACCAAAGCGGGTCGTCATGGCATGTTGTTGGCTAAAAATGGCCCCGTAAAAATACTACAAAGCAAATATGCTGCAGACTTTTCTCCCATTGAAGAACATTGCCCCTGCATCACTTGCACACATTATTCACGTGCTTATTTACATCATTTATTCAAAGCCAATGAACCTTCCAGTGCCAGCTTAGCAACCGCGCATAATCTCAGTTTTATGTTACGGTGGATGGCACAACGGCGTTTAGATATTTTATGTGGGTTGATATAAAAAAACGGGAGCTTGTGGCTCCCGTTTTTCTCGTAACTTGAGGGCTAGAAAACTTAAGCGTTCGCGCCACCAAATCTGAAGGTCAAGAATGGTCCGAAACGACCCCAATCTTGTGGCCAACCGGTATTCGCTGCAAAGTTTGCAATACCCGCGAAACCATTTGGAGGATTGTATGCTGCGTTACCATTCTTTAAGACATTAAACATGTTCATATAACGCATACCTAAAGCGATATCAAACATTGCGCCACCGAGATCATGTCTAAAACCACAGTGGTAATTGAGACCAAAAGAAATATCCAACTTGGTCACAATAGAATGACTATCTTCTGGATCATAAACATAGAAAGCTGGGGTAACGGAATTATTTTCATAAAAGCTTTGTTGATAGCTATTACGTGCGTATAGCAATGCTGTTCTACCACCCGCAAAGAAGCCCCAATTTTGCATGCATCTAAATGGATAGACTTGCGCCATTGCACCTAAGCCAGGACCAAAACCTTCCATAGTATTTTCAGTCGTGCGGTGATAATGTGCAAACACACCACCACCCTGGTTAGCAACAAATTGCGTCTGCGTTTCTTGTAAGCTAACATCCAATTTATCTTGTGCCAAGAAAGCCATCAAATCTAAATTGAACCCTTGATCAAATCCCAAGCTATGAGCTAAACCTAGCAACCATTCGTGCTGATTTTCTTGAACAATTGCATAACCAGCGGTGTCAGGCGCGGGCGCAAAACCAATATTTCTGATATCAATATTCGTGGTGTCATCACTAGCATCATAATGATCATATCGCAGGATTAAACGGGAATCCCCGCAATACCGATAGGTAAAGCCTAGCGCATAATCCCATTCATTTTCGGGATTTAAAAAGACTTGTCGACGCCAGCCATCTAATCCACCAGCACTGGGTGTAACTAAAAGATCACCTACACTTAAACCATTATTACTAGGTTTGGTGTAATTACCTTCGACAAATACCGATAGATTATTTAAAAAATCTGTTTCTCCGAGAAAATTCTGAGCATATGCAGGGGTCACCATACTCACTGCTAACATTGTTCCGAATGTGACCTTGAGTGTTTTTTTCATGAGTTAAAGTCCTTATAAAGTATCAAAGTCCGAATTACGCGTCACGCCCACCAAGTCTGAACCGTAAGAATGGTCCAAAGAGACCCCAATCTTGTGGCCATCCGGTATTAGCAGCAAAATTAGCTATAAAAGGATTATAGGCTGTATCACCATTCTTCATTGCGTTAATGATATTCATATAGCGCAGACCTAACGTCAAATCAAATACTGCACCATAAACATCATGCATGAAGCGATAATGATAGTTCACACCAAATGATATATCTACCTTACCAACAAGCGAATGAGAATCTTCAGGGTCGTAAACATAGAAAACGGGATTAACAACACCGCCACCGCTTACACCAGCCTGCGTTTGATAATAGCTTTGTTGATATTCGTTGTTTGCATAGAGCAGCGTTGTGGTACCTCCGGCAAAGAACGCCCATTGTGGGCATCTGCTGAAAGGATAAATCTTACCCACTGCTCCAATGCCTGGACCAAAACCCGTCATTTTACCATCTGTATCCCGAGACAAATCTTGCGGAACGGTACTCGTGTATATTGTGCCAAACATGCTTTCTGACAAGCTGACGCTTAAACGATCATTTTCCAAAAATCCGAGTAACTCAACACCAAATTTTGGAGTAAACTGCAACTCGCGGCTCAAGCCGACCTTAAATTCACTCAAGCTTTCATGCAACTTGGCGTTTTCCATCGTACCACCAACCGGTCCCACGTTCGGATAGTTTGGATAACCAGGTTCCGTGCCAATGTTTCTAAAATCCACCGCATCTACACCGCCAATTGCGGTATCATCATCAAAGTGTTCATAACGCAGGAATACGCGCGTCGGACTACGTGGTATGTGATAGGAGTAACCCAAAGCATAGTCATAGGTGTTTTCTGGGTTTAAAAAATCTGCCCGGCGCCATCCATCAAGAATGGGAGCTCCGAATTGACCTGCGGTAATACTGGGTGCAACAAGCTGATCACCTACACTTAAACCATTATTGCTGGGTCTATAGTACGTTCCTTCTACATATACCGCGCTATGATTTAGAAAATCATTGCCAGTCGCATAAGCAGGGGCGACCATACTCGCAGCTAACATCGTTCCAAATGTGACTTTGAGTGCTTTTTTCATAGAGTGAGAGCCTTATATGAAGTCCTAACATAAAAGAACTTTTGCTTCGTGAGAAAATGTATTTCACGATTTTCTAATAGACTAGCATAACATACGTGCAGTTACGCAAGAGGTTATATAAAAAAAACAAAAATATATTTTATATATGTTTGGGGATAAACTGAGGTTAGTTAATAAAATGGTGGGCCGTGATGGATTCGAACCATCGACCAATAGATTAAAAGTCTACTGCTCTACCAACTGAGCTAACGGCCCTAGAAAAATGTAAGGGCCGATCATACCGCAAAACTGTAAAATAACAAGTCTAAGGCTTAGGCTTGGCTATTCCCGGTGCGCTCGCTACCGCCTGCTGAGTTGCTGCTTGCGTAACTGCTGCCCGTGCGCGATCATAGGCCGATAAGATTGCAGGGCTTGCGAGTTGCTGCTGTGGACCTGGTTTAGGCTGTTGTGTAGGTGGTTGTTCCGGTGGTTGTTCAGCAGGCGATGGCTGTTGTGGTGGTGATGCCTGTGCAGCTGGGGAAAGCTGCGTTTTTATTGCTGTGTACAGGGTAGGAACAATTGAAAATGCCAAACTGGTGCTGGCACCTATCCATAAAGCAGTAGATAAAAGCGCACCACAAGATAGCGCTGCAGTAAATAAAATGGCTGGTGCTACCCAACTAAATAAAAAATTAACCATGCCGTTAACTTGTCCTGGCGCTACCGGCTGAAAAAGCTGTCCAAGTGCTGCGGCTTTAGCAACGTTATAAAGAAAAACACCTGCAATAGTCAAACCAATGGGGGAAAAACCCAATAACAGAGGTGATGCTATAAAAGATCCTAAGGCTGGACTCACCAATCCTATAGCATTGCCAAGCATTGCAGGAAAAACCTTTGCTAATTCCGGAATGATAAATTGACCCAAAACAGAGTTTTGTACGGCATACCCCAAAAAGCAAAATAGACTCACCATTGCCGCCTGACCAAAGAAATAGACACCCGTTCCTAAGATCCCCAAAATTGCTTCAAAGATATCAAACTTTTTCTCTATGGCAGCTTTTTTAGTTGCGGCTTTTACCACTGCGGCCTGTTTGGCGGTCAAAGGTTCTTGAGGAGGTGCCACAGGTCCATTGGGGGATGCGGGCGCTTGCGCGGGATTGGGTTGATTCAGCATGATAATACACCCTATAAAGTTTATAAATTAACTATTAAGGCGACAAAATAACATGCTAAACCGACGAGGTCAACTAGTTAGCGAACAAAAAATACTAAAGATGACCTTCTTCTTGCATCTTTTGTAAGCGTGCATCTGCAAGTTGTGCAGACGTGGTACCGGGGAACTGATTTTTAACCTGGGTGAACAAAGCTTGAGACTGCTTCCATTGTCCTTTGGCATATTCAACATATCCAAGCTTGAGTAAAGAATCTGCCGCTTTAGGGTGTTGGGGATAATTTTGATGCACGATTTCAAAGGAACGGGCCGCTAGCTCCAGATCCTCATGGATCAGTTGGATCTCTCCACACCAATAATGGGCATTGGGTGCATATTTTCCTTCAGGGAAACTTTTGATCAATGATTTGAAAGCTAACAACGCTTCATCATACTTTTTATTTTGTACCAAGTGGTAAGCTTTCTGATAGGCTTTCTCTTCTGCGGCACTTTCGTCATGTAATAATTCTGGCTTAGCATCTGGTGTAACTTGTGCATCTGGCTCAATGGTAATACCCGTGGTATTACTGGCTTTGGCGGAACTTCCATCGCGCATGCGATGTTCTAAATCAAGATAGAGCTTTTTTTGCTGCGCTTGCATTTGCTGCAGCTGGTAATTTTGCTCTTCAACTTTACCACGTAATTCTTGGACTTCCTGTTGTAGTAATTCCATCTTCTGCGTCATATCTAACGGTGCAGATGACTCTGCAGGCGTCATTTCAACAAAACCCTGTTCTTGGGTTACTTGCGTCCGTGATTCTACCTCAGGTAATGACCATACTACCCCAGCATTACACAAGGATAGTATGGCAAGAATATTAGATAACTTTCTTGAGATCATTATCTTAATTTTCATAAACAATTACAGCGCGACGATTGAGGCGGTGAGCTTCTTCACTATGGCCCATCGCTTCTGGCTTTTCTTTGCCAAAGCTGACAATAGCGATTTGCTGTGGTGCAACGCCTTGCGCAGCTAAAGCATTCGCAACTGCACGTGCCCGTCTTTCACCCAACGCAACGTTGTATTCACGGCTGCCTTGTTCATCCGCATGACCTTCAATGCGAACAGGACGATTCGTTTGTCTCATATAGTTAGCATGCGCATTAATAACATCAGCATATCCTGCGTCAATACCTGAACTATCGAATGCAAAATAGATCTTATTGCGAGAGAGTAATTCACGCTCTTGTTCACTGCCCACAAAGCCGGCACCTTCACCTGCACCTTGCGTATAAGCACCTTGACCTTTAGCGCCCTGTTTTGCATTATGCGAGCAACCTACAACGCCCAAGCAAAGGACGAGACCCACTGCTAAATGACGTAGCCCCCTAGTATACATGTTTGACTCCTTACCTATTATAAATTTATAAACCATTATTTTAACTTAAGAAAGAAACGGTGACCATGCCGGTTCTTGAACACTACCCTCACGCGCGGGTAGACGCAACTGCCCCCGACCATCGAGTGTCACTAACCCCAATACTTGGCGATCGCCATCTTGCGTGCCATAGAGTACCATAGCTCCGTTAGGAGACAAGGTGGGGGATTCATCTAAATTAGCATGAGTCAGCACCGATACTTGCCCCGTAGCCAATTCCTGGCTTGCAATATTGAAGCTTCCGCCTCGTTCGCTGCGATGCATCATCACTAAATATTTTCCATCCGGTGTGAGCATCGGACGTGCATTATACTCTCCTACATAGGTAATACGCTCGGCTTTTTTCGTGGCTAAATCTAAACGGTAAATTTGCGGCTTGCCACCCCGATTGGAGGTAAAGTAAAGCGTGCGACCATCTTTAGACCATGCAGGTTCTGTATCAATCGAAAGACCATCAGTATATTGGGTCAATGTTTTGGTCATTAAATCCATCAAATAAATTTTGGGGGTACCATTTTTAGATAGCACAACTGCTAATGTGCGCCCATCCGGTGACCACGCCGGCGCACCATTAATCCCGGGGAAACGCGATAATAATTCACGTTGTCCAGTCGCCACTTTCATAATGTAAATTTCTGCACGATTTTTTTCAAAGGAAACAAAAGCTAATTGCCGACCATCTGCGGACCAAGAAGGCGACATAATCGGTTCTTTGGATTTCACTAATGTAATTGGATTGAAACCATCGGCATCTGCTAGTTCTAAACTATAGCGTTTACCATTCATGGTTGAGGTAACCATCACATAAGCCACACGTGTCGAGAACGCGCCGCGAATACCCGTTAATTTTTCATAAATAACATCGCTAATATGATGGGCCAACTTGCGGAAATCTTGTTGCTTCACCCCTTGAAAGGTTTGTTGGGTTAACACATTGGTTTTGTACACATCCAGCAACTGAAATGAAACCATAAAGTTATCATTGCCCAGCGCCTGCACTTTGCCTAATACGATATTTTCTACGCCAGGTTCTTGGGCAGACATCAGCGGCTCAAACCGACCACACATTCTTAAATCATTACGAATAACCACCGCAAGCTGTTCAAAAGAAGTGCCATGTGCGTTGCGTACTTCTTCCTCGCTTTTCATAACCGCAATGGGCACTGCGGCTACCATACCCTCAGTGATTTCAATATTCAAACGCGCCTGTGCATTAAAGGATATGCTTACACACAATATCACCCAAGAAAGAAAAATTCTCACGCAGCCTCCAAAGATGAAAAGGTAAAATCAAATTGACGAAAGGCATTGGCAACAAAAGGATCCTCGGGCATTGGCAAGGGAGACGCTTTACGCACCGCCAGCTCTGCTGATCTGTCAAACTCTACACTGCCACTGGAGACAATAACACTGGCAGTCAATACTTCGCCTGTCGGTAATAATTTCACGTCAATTTTACACTTAAGCCCGGTCAAATCGAACCCTAAAGGTTTACGCCAATTTTCATTAATTCTACTGCGAATTAATTGTGCATGCCGAGTAACTTCATCTTGCTTTTGCCGTTGTAGCGCTTGTTGGCGCTGTGCTTCCTGCGCTTCTAGCGCTTCTTGCGCTTCTTGCGCTTCTTTCTCTGCCTTTTTTTGTTCTTTGGCTGCTTGCGCCGCTTTAGCTTCTGCTTCTGCTTTGGCTTTGGCTTTTTCTTTGGCGGCTTGTGCTGCTGCTTTTTGCTGTTGCTGCTTCTCTTCTAGTTTCTTTTGTTCTTGCTGTTGGGCCAACTTAAGTACTTCGTTTTTCTTTTCTAATTCTGCGGCTAATTCTTGTGCTTTGATTATTTTGTCCTTTGCTTCTTTTTCTTCTAAAGCCAATTTTTGTTTTTTCTCTTCTTCATGGATACGCTTTTGCGCTTCAACCGCTTCCAACCGTGCCACTTCTTTTTGTAAATCATTTTTATTAATAACCACCGCATTAATAATTTCTTTTTGCGAAAGCGCTGGCTTATCCTCAGAGACAAAAATGGTTCTTTCTAAGCTCAGAAATAATAATATGGCTAATAGAATATGTAAGCAAAGCGCAATAATAAAATAGGTGGACTGCGTATACTTCTTCACGGGTTATCCTCTTGCGCTCTCTTTATGCTGCGTGACCAAACCCACACTCGGCGCACCTGCTTTTTGCAACAACACCATCGCAGCCATTACTTTACCATAGTTTACTTGGTTATCTGCTTTTACAAAGACTTTACGTTCTGGATAGCGCTTTAATTCTGCCATCACCCGCAAGGATATCGCTTCATCCCGTAAAGTAAGCTGAGGCTGGTCTGCAATATTTAAATAAAAATTGCCGGCTTTATCCACACTCAACACGATAGGTTCTTTTTCAGATGAGGGTAAAGTTTTTGCACTGGCTTGCGGCAAATCAACCGCAACACCTTGTTGGAGCAATGGCGCAGAGACAATAAAAATGACGAGCAATACCAACATCACATCAATGTAAGGAACGACATTAATCTCAGCTACTAGTTTTCTGGAATAGCGCTTTTTTCGCATACTAGAGCTTATCCTTACCGTTTTCAAAAATGTCTGCAGATTCTGTTTCTTGCCAAGATTGACTGCTGTGTAATCGGCGATGTAAGGCATTGGCAAATTCTTCGGTTAAATTGTCATAGCCACGCAGGAGTTTTTCCTGCAAACTTGAAAAACGATTGTAAGCAAAGACGGCAGGAATAGCGGCAAATAATCCTAAAGCGGTTGCAACTAATGCCTCAGAAATCCCTGGCGCCACCATGGCTAACGTAGTTGCTTGTTGGGAAGAACCTAATGCGCGAAAAGCCGTCATGATGCCCCACACCGTACCAAATAATCCAATATAAACACTGATGGAACCAACGGTGGCTAAGAAAGGTAAATTTTGTTCCAATTCTTCTTCTTGACGTGCCAGCGCTAAACGCAATGCCCGCTCCGTACCATCCAATATGATTTCTGGTTGTACATCTTGTTTATAAAGACGAATAAACTCACGAAACCCTTTACGAAAAACTTTCTCAATGCCTTGCGTTTGCGCCCGACGCGAAGCCAAATAATCATACAAACGGTTCAAATCACTACTGATTTGAAATTTTTCTTGAAATTCTTCAAATAACCGCGTGGCTTGGCGCAAGGCTTGGCCGCGTTGCAAAATGATAGTCCAAGAAAGTACGGACAAAATCAGCAAAATTAACATGACTATTTGCACTAAGATGCTGGCATCCGTAAATAAACTTAATAATGACATATCTGTTTTCACGTGCTTAACTCCTTCAATACCCTCTGGGGTATTGCACAAGGCTTAAATTGTAAATTGGTACTTACGATAACCACTTCACCCGTACATATTCTCGTCTTGGGATCTCTAGGCTCAAAATAGATCCCTTGGGAAAAGTGAAGGCTCGCCCTTCCTATCTTAGTTAATTCAGTTACTACCGTAATATTTTGCTGTAAGCGCGCCGGTTGCTCATAACTGATCATTATAGACCGCACAATGAATTGTACACCAAAATTATCCATTAAAGCTGAAAAACTCAATCCTTTTTGTTGTAATAATACCGTGCGTGCCCGCTCCATGAACTTAACATAGTTAGCATGATACACTACACCACCTGCATCTGTATCCTCATAAAAGATTTGCAGTGAATATTGATATGTCACTATAATGACTCATTTATTGGAGTTAAGCCAAAATGGGCATACGTTTGCGCTGTGACGACTCGCCCTCTGGGGGTACGAACCATAAATCCTTGCTGAATTAAGTAAGGCTCTACCACATCCTCAATGGTATCTTTAGATTCTCCTAATGCCGCCGATAAGCTATCTAAGCCCACCGGGCCACCCCCAAATTTTTCAATAGCACAAAAAAGCAGTTTTCTATCTAAAATATCAAACCCTTGCGCATCCACTTCTAATAACAATAATGCTTCTTTAGCAAGTTCTGACGTAATCTGTGCGCTATTTCTGACTTGTGCCACATCACGCACCCGACGCAATAAGCGATTAGCAATACGCGGTGTACCGCGAGAGCGGCTCGCAATTTCATGCGCGCCTTCATCCGTAATAGCAATCCCGAGTACCATGGCTGAGCGCAATATAA
>JABDCK010000023.1 GCA_013288185.1 Gammaproteobacteria bacterium
ACACAGTGAATTCACAGTGTTTGTCCCCAGAACTTGTGATTAACTTCTTAAATATTTGTTAGTTAAATTAAATATCACAGGGGCTCCATAGGCTATCCATAGACTCAAAAGGCCATATTGTAGGTAGTGAGAAACGGTAAGACCCTGCCAGAGTACGAGGATCCCTATTATGCCAATGCAGGCATTAATACTCATGGGTAAGAGGCTTCTATTGGGGACATAATGGACCGTTCTTTCTTCCCATTGATACCCTAGCCAAAAACCAAATAAGCCCCCTACAGCAATCTGTGTAAGACCACGGGGATCTGCAATTATGAATGGCAAGATGCTAAGGAATAATAACAAGATGAATGCTTGCCCTATTAAAGGAAAGCGGCCTAACGGTGCCCAGTTCTTTTTCTCAAATAATATACATATGATAAGCACCCCCAGCCCTAACAATAACCCTGCGATAACATCTTGCGGATAGTGTACGCCCAGATAAGGGCGTGAAAAAGCAATCAATAAGCCTATCAACAGACATAAGGGGGAGAGCCATCTAGAGCGCAAGTAATAAGCAAAACCGCCCCAAACGAGCATACAGACTTGGGCGTGGCCACTAGGGAAAGAATAATCATGCACTTCCTGTAAGTGAAACTGGTGGGGCGGCCGGCATTCCATCACCAAAGATTTTATCCATAAATTTAAAATCAAAGCACTGAACATTCCCAAGGTAAGCGTTTTGGCATGGCGTTTATTCCAAAACCAATAAGCCAGCGCTAGTATAAAAAGTACAGCGCCTTCCTTGCCCAAACTGCTGATAACACGCATTACACTGTTAAGCCATGGCTCACGCAATTCAGCAATCCATGCAATGCTGGCATCACCCCATGCAAAAATACTCGGTCTACAATTATCCATCGATATCATCCAAGGTATCACGGATACGTTCCAAAGTTTCAGGATTTATATGTGCGGTTTGTTCTTTGGCCATAAGTTTTTTTCGTAAAACCGCTCTTTGCTCTGGCGTCATTTCACGAATGCGTACCAGCATCATATCCGTAGGATTTCCTTGAACACAATCTTTGGTAAGCCGATGTATGATTAATATTCCTTGGATATGATCAATTTCATGCTGTAATACCCGCGCAGTAAAACCCTGCGCTATAGCATTAATGGGTTTTCCTTCTGGGGTATATGCCGTATAACTAATTTTATCATAACGGGGCACTTTGCCAGTGGTATCAACCACAGAAAAACAGCCTTCCCAATCATAAACAATTTTGGCATCTGGTGCAGGCTTATATTGCGGATTAATAAGTGCAGTGGGTGGAATGACCTCATTTGTGTTTTCACGTAAAGTAACCGCATCTTCAGAAATGTAATAAACAATAATTTGTTTGGAAACGCCTACTTGCGGGGCGGCTAAACCAACGCCATCAATGCGCACCACCATCTCTTTCATTTCATCAATGAGTTTTTTATCTTCTGCAGATAGCGGAAAAGTCACCACTGCGGCAGGATGGGTGAGTACTTCTGGATTTGGACCATGCTCAATGGAGACTAGATCTAATGCCATTTATAACTCCTCTAATTTATTGCGCTGCTTATAAAATTCAGGCGGTTGACTTGTTTCTGTGCGGGATAATTTTTCCGTTAGAATACCACATTTGTGGTAAAATCTACGCTTCGTTAAGACTAGGTGAAGTATATGCGTGATGGAACTAAAACCCGTTTAAAATTAGAGCGCTGTGCCCTGGAACTTTTTGTAGAAAAAGGGATCTCAGCGACAACCATTAAAGATATTGCCCATAAAGCGGCAGTGGCAGAAGGTACGTTATATCGTCATTATCCCAGCAAGGAAGAGCTTGCACATCATTTATATACAGAATATTACAAAGTCGTTTCATCGCAAATGAAACAAGTGGCAGCGCAACAAGGAAATATTGACAACAAGCTTAGAAATATGACTAAGTTTTTTTGCAAAAACTATGACGAAGATCCCATTTTATTTAATTATCTTTTATTAGCTCAACACCATCAGTTAAAAATTATTCATGATAAAGACGTCAATGTGCACGAACTGTTGGTGGGGGTTTTTAAAGAAACACTGCATTCAGACCCACAGTTTTGTGCTTCTATTACGATGGGAATTGTTCTGCAAGCCGCGATAAGTCGCATTTATGGCCGTATTCCACGTTCCATGACAGCAGATGCAGACCGCTTAACGGATGCGATTTTAGGCGCATTGAAATTATGATCTTGAAAAGGATATTTTTTTTAAGCTGCTTGCTGGCCGTATCCTGCAATCTTTTTGCTTTTTATGATTATCAATCGATTCAAAAACAAGGTCATCAAATTCATCTTTTAGAATTTAATCCAGATGATTATGAAATAGTTGCCGTAAAAGTTAATCAAGGTGGTCAAACGCGAGAAACCGTTTCTGAATTGGTGAAACAAACCGGTGCTTTTGCGGGCATTAACGGTGGGTTTTTTCATGGTGGCGAACAAGATGGTTTGCCTGCCGGTGCTTTAAAAATACATTCACAATGGATAGGTTTTCAGACATTAGGACGAGCCGCTATGGGTTGGGATGTGGAAAATCCTAAAGATGTGCGCATGGATAGAATTGTAACGCAGGTAAAAAATGGGGTGGAAGTATTACCACAATTAGATAAATCTAAAGGATCTTTGCATGCTTGGCAAAATTTTGACACGATTGTTGGTGGTACGCCACTGTTAATTCAGCATGGTTCTGTGATAACAGATTATACCTCTGAAAAGCCACTGCGATCATTTATTACAGAAAGGCATGCCAGAACCGCTGTTTGCATTAAGGATAATGATCATTGGGTATTTGTAGTTGCATCACATACCAAAGCGGCAGATCGCGCACATTTAACTAAAATAATAGAAGGATTAACCATTAAAGAGTTAACCCAGCTTTTACAACAACTGAGTTGTAAAAATGCGATTAACTTAGATGGTGGTGGCTCTTCCACCTTAGTGATTAATGGTGAAATAGTCAATAACCCCGCTGGTGACAGGGATACTATGACTAATCACTACCGTGAAAGAGCGGTGAGTGATGCGCTCTTAATCTTCCCACGCGCGTAATTATTTTTTGCCCATTCCTCTCGTGGGTGGAATATTTAAATGCCCACCTTTACTATTCCCATGAGGCCCCCCCCCTTGCTCTTGAAACGACTCTCATGTGAATGAAGATGTGTAATATCACCTTTTCTAGAAGGTGGTGTATTATGAGGTGTGCCTTTCGTGTAGTTCGGCATAATCGACTCCTTTTTGTCTACCTTTTAATAGAAAGACAATGGACCATGGCTAAAAGTTCAGTACCCGTTGCATTTATCGTTATTCCTTGTAAGATAGATAGCAAATAAACACGGCCTGGTAAATATTTATATGGATAACATAAAATTTGAAATCATCGGGAATGGTAATTGTCTTTACAATTCCACGGCAGTTTGGCTCGCTTATGCAAAGCAACAAAATTTGCTGACACCCAGCATGCAAAATAATTCGCCATTGATGGCTAAATTGGCAGAAATTTCATCAAGCAATTGGGTCAAAGTGCAATTGGATCTGGCCGATACGCTACGGGCTATGGTAATTGCCGCTATTGAGAATGATAAAACAGTTCAAGCAGAAGTTTTTAAAATATTGGGTCAAGCATTAGATCAAAGTATTGTGATTTCAACACCAGAGAATATTATCACTGGGCATTTTGAGGATATGCCCGTGATTAAAGAAAAAATTGCTAGTTTAATTACAACTCAGAATAAAGAAGAATTGAGAAAGTGGTTTTTTGAAGGGGATGCCATTGGGCTGAAAGAATATCTGCATGGCGAAAAGGGTATTGCAAAATCTGGTGTTAATGCGGGTCCGCTTGAATTTTCCGTGCTTTCAAAACTATTGGCGGTTATTATTAAATATCAAGGCAATGTGATTGATGGTTTTAAGCCTATAGAGGAGGCAAAAAAACACCAGGCCAATGCCTTAGTTTTTTCTATAGAAAAATCAAGTGCACATTGGAATGTTTTATTTCCAGAAACTGAAAATTGTAAAAAAATAATTGAGGATTATCTACCTCAACGTCAGAAATACATCAAAATGCAAATACTTAAGGAAATTTTGGCAGCACATGGTTCTTATGCTGCACATTTAGCACAAATGTTGGATTCTAAACACTATGGCGATGATTTTACAGAAAGCACTTATTGCGAGATGTTTAGCTTAACCAAAGTTCAGTTCAAAGAAAATATTATACCGGGTGAGGTGCTTGTTCCTGTTGTAAACAATGAACCAAGTAGCGTGACAAACGCAACGCCAAAGGAAAATCATTTCTATGTTGCATTTTGGCTGACTTTTATGGCAAGTGCCTTGTTGTTGCATAGTTTTGCTTTGCCATTGCTGATAGGCGTTGCCGATGGCATTGTGTTGACGCTACTATTAAGTGGCTCGTTAAGTTATTTTATTGCAGAAAAACTCATTGAACAAAAACCCCAAACTGCTGCAGCAAGCCCTGTGCTCCTTGCGCCAGCAGCTGAAAAAAAGCCCATTGAAGCGCAAAATGTATTAAAGCAGAAGCCGGATTTATTATTTCTTTATAGAAATGATGATAAAACGCAGGCAAAATCGGCTGAAACACCTGTTTCAAAAAACAAAAATGGCATTACACACCATTAGTAAAATAGTGAGGATGATAAAAGTCTATGGAAAAAGACAAAGCGAGAATTCTGGTAATCGTATCGCAAGAAAAGCTTGGCAAGTCATTATGTAGCTTGCTTGCACAAATCCCAGATATTACGCTACTGATTGCCGGTCATGAAAATGAAGCGCTAATTCATGCCATCAAACAAGATAAGCCTTTAGCAGCAATACAAAGTTGTTCACTTGATTGGTCGCAAGCGGATTTTAAGCAACAGCTTAAGGAAACGCAGGCTAATATCCTCATTCATTCAGCCACATTTTTAGATAGTGATTATACACTGGCGAATATTTGTATTGATTTAAATATCCATTATGTTGATTTATCCATACATTGTGATTTTGTGACACAAATTACACAATGTGATGCGCGCGCTAAAGAAAATAATGTTATTGTCGTGAGTGGTGCGGGGGCAACTCCAGGATTATCCATGGCGGTAGTGGATGCTTTTGCCCCCAAATTTGGCATTTTACGAGAAATTGATGTGGGATTGAGTGATGCATCGATTGCGAGAAGATTAACCCATATGCAAACACCCTTTCAAAGACTTGAAAAGGGTGAAAAAAAAGTGGTCCATGGATGGCGAAAGCTGCAAAAATATTATTATGGGGATAATTTAGGGATGCGCTGGCATGCCAATGCGGATATTCCTGACTTAGTCTTATTGCCACAGCGTTATCCTTCTTTAAAAACCGTTGTTTTTCATGCGGGTCTTGAAAATCTATTTAAACATTGCTTATTGTGGTCTGGAATTAAGCCACATTGGTTCTTTGCAGATCCGCTAGAGAAAATAGGGATGTATGTGCAGCTATCGGGTTCAAACCTTGCTTATCAACCCTTAGATATTAATTGGATGATTGTTGCAGAAAAGGGCGATGGCCATGTTCTGTCCACGATGGGCTGTGTATTGGTGGTAAAGAAAATTCTCCAACATAAGCTTGAGGCTGGTGCAAGACCTTGTGTGGGACTGTTCACTTTGGATGAATTTAATGAAGCTATTGCAGCAAAAGAGGTTTACTATACTATTTATGAAACTGAAATGTAGCGCAACTAGATCTCGTCATTGCGAGCGAAGCGAAGCAATCCAGCATTATTGGCAAGATCTTTATAAATTGTTGCTCTAAGACTGGATTGCTTCGCTTCGCTCGCAATGACGGTACTCCTAATTTTATGTCGATAATAGTTTTCCATTCTCAAGAAAAATAATTCTGGTAGCGACTTGCTTTAAAAAAACGTGATCATGTGACGCTATAATTATGGTTAGCCCTTCATTTTTTAATTCATGGACCAAGGTGATTACTTCCTGTACGAGCATGGGATCAAGTGCAGAGGTTGGCTCATCTAATAATAAAATAGAAGGATCCATTGCCAAGGCGCGTATGATGGCCACACGTTGTTTTTGACCACCCGATAGTTGTTGTGGGGTGCAAAGATGTTTTTCCCATAGCCCCATGCGCACTAATAGTGCTTGAGCGGTAGCAATGGCTTTTGCTTTAGATTGTTTAAGTGTTTTGATGGGGGCATAAATAATATTATCCAGAACGTTCATATGTGGAAATAAATGAAATTGCTGAAATATAAACCCGGTTCTGCCACGGCGCTGAATCAACCCCTCATTGGTTTCCAGCCCATGAATACAACGTAATAAGGTGGTTTTTCCACTGCCTGATGAACCAATCAATCCGACCACTTCACTTTGCTTAATTTCAAGGTGAATATTGTGGAGAATAATTTGATTGTCAAATTTTTTACAAAGGTTTTCTATGGTAATCATAAAATTTACTCATTTGCTCCAATAAAAACGTCAGAAGATAATAGCTTGCGGCTGCAGTCAATAAGGGTTGTAAATAGGTATATTGCTCTGCTGAGACAAGCTGAGCACGGCGCATAATATCTTGCTCTCCTAAGGTGGAAATAAGCGCGGTCTCCTTCACTAAGGTAATAGCCTCATTAATGAGCGCAGGCATAATGGTTCTTAACGCTTGTGGGAAAATAATATCTTTCCACATATGGAATTTTGAAATACCTAATGCCTGAGATGCTTCAAACTGCCCCCTATCTACGTTGTTTAAACCAGCACGTATAATTTCAGCAATATAGGCGCTTGAATTTACGCTAAAAGCAATGGCCCCGGCAACAAAAACAGAAATTGACACTCCCAGCAAAGAAGGCAATACAAAATAAACCAGCGTCAATTGTACTAATAAGGGAGTGCCTCTCATAAAAGAAATATATGCATTAATCAACCAAACGGCTTTATGATTGTATTTTAAAAACGCGAGCGTAGTCCCGATAATACTCCCCCCTAAAAATGCAACCAGGGTATATTGCAAGGTAACCCAGATCCCTTGCAGAATATAAATTTCCATTATGATTTCAGCCATTTATCTTCAAGCTGCTTGAGCGTGCCATTATTCTCAAGTGCTTGCAGTGCTTGATTAATTTTAGGTAAAAGTGGGGAATTTTTGGGTAAGGCGATACCATAGCCATCCTGCGCTTTACCAACGGTTTGGTAGCTGAGCTGGGGATTGGTTTTGCAAAATTCTATCGCCTGTAGTGTTTCTATAACGACATAATCAATTTGTTTTAATTTAAGCTTTTCTATTAACGGCGGGTTAGAATCTAAGCTAACAATTTCTACTGCTGCAAAAGACGCCGTTGCTTTTTTGGCCCACTTTTCCATGGTTGAACCTAGCTGACAGCCGATTTTTTTATGGGAAAAATCATAGTGCGGTGCTTGTTTATTTTTAAGATAAAGCAGGGCGATAGAATTATGGTAATAGGGTGTTGAAAAATCGATATTTTTTTGTCTTTCTGGGGTGATACTAAAACCAGAGATGGCCATACTAATTTTACCCGTTTGTAGGGCTGGAATAAGGTTTGAGAAAGCCATATCCTGGATTTGAATATGCATACCACATTCTTTGGCAATAGCTTGCAACAAATCGACGTCAAAGCCCACAATCTTGCCGTGCTGTTGAAATTCAAACGGCGGATATTCTGGGGCAAGACCCACGATGACGGGTTCTGGCTTATTTTCTGTATTTTGGTTATCATTGCAGCCACAACAAAGTATAAATGCGATTAATATCAATAACTTAACTATATTCTGCATGTTGCCCTCTCGATACTGTATTCAAAATATATTCATATTATGGATATAATAGACAGACAAACTTATCCCTGTCAAGAGAAGTGGGTTATTTGGTATGAAATATTGGATAAATGGCTGCCTTAGATTAAGATTATGTTTAGATGCCATATATTTAAGGAAGGTTGAATATGTTACGTAAGGCAATCCCTTTAAAAGCGTTGAGAACAGAGCGGGTGCTGATTCGGCCCGCTTATGTTAAAGATGCCGCTATCATGCATGAGGCCATGAAAGCCAGTTTTCCGCAACTCAAGCGATGGATGCCTTGGGCGCAATCCTTAGCTTCTTTACGCGATACGGAGTATTACTTAGCTCAAGGTGAAAAAATGTGGAATTCCCCGCTGCATGATGGGGTAGAATTACCTATGCAGATTATGGACTTGACACAGACTATTTATTATGGCGCAACGGGTATTAAACCTGCATTGCTGGCTATCCCGAGTTTTGAAATAGGCTACTGGGTAAACCAACCTTACGCAAAGCAAGGATTCATCACTGAAGGCATGAATGCGCTTACCCGGTATTTGTTTGATGTGCTTAAAGCAAAACGGGTTGAAATTAATTGTGAAGAAAGTAATATTGATAGTGCCAAAGTGCCACAGCGGCTTCATTATGCGTTTGAAGGAACCTTAAAAAATTATCGTTTGAACGCCACGGGTAAAATCGTTACAAATTCTCTTATTTATGCATGCACGGATATTTCACAATTACCGCCATTATCTTATGTCTATGACAAACTATAAATTTTATTTTTTTTCTACACAAAAAGCAATTCGCTTTCATATTTCTAGAAAATTGCTGGCGCGGGGATGGGAAAAAGCGACTTCTGCCAAAGAGGCGATATTTGCAGATGCAAATTTAACGTTAAATGATGAAATTTTAAAACATTTTGAATATAAACACTTATTGGCACAACTGATGGAAAAAGCGGGTAAAGCATTAATGCCGCTTACGTATAATATTAATGATGATAATTGTAATGAAGTTTTTGCTAAAATAATTTATACCCATTATTTAACGTCACAGGATAATGATCTTAAATGGATCTTAAAGCCTTCTATGTTGAACAATGGGGACCATATTAAATTATTTTCGCATATTGAAGAGGTTAAAAAGCACTATGCCAGTTCTAAACGCTTAGGGGGTGAGCATGTGTTGCAACAATATATTACCAATCCTGCATTAATAGCGGGGCGTAAGTTTACTTTTAGAATGCCGGTGGTATTAACCAATTACGCAGGCGTTTTTTTATATAAAGAAGGCTATATTAATATTAGTGCATTGCCCTTTACATTAACAGATGGATTTAAAGATCGTAAAGCGCATATAACGAATTATGTCTTAGATGAAGAATTTGCGAATATTGAACAACGTTCCACTCAAACTTTAGAAAATTTTTCTGATCAATATCAACAAATGTCTGTTATTGTAAAAGCATGTGTAAAAGATTTATTAAAACGTTTTCCGTATTTTCTAAAACCGCAAAAAACAAAAATATTTGAAATTTTTGGATTTGATTTTATGCTGGATGCTACGGGAAAAATTTGGTTGTTAGAAATAAACCAAGGACCTGATGCACCCACCTTTGAAGAAAATTGCTTAGATGAAATTTTTTGGCATAAATTCTGGGAAGATATTATTCAGGATTTTGTGTTGCCGATTGCCTTCAATACGCCACAAAGAGAATATAAGAATTTTTCACGGCTACTCTCATCTCATCAATGCTTTTCACATTGGCGTTATTTTTGGTGATGGCTGTTTTCCTTACTATCTTGATAAAAATTGAGTAAAATCAATTATCTTATAGAAGTAATTTTTGTCTGTTACTTCTTTTTTAACTCCAGCGACATTAATAAGCACTGGTAAACAAGCGTAACCTCGCGGCACGGACATTCTCGATATTTTTTCTTGAACAGCCTCAATAATAGATGGTCCAACTTCATTTTTAGAAAATTTTATCTCACATACAAACAACGTATTATGTTTTGTTTGAATTAAATAATCAATTTGACATCCTTTTTGCTTAACTGTTTTTCGCTGAAAGAATGGATTGTCTGAGATTATTTCATCAGGTTTAATGCCAAGATGCTGAAACAAAAGTTTGCGATTATTAAGAACCAAATTTTCAAATTGAAGCCCCATTATACCTTCCCAGTTTGGTAATATGGGACTGGATACATCTAAGAATTGGTTTTTCATAATTTTGTTTAATCGAGGAGCAATATACTTCAGATAAAATCTCAAATAATTATCACTAAGACGAAATTTGCTTAATAGAGAATCTTTATCTGAGGTCAAATGCCAAGCGCAATCTCGACTAATAAATCCTGATATTAATAAATCTTTTAAATATGTACTCAATGCACCGCTGCTAGGGTAATTTAATGCACTCACAATGTCTAAATATTGGGCGGGACCATCAGCCAGATATTCGACTATTTTTTTACAATTTTCCCATCTGCGGCCATATAATTCATGAAAAATAAAATCAAATTCGCCAACCATTATGCCATCTCTTTCAAAACATAATTTTTTAATATTTTCCATTGCGGAATATCCAGGATTGATAAGTTCAATATACCACGGGATCCCACCAGTTAACGACAATATCATTAATTTTTCTAGAGGCGAACGATTAAATCCAATATGGCGAAGTAATGCATCACAATCATTCAGTTTAAGCTCTTCGAGTGTTAGTTTTAAGGATATCCTTCCAAAAAATCCAGTACTATTAATAATATTTTTTTCTATCCAAGAAGAAACTGAACCACATAAAATTAGAATTAAATTTGGATTATTTTTAAAATAAAGATCCCATGCATTCTTTAGCTTTCCTAAAAAACCAGGATCCTTTAAAGCCATCCATGATATCTCATCAAATAAGATGACAATCCTTCCCCGTTTAACCTTATCAAAAAGGAGTAAAAATAATTTACTCCAATCATCTGCTTTCACTTCCGGCAACGCTGTCTGCGTGCTGAGTTGCCTTGCAAATTCATCTCTTTGCATTTGAGCCGTTGTTTTTTTATTGGGTGCAAGCCCTGAAAATACATAGAATTTTTTATCGCGCGCAAATTCTTGCACTAAACGACTCTTACCTATTCTTCGTCGCCCTTTAATAACCACTAAACTTGCTACTTTTTTAGACAATAAATCATTTAGCAAACTACGTTCGTGCTCTCTACCAACAAAAGGTCCATTAATCATGCTTTTTGCCTCAATAAGTATATTTGCGAAACTTTACACTACTATTTTAAGTTTCGCAATACAGCTGTTATGCTATTCTGCGAAAGATAATTCTTTAAATTTAACTTTCGCAGAATAGCATTTCATCATATAAGATGCATATACACTTTTATGGCTTTTTAGGGGAAAAGGAATGATTTCACATTGGTGTTATTTTGGCAGATGGTTCTTCTTCAAGTTGCGCATCAATTTTTTCGTCACGTGTTTTTCTTCTTTCAGCACGCTGGGCTTGGTGTCTTTCTTTGCGCTGATAACGTTCTTGCGCGTTAATAGATTCATCCTTTTGCGCAGCACTTTCTTCTGCCATGAGGGCGGGATGTACGAGCAGGCTGCATAAAATAGCAAGGATGAATTTTCTCATCAGGATCCCCTTTGTGATAAGATGAGTATAGGGTATTCAGCACACACCTTGCCAAGGTTATTCTATTTAACGGCATGATTGGGGAAAGGTTTATAGAGTGAGTTATATGACTGATAAAAATATGCCAATTGGCATTTTTGACTCCGGGGTAGGGGGCTTGACGGTGCTCTGCGCCTTACAAAAAGCACTGCCCCAGGAGCAGTTTTTATACCTCGGTGATACCGCCCGATTACCCTATGGTACTAAAAGTCCCGATACTGTTAAAAATTATGCTGTGAATGCCTGTGAAACGCTCGTTGCCAGAGGCGTCAAAATGTTGGTCGTTGCTTGTAATACCGCCAGTGCGGTGGCATTAGAGGCCCTGCAGCATAGATTTTCCCCCTTGCCGGTTATTGGCGTGATTGCTTCAGGGGCCGCGCTTAGTTTAACCGTTCCACGCACGGGGCCTATTGTGGTTTTAGCAACAGAAGGCACGACAAAAGGGCATGCCTATCAACAAGCCCTGCAGGCTTTGGCACCGGAGCGTCAAGTGATTGAATGGCCTTGCTCGTTACTGGTGGCCTTAGCAGAAGAAGGTTGGTGTGATGGCGCATTAGTGGAGCAAATTATTGCGCGGATATTATCTCCTTTATTTGCGGTGCTTGACCGTGAACCCGCCTGTTTTGTTTTAGGATGTACGCATTTTCCCGTGTTAAAATCAGCGATTCAAAAGGTGATTGGCCAACATATCCCCATTGTAGATCCAGCCCATGCAGTGGCAGAAATGGTCGCAGCGCATTTATCCGAGCAAAATTTATTGAGCACAGCACAATCTAGCATGACACATTTTATGGCAACCGATGGCATTGAACGATTTGCCAGAGTTGCTCCTATCTTTTTAAATTATGCATTATCTGCGCAAGAGGTTGAATTAGTAACCGTCGTCTTTCAACATTTAGCGGCTAGCCAAAGTATAAGTGGCAATATTTAAGCTCAAAATAATCGTTAACGTTAATAAAGTTAATTGAACTCCCAGTTGAATGGGGGTGAGTAAAACAAGGATGCTTATTAAGGTAATGCAGGTTGGGATCTGTCCAAAATATTTGGCATAAATAGAGAGTGCTGTTAGTAAAAATAAAGACAACCCTAACTGTGATCGTACGTCTGGGAAAATATAATACAAGCTGCATCCTCCCATTAAAATAAATGATAACACCCACTGTAAATAACGCGATGGCATAAATGGATTAAAAATTAAGCACAGCGTGGTTAAACATAAAATCCCATTAATTTCTGCTAACCACATTAAATAGGCATTTAAAGAAATGGGCATGATTAAAATAATATGGACAGCACTGGCAATCATAATGAGCGTTGTAAATTGTCCGAATATTTTAGCAGTGGCAATGGGCGTGACAGGGCCTATCCAGCGCAGCGCCAAAAAGCGAACTGCAAAAAGAAATGCCGTAAAGAGGAGACTGTGCTGTAGACTTATGAACCAAGAGAGATGGTTATGAACATAACTGCCAAGCGTCCCTAAAAATACCGCAACCAGTAAAAAATAACCGCGTAAAAAAATTGCACCTAAGCCAACTCCGGCGGTTGGCCATAGGGGCGCGATAAAATCATTGAGGGTTAAAAACTGCTCTGCACCAAAAATCAAGAGTGTGCATAAAACAAGCTCAGTCATTCTTCTAATAAAAACGATACGTAAATAACGCAGCGCAAAAGAAGGCTGCTTGGCTTTTAGCCAATTTTTTGCTACAACATCAGCTGAGAAAGTATTTAGGCGTTCTGTTAATTGCACAGGAAAAAATACAATTATAATGAATAATGATGAACTATATCAGGTTTTTTTAACGAAAGTCTACCCGCATACTTTGGAAAAATGCGCAGGTGATACCACGCAGAATTTAATGCAACAAGGGATCTGTCCTATTTACGGAGAATTATACTATCCCAGTGTGAAAAAAATAATACAAGAATTTGCCTTAACCACGGCTGACATTTTTTTGGATTTAGGATCTGGTTTAGGCAAATGTGCTTTGCAAGTATTTATGCAAAGTAATGTTGGCAAAGTTGTTGGTATTGAAGCAATGGCTACATTATATGCACAAGCACAAAGCGCAATGCAGAGAGTAAAAACGGATTTTCCCTATTTTTGGATTGAGCGGGATCTTATCTTTAGTTGTGCTAATTTTTTAGAAGCATCTTGGCATGATGCAACCGCAGTTTATACTTGTTCAACCTGTTTTACTCCCGCGTTATTAACCGCGATTGGTGATAAAATAAATCAGCAATCATGCGTGCAAAAAGTGATGAGTTTACGGCCCTTACCCACATTACAGTTACCGCTTAAAAAAGTATTCAGGGTAGAGTGTAGTTGGGATTCAGCGTTATGTTTTTATTATACTCGCAGGCAGTAACCGGCTATTATATAGATATGATTAAACGTTTGAGAGGATAGTTGGTTGGCTAAGCAAGTTAAGAAGCAAGACGCCTATGCGGATTCCATTCTGCAATGGTCAAAGTATTGCGCCAACCTTGCAGAAGATTGCAGCCGTGCCATTATTGGCTTTATCCCGAATGGATTCAATGTCATCTACGATAAAGTCTTGAAATCGTTACCTCTGGTTGGAAATTTCTTTTCACAACGTTTAGTCGAGCAACTATTTAAACTAGTCTTAGGTATAACCATAGGCCAAGGCTTAGCAACAGATGTAAGCATGTTTGTTTTCCGTCCATTAGGTTATATGATAGGTACCTTAATTGGTGGTACTTGTATTTTTGGTTATCGTAAAATCGTACCCGTATATCAAGGTCGCATCAGTAAATTAAGCTACAAACTTGCAGGCCAAACGGTGGGCGGTGCATTGGTGGGCATGTTTGTTTTAGTGTTGCTTAATGATTTTTCACGCAGCAGCTGGTTTTCCCTTTCCCCTCAGACACTGTACATTGCAGCGTTAATAGGCGCACTCATTGGTTTAATGACCAAAACTATGTTTTTAGTCGCAGTTAATATGGTCAATACTGCCACGGTTTCTGCAGCCCGTAAAAATGTGCAACGTGCAAAAGAATTGAATGCCAAATTAAAAGTAATTGCAAAACAAAAGGCTAAGGGACGTGTGCTCATTCATGCACAAGATCTCATTTCGCAGATGAATGGTCCACAATCGCAATCATTGCTTGAAAATTTTTTTCTGAATGAATTTGAAAATATTGCTTTAAATACTTATAAAAAAATAGATAGACACTTTAATTATTTAACCGATCGCGTCTGTCATGGTGATGTTAAGGCCTTAAAACGCTTACAGGAATTGAATCCTATTCGTGCCACCATAAAAGCCGGTAGCAAAAGTGCGCTCGATCTCATGTTAGATCGCATTTTCAATAATCGTGCAGTTTTTAGACTTAAAAATGATGTGGATAATGCCTTTGATTATTGGCAATATCGGCATTTAAAATCAAAAGAAGCATTATAATACATAATGATTGCCATTCCCCTGTAAGTCACGAATACGTTGATTACGTGTACGCTCCCAAGCAGTGACAGGGTATTGTTGGTGCCAAGCCATGAAAAGTGCTAAATCCTCTGGTGGCAATGAGAGGTGATAACTGTCTTTCATGTAAAGATAGGTGCGCGCTATCATGCCGCGCACCAAGGGCGAGGGTTCAAGACGTTTTCGCTTGCTATCAAGGTAAAAATGACAGCCGGGGATAGGGACTATGGGTTCCTTAACAAGCCCAAAGCCAGCGTTACGGCGTTGCTGCTTGACGCTATTGGTTTCAGGTACCCAATTATGCAAATCATTCTTCATTTTTTGAAAAAGGGGATCAACTTCTTGACAACACCGTAAGCCTTTAAAGCGTACGCCTTTGCGATTAATGCATATTTTTTCACGATAACATAAGCGGTTTTGGGCTAACTGCTTAAGCGGAATAATGGGTATCCACTGTATTTTATTCTGTGAAGAAAATTTTTGTTCACAAAAAAAAGTAATTTGATGATCTGCATAAATTTTATGCAATGGTGCATTGGCAGTCACCATGGGTGAAGTGATTAAAAAAATGATAGGTAAAAATGGTTTTATCTGCATTTTTGTAAAGGGATAAAAAATGCTACTATATCAAAAAAAGGTGAATAATGCTGCGATGTAGAATTTTCTTTGTGTTAATAGTTGGGCTGCTATCTTTTGATGCGCAAGCGGCGGGCCCGGTGATGCATATTATTTTAGGTCAGCAATGGCTGAATGTTTATGCGCCTGATTATACAGAAGAAGAAAAGAAATTATTTCTCTTAGGCACGGTTTTTCCAGATATTCGTTATTTAGGGGTTATTAAAAGAGAACAAAGCCATTTTAAAGGGGTGACGCTGCAAAAAGTTTTAAAAGCAAACAATCCTTTTCAACGGGGAATGCTTTTTCACAGTTTTGTCGATGAATATCGGGAAAAATTTGTGCACAGGGTTGCGATTGAAAAAAAAATATCCGGTGTTCCAACACAATGGCGTGGCACTTTGTTAAAGTTGGTTGAAGATCAGCTCTTACATGAAAAATATAATTGGTCTCAAATAAAAATGTTTTTAGGTACCATACCAGAAGAGGAAAAAAACTTTGGTATTGAAGCCCACGCGTTAACTCAATGGCATACGGGACTTGCTTTTTATTTTAGCGCTACACCGAGTTTTATTTTGACGCAACTAAGCCTTTTTGATCAAGGAATTTTATCGTTAGATGCAGAGCAAGTAAAATTGTGGAGCACGCTTATTCCACAATATGCCGGGGATTCACATTTTCAAAAATATGTTGATAATTTGCTCAAAGCTTTTGATAAAGAGATTGCATCAAAGCGATAATCTTTGAACCATCTAAAATCTCCTGTGGTGTCATTTGTGCAATCGTGTGAATAAGCGTAGATCCAATGATTACGCCCTTAGCGCCGGCCATATACGCTTTTTGAACATCAAGCGCAGATTGAATGCCAAACCCAAAAACAGCGGGTGGTGCATTTACCGTCGTTAATTTTAGCGCAATCGCGCGCGCCTCATCGAATTTACATTGCTGAGTATTGCCCGTCACGCCAGATCGAGTGACCACGTAGGTATAGTCTTCACAATATTGCGCTAGTTCTAGCAATGTTTGTTCGCTACAGCTTGGTGTAGCCATTAATATCGGGCTAATATGATGCTGCTTTGCTGCTTGTACAAAAGGCAAGGCTTCCTGTACTGGAACGTCCGGTATTAAAATTGCATCAATGCCAGCAGCATGGGCGGTTTGATAAAAAGCGTCAGTCCCTTGATAAAAGACAAGATTAGCATACACTAAAAGTCCAATAGGTAAATCATAACGTTCACGAATTTTTTTAATTATATCAAAGCAACACGATGTGGTTACTCCTTGCTTGCTAGCACGGGATGCTGCTTGTTGAATAATGGGGCCATCAGCAATGGGATCAGAAAAGGGAAAACCCAATTCAAGTGCATCTGCGCCACCTTGAATAAGGGCATTAATGGCAGCTAAACTGAGTTCAGGGTTGGGATCTCCCAACATTAAAAAGGGTATTTTAGCAGGGCGCTGCTGAATGTTGTTAAATAACCGTTTAAATCTTGACATCGAATGATTCCTCACGCAGCATTTGATCAATATCTTTATCACCCCGGCCTGAAAGATTAGCGACAATAATTTCACCAGGAGCCGCACTGTGAGCCACTTTTAAAGCATAAGCAATAGCATGGGCAGATTCTAGGGCTGGTAAAATACCTTCATATTTTGCCAGGGTATGAAAAGCGCTAATGGCTTCTTTGTCCGTAATACCCACATACTGTGTGCGACCAATGGCATGTAAGTGCGCATGCTCAGGACCTACACCAGGATAATCTAAACCTGCGGCAATAGAATGGGTAGGGTGAATATGGCCATTCTCATTTTGTAAAAACAAACTTTTAGTGCCATGAAAGATCCCTTTTTTCCCGCATTGAATAGTGGCACCATGCATGGCATGTAGTCCGTGACCGCCAGCTTCAACCCCAATGAGTTCAACGCTGTTGTCATCAATAAATGGCGTAAAAATTCCAATCGCATTTGAACCTCCACCCACGCAAGCAATAACTTTATTGGGTAATTTTCCCGTTTTTTCCAAAATTTGCCGTCTGGTTTCAACCCCAATGATGCGTTGAAATTCACGCACCATTAAAGGATAGGGATGCGGCCCGACCACGCTTCCGAGCACATAATGCGTATCTTGATACGTTCCTGACCATTCACGCAAGGCAGCATTTACCGCTTCTTTCAGTGTTTGCGCGCCTTCTGTTACCGCAATCACCGTTGCACCAAATAGCTGCATGCGTTTGACATTCGCGCTTTGCCGCGCTACATCTTTAGCCCCCATATAAATGCAGGTTTCAAGACCCAGCAAGGCACCCACCATTGCGGTTGCAACGCCATGCTGGCCTGCACCGGTTTCTGCAATTAACCGTTTTTTCGACAAATATTTAGCTAAGAGTCCTTGTGCTAAGACTTGATTGGTTTTATGGGCGCCACCGTGGACTAAATCTTCACGTTTTAAAAATATCCGAGCGTGTGATGATACAGGCAAGCGTTGACATTCATACAATGGCGTTGGACGTCCCGCATAATCTTGCAATAAGGTTTGTAGTTGCTGATTAAATGCCGCATCCTGTTGTAATTGATGGAACGTATGGTCAAGTTCATGGAGTGCCGGCATCAGTATTTGTGGGACAAAAGACCCACCAAATTCTCCAAAATAGGCATTAGATTTCATTAAATAGCTCCTCTAATTGCGTTCTATCTTTAATACCAGGCTGCGTTTCTACACCAGAATTAATATCTAACCCCCACGTTTTCAGTGCTTTTGCTTGGCGGATATTATCACGACATAATCCACCGGCAAGCAGTATATGTGGCAAGAGAGGGGAATTTTCTATTCTGTCCCAATGGAACGATTTTCCGGTACCGCCTAGCTGCCCATTGTCTACTACCATTTTATTTATTAACGGAGGTAATATGTGCGGTATTGTCGCATTGCCGGAAAATGCTTGCCATATTTGACAATCAGGTGGTAATTTTTCTCGGAGCAAAGCTATTTTATGGTTAGGAAACTGATGCAATTGTACGGCATGCAGTTGTAGTTTTTGGGCCGCCTCAATCATAAAATCAATATTTTGATCAGTAAATACACCCACATACTGTAATGGTGCTGCTTGGATAATTTTATGCGCTTGCGCTAATGTAATACAACGCAAAGAATGCTCGCTAAAAATCAAGCCGCCCAAACTAGCCCCCATTGAAAAAGCATGGGTGGCGTCAATCGCACGGGTTAAGCCACAAATTTTAATAGTACCAAAACGTAGTTCACGTATGGTTAATGCAACATTTTCACTCTTACTAAGCGCGCTGCCAATTAAAAAGCCTTGCACATTTTGGCGCAATTGTTGAATTTGTTGATGGGTCTGAATGCCAGATTCTGCAATCATCAGGGTATTTTTAGGAAAATGTGGGGCCAGTTGCGCTACTCGTCCCATATCCAATTGTAAGGTATGCAATGAGCGATGATTAATACCAATGATATTCGCTTTTAATTTTTTAGCACGATGTAATTCTTCTAAAGTGTGAACCTCCGTTAATACCTCCATATGAAGATCTAGCGCTTGTTGTCTGCATGCCAAGTATTCTTCATCATTGAGTACCGATAGCATTAATAAGATGGCATCCGCGCCATACAATCGCGCCAGTGCTACTTGATAAGGGCTCAAAATAAAATCCTTACATAAAACAGGTTTATCTACCACCGCACGGACACGACGCAAATGGGTAAAAGATCCGCCAAAATAAGGCGCATTGGTGAGCACAGAAATGGCATCTGCAAAGGGTGCATACTGCTTTGCCAACAGTTCAATAGGATATTGTTCATTGAGCATGGTGCCGCTGGGGGAACGATATTTGCATTCAAAGATATATCCACCCTTAAATTTTCTATCGCTAGGGACTAATGAATCATAAAACTGTGACAAGGGTAGGCGTTTTTGCCGTTGCGCCACGTCATCTTTTTGTCTATCAATTATTTCATTGAGCATTACTCACCTCAATCAGCTGTTGCAATTTCTCAAATCCTTGATTGCCATCTAAAATTTTTTGAATTATTTCAACCCCATCGGCAATGGAAATTGCTTTATCTATTAACCAAAGCATGGCGCCGGCATTTAAGGACACACTGGCTCTAAAGGCTGCACTACCTTTACCTTGGAGTAAATCCAGTAAGGCTTGCGCATTATGCGCTGTTTCACCCCCTTTCAATGCATGTAAGGGATAATTGGCCAGGCCAGCTGCATGCGGGGTTAAATAAAAATCAGAAATAAAACCGTCTTTTAATAAACACCCGGTGGTAGGGCCATGCACTGCCAACTCATCTAAACCAGAACCATGCACCACCAGCGCGCGTTTTAAACCTAATAATTGCAAAACTTGGGCAAAAGGTTTGCAGAGTTCTGGCGTATACACCCCAATGAGTTGGTAATCCGGTTGGATAGGATTCAATAATGGACCTAAAATATTGAAAATGGTCCGCACTTTTAAGGTGCTGCGCACTTCTTTGGCAAAGCGTGCGCCAGGATGGTAAAAAGGCGCAAAGAGAAAATTTATCCCCACTTTTTTTAAGGTGTTAGCAGCGTCTTGAGCGCTGACTTCTAGTTTTACCCCTAAAAACTCCAGTAAATCAGCTGATCCACATTGTGAGGATACCGCACGGTTACCGTGTTTAGCAACGGTAATACCGGTGCAAGCAAGCAGAATGCCAACCGCAGTTGAAATATTTAAGGTCTGCTGACCATCCCCTCCTGTGCCGCAACAGTCGACCACCGTAAAATTTTGTTTTAATTCTTGTGCTTGTGGGAAGGGGATGGTGACCTGACGCATGGCTTGAATAGCACCCATTATTTCATCAATGGTTTCTCCCTTTGATTTGAGCGCAGTTAGAAAGGCCGCAATTTCAATGGCTGAAGATTTTCCGGTAACAATTTCACTGAATTCAGCAAAGCTTTGTTCAATGGTTAAATGTTGACCTTGACATATTTTTTCCAAAGTGTTCATGGATGCCTCGCATAAAATTTTCAAGTAGTTGTTCGCCATAGGGCGTTAAAATAGATTCTGGGTGAAACTGTAGACCAATCACAGGGAAATCTCGATGCCGGATGGCCATTACCATGCTTTGATAATCCGCAATACATTCCAGCATCAAGGGTAAATTTTTAACATATAAAGAATGATAACGACCGATTTCCATGGGTGAGGGCAGATTGCTGAAAATTCCTTGTTGATTATGATTTACCTGGCAGGCTTTACCATGCAGTGGCATGCCATCGGTTGCAATCTTTGCATCAAAGGCAAGACCAATCACTTGATGGCCTAAACAAATGCCCAAAATAGGAATTTCTTGATACAGCTGCTTTACCAATTCTAAACAAATGCCCGCATCTTGCGGTGTGCCGGGACCAGGAGATAATACAAGGCACTTTGGACTGGGTAGTGCCCGTATTTTTTCTAGCATATAGGACAATGGCGCCGTATTTCTATACACATCTACGGTTGCATGGTGTTTTTTAAAACATTCAACCAAATTAAAGGTAAAGGAATCGTAATTATCAATTAAAATTAATCGCATTAATCACCGCCTGTGCTTTATATTGTGTTTCATAAGCTTCTGCTGTAGCATCTGAATCTGCCACGATACCGGCTCCTGCGCGAATATGCGCAATGTCCTGATAAACCACGGCGGAACGAATAAATAAGGCAGTATCCATATTCCCTTCAGGACTTATCCAGCCAATCGCTCCACCATAAGGACCTCTTTTTTCGCATTCCTGCTTTCTTAAGATTTCTGTTGCTTTTATTTTGGGTGCACCTGAAACGGTACCCATATTCATGCAAGCTTGATAAGCATGTAAGGCATCCAGATCCGGCTGTAATGTGCCCTGTACGGTTGAGCATAAATGCATCACTTTGGAAAACCGTGTGAGGGTTGCCAGTTCTTTAACCTGACAAGTGCCGGGGACACAAATGCGCGCAATATCATTACGGGCCAAATCCACTAACATCATATGCTCAGCTAATTCTTTGCTGCTGGTGCGCAAAGCAGTTTCTTGGCGTAAGTCTTGTGCAGAATTTGCGCCGCGTGGCTTGGTGCCTGCAATAGGATAAAGGCTGACAACTTTATTTTCTACTTTGACGCACGTCTCAGGAGATGCACCAAACAAGGTATGCGTAGCGGTTTTAAAATAATACAAATACGGTGATGGGTTACTGGCAATAAGCCTTTGAAAGGCCGCAAAGGGATTACTGCAGGGTAAGGTAAAGCGCCGGGAGAGTACGGTTTGAAAAATATCCCCTTGCTGGATATGCTGTTGGCAAGCTTTTACCATTTCTGTAAATTCTTCATGAGATGTGGCACAGGGCGCTTCAATGGATTTTAGGGTGCTGAACAGGGTGGCGTGAATATTTTCTGCATTTTGACAGTCTGCCAATAAACCCGCAAGACGGCTTTGGCTGGTTAATACACTGCAAACCGTTTGTTGGGTGGCATTATCAATAACAACCAGCTCTTCGGGTAGATAAAATAGAAAGTCTGGAAATTGTAAGGGATCGTGATTGAGAGCCGGTAATGTTTCAAATGTATCAATGAGATCAAATGAAAAAACGCCAAGCAAATGATGCGCAGGTGGCAAAAGTGCAAGTAATTGGCGTAAACAATCAAAAATACTGGGTTGTCGTATTCTCTCTTCATCAGTAAGTAGATCTGCATTATTTTTAGCAAATGCCAAAGGTTTTGCAAAATGCTTTTGTTTAATCATTTCACCAGTTGGGGAGAAACCCTGGATTTGACAATGTCCTTCATGGTATTCAATCTTTAAGGCAGATTTTTTGACGATGATGCTTTTTTGGGGGCTGGTAAACAACGCCGTATCTGCACATTTGCCATCATGGCTTATTAACGCATATAAGCGCAGTGCATCCGGACAAACGGGGGATATTTGACTTACATATTCAAGTTTAGACATGATGCATCTTCCTTAGGGCGGTTGCAATGGCACCAAACTCACTGGGGATTAATGCTTGATCGCCATCCGATAATGCACTTTCAGGATGATGGTGGACTTCTAGCATGACGCCGTTGGCGCCACAAGCGAGGGCTGCTTTTGACATGGGTAACATAATGTCGGTTATGCCCGTGCCATGAGAGGGATCTACCAATACCGGCAAATGGGTCAAATTTTTTAATATTGCCACTGCATTGAGATCAAGGGTATTGCGGGTAGTAGACTCATAAGTGCGGATACCTCTCTCACACAAAATTACCTCTGGGTTACCGGCATGCAGGATATATTCTGCAGCAAATAAGAACTCTTCTACAGTGGCAGCTAAACCGCGCTTAAGTAAAACGGGTCTTTTGCATTGCCCTACGGCTTTGAGCAAGGCAAAATTTTGCATGTTGCGCGAGCCAATTTGTAAAATATCCGCAATTTTTGCGATTTCAGGTACATGCTCTGCATCAACTACTTCTGTAATAATGGGCATGTCATACTTGGTTGCGATTTCTTTGAGTAGTTTTACCCCTTCATGTCCTAGTCCTTGAAAACTATAGGGGGAAGTGCGTGGCTTATAGGCACCACCACGTAAAATATGGGCGCCATGTGCTTTTACCGCTTGAGCAATAATGTGCATTTGTTGGCTACTTTCAACGGCGCAAGGTCCGGCTATCAGCGTAAAGTTATTACCGCCAATCGTATGGTTGCCAACCTGAATGTATGTATCAACGGATTGCTTACTCACGTGTAGTTTACTTATTTTCTCTTTTAAATCAGCATATTCTTGTCTCATAGCGGCGTTCCTTATAAAAATAAAAGGCAAAAAAAAAGCCCACTTTTTGAGTGGGCTTTTCAAAAAAAAATCTTTTGCGTTAAGGTTGATTATTACAGCATACGCAAACGAGCCCACCCAGCGGGGAGAGCCACCATAACCAAGATTGAATTAATATTGCGCGTTGTTTTTTCATAGTGTTTTAAACTTAGCAGAAAATCTTATTCTAGGTCAAGGGTTAATGTAAAAAACCGATAGGAGGTAATATATACAGTGTTAGCGGAATTGAAACTGGTATATAGTAAGAAGGGTAGCTAAATAAAATAGCCTTACATATATGCGCTATAATAGGTAGACATTTCGTGTAAATACATTTTTGTATTAAAGGGGTGAATGATGTTGTTTATGCAGCGAGCACTTAAGATGCTGCTTATCAGTTTTGC
>JABDCK010000024.1 GCA_013288185.1 Gammaproteobacteria bacterium
TCTGCGGTGGATGGTGTGATTCATTTACCCCGGGTTCCGCTCGCAGACTCGCTCACCCGGGGCTATCAAATGGCACCCCTGCAGGGGTGCTAAGAATGCTTTAAAAACGAAAGACCGTTCGTTCCGATCGGAATACACACATAGATACTATAATTCTAGCTAAATGCTTTAAATTTACTAAATTCAATCGATCTAGATAAAAATACAGCTAATAGGGATTTTTGGCTGATTATATTTTGTGATAGGGACAAATTAATAATGAAATATAATATTTTCAATCTTGTCACTCCAGAAATTAGCAATGAATTGAAAAAATTAGTTTATGATTCCCACGGAGTGGTTGTCAATGAGAGCAATGCTGGGGATATGGAAATATTAAATTTAATAATAAGATCACAAGGGAGTCTAAATGAACTAATATTGTTCACTTCTAGAATATTCCACTCAGACAGTCTTATGATTGATAAACTAGAAACTATATTAGAAATTATTACACAAAAAGAATCGCTGACCATTGAAAAAATAGACGGTGTTAAACGGTATTATGAAAAAAATCTTGCAATGCTCAGAATTGAATCAGTGTTTAAGTTGAAAAAATTGTCAGATATTCTAGGTTTTGTCTCCGCTGACGTAATGACAAGGCCAGAAATTAAAGAGAAAGTTAATGAAATTCAATTGCATATTAAGTCAAAAAATAATGGTTTGGACGTGGTTGATATAAGGGATAAGCAAAAGATAAGGGATTTGGAGCGCGAATTAAATAAGAATCTAAAAAACATAAAGCTAAGCATGAAATCTGAAATATTTATTATGCACTTTAAGACTATTACCGAAAAAATGCTTGAAAGAATCCAAGCAGCATTAGATCTAGTTTCAATGTTTTATAGCATGAAGATATGCGCGGATTTTAAAGATTACACTATGCATGACGGACGAAAATTTTTTGATTGTATTGAATGCTTGCCTATTAATTTTATTAGTGAATATCTTATGAACTCTTTTGAGCTGAGCGATCAGAAAGATGCAAATGAATGTAAAATCGAAAAAATAAATAGTCAAATAAAAAGAATGGAATATCCCAAGAAGAAAACAGGAAGCGTGAAGTCAGCGATATGTGCTTTGCAAAATAAAATAAATTCATTGAGAGAGAATAACGCCGATATAGATCATTTTTTAAATGATAAAGAAATTATGTGGCAAATTCCTCCAGAGAGCTTAGAATTAGCAGGGATAAGAACGGGGTTGAATGAATTGGTTAAATTTATTTTCTCAATTTCATCCTATGTTGATGAAGCGCGAAATATAAGGAATGAATTTTCCTTGATGCAAAACGAGTTTGATAAGTATAAAGGGAATTTAATTGATAAGATAGCTCAAAACATTGTTTATGCAAAGAAAAATGATATTGAATTTTCCAAAGTGTCTAGCAAAAACAATATAGAATCTAATTTAAGATTTGTAGATTTCCTGATTCCACTTTATCCAAATGAATTCTCCCCTCCAAGTGACGCGTCAACCAAAAGCTGGTTTGAAATTTTTTTAAGCAATATTAAATCAAATGAAGCTATGCGTGATCAGAATGATACGATTAACATAAAAAATGAATTTTTGGCTAAAATTTTAGATATGTCAAAAATTGTTGAAGGTAATGAAAAATTCATTCAGCATCAAATGGGATTTCACTGGGAAGAAGTTTTTCCAGAATTTAAGGAGGCAATTAAGAAATCCTGTTTAAAATGGAGTAATAAAGAAGACAATTTGAGTTTTTATCTTGAAAATTATTTTAATTGTGAGATTGAGACGTACTGCAAAGATATTAATGAAAAATATGATGCTAATGATTTTTATAAGAAATCATTAGCAAGAATAAAAAAACATAACGATTCATGTGACTCTTTCATAACATCTATAAAGGATGAATCATTTCAAGATATTTCACAGATTGAAGCATTAATCAGTGAGCGTGAAAGCATTTTTCAATCATTGTCTAAACACGGCGCAGATATTGCTTCTATTTTGAGAAATTTAATTAATGGATCAGGGTGCAATATTCCGTTAGAGCTGCAAAAAATGCTGGAGTACTTGCAGATTTACTTTGAGAAAAAATCAATTGAAGAGTGTGAGGAATGTAAAGAACTGCGATTGCAAATACGTGATGGTGTAAAAATTGAACAAAATTCTTTTGGGCCAAAACTAATCGAAATGTTGCGTCGTAAATTTTAGGATGTTCAATATAAATTCATGCTGACAAGTATGTTTGTGCTGAAAAATATGGCTCTAGGAGAGTTACTGTCAGCGCATCTTCTAGGTATCAGGAAAATTGTAGAAGAACCTCACTTGTGCATATGCAATAAAACATTGGTAAAGCTGGCTTCTTATCGTGTATGACAAGCAAAAAAACCATAAATTTAACCAGCTGAAAAATTATAGGTTTTTCATCAAAGAAGCCATTCATTCAAACAATTATGCGTTTTAAAATAAAAGAATAATTGTGTATATCCCTCTTTAAAAGCAATTCTCATCAAATTTAGTCTATATTTTATTGTTAGATGGATAGAATTTGGGGAAATCCAATGCCATTCAAAGTTACTAGATTACCAGTTGCTCAAGACGGTGTTCATGATTTGCACCGTTCAGACATTGCAGGACACCCCAATACACTGTATTTGTTGCCTGACAATATTCCAGATTCACAATTGCCGCGTGATCAGCTAGAGAAAGGCGCTACAGCTGGGTTGGCAAAAGAAATGCGTCCTATTATCATGGGACATGGGGCCGATGGCAAGCCGATTTATGATATAAATGTGGTTGGCATTCCTACATTATCTTATGTAGAACGAAAACAAGGTGATACAAGAAAACTAACAGAAATAGATCCTGATAATCCCGATGCACCAAGATATGTGGCACTAACCGAGCAAGATATTAAAGATGCTTTTGCCAATATTTATCGCTTAGCGGGTGCAAATTCTAAACCTGGAAGCCAATTTAATGAAATTGTCATTCCGGTAAATCCAATTACCCTTAAGCCAGCTTTTGGTGGTGACATTGCAAGAAGAGCTAATCAACTTCCTCCTGAAGAATTTGATAGACTTATGAAAGTTATTGAAGATGAATTTATGAATCTTGAAAAATTTCTGACTAATGATGTTCAAGATCCAAAATCACTTCCTCCACAATTTCAAGAAGCGTATCAAGCTGGAATTGATCATGGATGGCAAGAACCAGGAACAAAAGCAGCATCGAAAACCGCAGAGATAGCTGTACCAAAAGTAGGATTAGGAAAAGCCGCGCCCGCTGCGCCAACAATAGAAATCGTGCCTGATGAGGGGCCTCGTTTAGAAATAACAAGAGAAGCTCTAAGTCCAGAAGCACGCAATAAATCACGTAATGAATCCGATGTTGATTTCTTTAAAGCTTTTGACGCAGTTTTTTTACCCGATCAATGGGCACATCAAGATCACGAGGGTAAGAGAACTTATACTAGTAATGAAAATTCCGATGCGAAAGTAACTATTCAAAGAACGCCAAACGGTGCATCGTTTACAAGCACAGTTGCTGGTACAAACAAAATGCTTGAAGCAGCCGTCGCTTGCGCAGCTAAATTTGGGCCATCTGCTCAGTTTAAATTAACGGCAAATTCAGAAAAACAAGCGCTAGAAATGATTCAAAAAATTCAAGCGTCCGGTGGTAACGTCAATGCAATAACAGCAATTAGATGTTCTAAGAAACCTGAAGGTATGGAAGATATGTCTGATCAAGATTTCGCAAAGATTTTGATTGCAAAAAGCCAGGGAAAAGAAGCAAAAGAAACACCTGTTGCAGATAAACCCATGCGGCATGCACCAGAGCTTCCTGTAGATGCCAAGGGCCCTAAAGCTGCAGCGCCAGCAGAAGGACAACCAGCTCCTGGCCCAAAAGGGGACGGTGCTGAAGACGCGCCAGCGGTTGCGGCGCCACCACCTGGTAAGGCTGGGGATGGAGCGGGCGGGGTAGATGAGGATTTGCAAGGCGGTGATAAAGACGTTGAAAAAGGGGCTGCAGAGCTAGCAGCCAAGTTGCAAGCTAGAAGAAAAGCAAAAGCTGCAACAGGTCAAGAAACATCTAAACCAGCTACAGCAGCAGCGGCACCTCCTCCGCCTTTACTAAAAACAGCTCCACAAGATAAGCCGGCAGGTTTCCCAAAAGAAATGATTGGATTAGACGCAGCTACAAAAGCAAAAAAAGCTGAAAGGGATGCAAAAGCAGGTCTCGCTGCTATACCTGTAGTGGATCAAGCTGCTGCCACTACAGCAAAGCCGGCCGATGGTGCTGCTAAAATACATAGACCTAAATAGGCCATGGTAGTGTAAATAATTCTATGTCATATCCAGTAATTGAGATAATTACGCTACGATAGATAATAATTGAATTTGCAGTACCTTTAATTTACTTAGTTTTTTACTCAAAAGCAGGTTCTAAGATTCAAAAAAGAGGGAGAAAATTTACTCCCTCTTTTTTAAAAATTAACTCTACTTACATTATTGAGCATTTACCTTTACTTGGGTTCGAGCCAGAAACGGCATCACGAGCAACAGCTGGTGCTTTATGGCTTCTATAAGCGACTGGTGTGCGTCTAGTATTTAGAAACTGTCTAGCAGCAGGAAGAGTTCTTGCAGCTTCCGCATCAATGCCAGCATTTATAACTCTTGCATGCTCAGCTATCTCACCATCAAGGTCTTTAACTCTTCGATTAATACCGTTAAGTTTCGCGTTATCTTCTCTAATAGAATTGTCGTAATCAGCAATTTTAGCAGCATCCGTTGCTAGTTGAGCATCATAAGCATTTAATTCAGCTTGATCCATACGTTCCCTAATCACAACAAAATCACTGAAATATTGCTGAAACTTTTTATATGTTTTAGGACTTTTAACTTTGAGCTCATCCCTAAGTCGAACAGCACCTTGCTCAAGTTCCTCATCACCACAAAAAGCCAAGTCTATAATATTGTTAAACATTGCACGCATTTTAGTATTTGGACACTTGGCCATTAGCTCTGGACTTGCTAGAATTTCACTGATTTCTGCCATTGTATATCTCCAATCGATTACATTTTAGTTGGTTAGTTATCTTTGCAGGAATTTAAGTAATATTAATTTATAGTATTAAGGCCTAGCTGGTCAAGGAATATAAGGATTTTTCAGATAATATGAGTTTATTTTGTGATAAATATGAGTTTTTTTGGTGTAGCCACATCATTCCTAGGGTTTGAATTTATTCTCTTTCTTCTCACTTATTTTAACAGCTTCCTTCTTCGCTTCTTTTTTAGCATTTATCTTACTACTACTGGCAACTGCTTCACTTTTACCTGCTTGTGCTTCTTTTAAATGCGTCTCTACCTTTATTTTATCTTTTTTCAACTCTTTACGTTGCACAACCTTTTGATGCATCTGCACAGATTCATCAATAATTGGACTGCAATGCTTTCTTACATTCTTTTTATGAGCGTCAGTAAATTCTCTCGCGTCATTTTCACTAGCTTTAGAGCCATATTTCTTTGCTACTTTATGCACATCTTTAACAAGTTTTTCATTCACTTGAGATAATGCTGCCTTTCTTTCTTCACTTAGCTCACTTAATTTAGGATCCTTCTCCGCTAGCTTTCTAAAAATTTTATCTTTTTCATTCAAGAAGTTTGTTCCATTAGTTTTACCTGAACTTTCAAGTTCCTTTGCAGCTTGCGCTTGCAGCTCGGTATTTCTAAGTCTTTCCGCTTCATCAAACTTATCGTTAATTAAATTTTCTTGAGCCGAAGATTCTACAACAAATTTAGTCACTTCCGCGTTAAAGGCTTCTACTTCATTCACGGAAATACCTTCACAGATCCTCATACCACTGAAAGCTGTAAAATTTTTAACGTCTTGCAAACTTTCCTTTGCAAAACTATTAATACCTTTTTCAATTGCTTTGATATGTTTTTCAATCGCAACATCTAATTTGCCAATTTCCACTGAAATCCTTGCAATTTCTTTATTATACACTGCTATTTTGGCTTCAATCTTAGCCAGCATCTCAGCAATTTGCCTCTGAATGGCCATAATGATTTGATGTTCTATATGATCAAATTCTGCTTGCAAACTTTTGCTTCTGCTCGGAACATTTTCAGCTTTTTGGTCTTTGAGCATTTTTATGGCTATAAACTCTAGAACCATCTTAATTATTTCAATAGTTATGAGGTTTAATTTTTTTTTCTCAAAATGAAAATCATCTAAGAGAGTTTTTTTAATGCTTAAATCATTCATAAGTTCATGATCATTTTGTGAGGCAAGTTTAGTCAACTCAACAGGATAAGTTGCAAGATTTACACCAATAAATACTTTTGCAAACGCAGCTTCACGATATGCTGTATTTTCAGCCAGCTCTTGCTGGTTATATCCCCATCTGGCTACCATATTCAACAATAGCTCTTTAGCTTTAGGTGCAAGAAGGTCATAAAATGAATAACGTGACATAATCGCTCTCTGCTAATATAATAGAATCCTAACTATTCATATCGGCAAAGCAGTGATTACAATAAAGGGTTTTTAATGCACACCTCCTTTAATGCTGCAGTTACAGCTGCAGCAAAAAACAGAACAAGTTTAATTTTCCTTATTTGCATGCGACTTGTGTATTTATTCACAGTTCTAGACAAACAGGTTTAATTAGATGTTGATTATGCTAGTAATGGTGTAGTGAGAGCCCAGTGGAAGAAATGGCAGATAGATTTGATGATGACAATGCATCTCCTAGATGCAAGCCTGCTAAAAAGGGTGACTGTTTAATATTTTAAGTGCTGTTTAAAAGCAATTTTAAAAAAAAGCAAATGTACTCATTTTTTCTATCCCTGCTATTTTTAGCAACGACCCTTAATCTGGATCTTCAGCAAAGCAGTGCAGCATAAAATCATACTTCTCTAAGTCAATGATCCCATCAATGACATAAGGTTGTAAAGCCTTAGCTTTTTCTTCATCGATGTCGTAGCAGAGAAAAAGATCTCTATCGATTGGCATTGCCGTATCAGGATTTATATTAAATAATTTTTGTAGACAAGATAAATCAATAGGTTTTAATTTATATTTAACTTCTACAAGCTGATCTCCATCTTCATCGGGTATTTTATTATACCCGGCTACAACCCTTATAATTCCTTTAACATCTTTTGCCATAATTTTTCCTCTTGTGATCAATTTTATGGTTCAACTCTACGTTCCGGTATGGGAGGATCTTTTTGGATCCCAGTATTAGGATCATAAGCGCCAAGATGCAATCCCCGTTTAGTATATAATTCTATTTCACCTTTCTTATAATCCCATTCTAGTATTTTCCCATCAGAAAGTTTCCATCTCATTCTCAGTCCACCAGGATAAGGAGTTTTTCTTTTTGCCCATCTGGCATCTGGAAATCCGGGCAATTTATTGGGTGCCGGAATATGATTATGATCCGGATTCCGCTGATGGCGCCGCTCATTCGCCCCAGCGTTCTTATCATTATTTTTGTTACCATTTTTCTTAAAATAAATGTTACCAAGAGCATTACTAAAAATCAATGGTGCTGCTAAACCCGCCAGAGAAGGGTTAGAAAGTATAAACTCAACAGCTCCTGGTTGAATAACTGAAGTTGTTGTGCTGTGATTACCTTGCGGCGTAGCCGGAAAAGAAAGATTACCATTATTATCAGGGAGATCATTTAGATTTTGACCAAAATAATCTGAATTCCCAAATAAATTGAATGGGAATGGATAACTGTTATCCTGATCATCCTTCTCATTCGTATTATTTTGACGAAGAACTACTACTTCAACGCCCATCGCAGTCAAAAGCGGAATAGCAACCGGTGCACAGGCATATGCAGGTTTAATAAAAAAATCTAGAACATGCTCCCCAAAACTCTTCGGAATATTTTTATCAATAATACACTGCCATTCTGAAGCTACAGGTTCACTGGGTGCCAATGGGACTTGGACATGATCTCCTGTAAAATTGACAAATACTCTACCTCCTTCCTTAGGCTTTTCAAATTCCTTCATATATTTTTTGAAATCAGCAGCAAAGGATTGGCTATAGTAATTATCAAATCCTGACCAATACATATTAGATAACGTTCGTTCCCATGAAGCATCAAACCATTGAAACACTGGGCTTTGGGTGGGAAGTTGTTCATAATACTCTGGAGGTATGCTAATTACTGCATTATGCAGTTGTTGGATTTGTGCAAAATCTAACTCTTGAAATTCAAAAGTTGAATAGTGAGAAGACTGATTGCTAAGTGTAAACAATGGCCGATTGTTTCTGCCAAAGGTATACGCAATATCTGTCATCTGACCTGTTTGCTGATGCATTACACCAATGCTATGTTGTGTACCATTGGTTGAGAGACCTAATGAAACTTGGCTCAATGTAACGGTTACTATCTCATTATGTGCTGCTTTAATTTCTTTCTTAAGCGCATCAGAAAAATTAGGGCGATCAACTTCAATGAGTCTAGTTGACCCTTCTGCTATACCTGGCCATCTAATTTCCGCTGCATTTCTAGAACCTGCAGCGATATTATTAGCCGCTTCATCAATCGTAAAACCTCCAACTGGTTGATAGTTATTAGGATCAACTGCATGCTGTTGGATAATATCCACAATTGCATTATGGAACGCTTGTTCTGCTTCTTTTTCAGTTCCCGTAGAATATTTTTGTACCAGCGAGGCATACAGGGAAAATGTTTGATAAAAATTAAGCGGATTATACCCTGGTGAATTTTTCAACATAACATTTAGTTCATGTGCGCCAAATGCTGCAAACACTAAAACCGGGTCATACTGAGATAAAACGAGATATCCATTAGCAGATAATGGCTCTCCCTGCATGAATGATTGTATAAAAGGCTCAACGTGCAAAAACACTGAAACCAAATCTACATTATGGAGTGCAATATCTATTTCTAGTTTAGACGCATTTTTTTGGCCAGATTGGTAAATCTTCTTTAAAAAATCTTGCATTATCAATTTTTCAGCTGAAGTCAAATTTCCAAACTGATATAAATTCTCTGATACTGCTCGTTCACTTGCATAATTTGAAAACCCATCAGAGGTTAATGGTATCCTGTTATTGCGCATTATATTTTCATAATCATTCATTTTTTCTTGCGCAGGGGGTCTGGTTTGTAGATAATTTGACCGCGCCCTATCATTTGTTTGGTTGATAACGCTGACCAACCCAGCATTAAAGGCTTCAGAGTTGCTAGGGTCCAAATGATTAATATCATTAATAAGATTTTCTTTGAATTCACCAACCATGGCAGGGCTTAAATGAAACATTTGAAAGAAATCATTTTCAAGCACAACTGTGGCCATTACTTCACTATAGTTTTCACCTATCGATTCAAGTTGCTGGGCAATTCTTCGTATAGCTATGGGTAAATGCGCTCCCACAGTTCCTTCGTTAAGAAAATTGACATAATCTAAGATTAAGTCATTTAATAGAGCCCCTTCTTGGAAAGTACTCACAATTAAAGCATTGAGCGTTTTCTCAACAATAGCATTATTATCATGAATAAATGGCGTTACCATATTAGTTGCATAGCCTTTAGCATATGCAGATATGGCGTTGTCACGTGCTGTGTTCAATATTTCTTTTAATTGAGCAGAATCATTGGCTTGATGCTGCGCGTTTGCTGCATCTTTTATCTGGGTACCAAGTGACGTTAATTTTTCAGAGGATATGTTGAAGCTTTGACATAGCGCATTACTGGTGGAGAGCATTGCAACTACTTCTCCATAATTTTGCCCTTGAGCCGCTAATAAAATACCAACCTCATGGACTACCGCAATGGCCTCATCGGTGATAGCGCCAGTATTAGCAAAGTCTATTAAACATTTTAATTTATCTTCTATAAGGTTACCGTCACCATAATATTTTACATATAACGCTTGTGCGCCCGCACTAATAGTGCCTCTATGCGCATCATCACTTACCATAACGCAGGCCATTAACTGTGCTTCAACATTCTGCTGAAATTCCTTTGTAGGAGGAATTAAGCCGCCAATATTTTCTCTGGCCCAAGCATAGTTTGTTTTAACGGATGCTTTAATATTGACACCGGTAAGGTGCTCAACTCCATCATTGAGCATTTCTCCGGCCATACCCAAGAACTCATTGGCAGTGGGCACACCAACCGTTTTTAGCGTGCTTTCAATGCTTGGTAAATACTTCTCTAAATAAGACCCAAAAAGTTGATTCCCTAGCCCTTCCTCTGCTGCAAAGAATAATGTGCCTGCAGCATTGAGATAATAAAAATAGTTTTTTTGTAAAATGGAAAGGGAGCAGGCATCAATTTGACTCAGTGGAAATAATGCCATTTGACGTATTGCTTCTATTGATATTCTCTTCGCAGTATTTCGAATAAGTCCAAGACCCCATAAGCCGTTTTGTACAACCTTGGTAGTAATGGGAGCATATGCTGATAATTTGGGAGCAGCTATATTAAACGCGCGCTCTATAGTATTGAGAGCATCCGATCCAAACTGCGCGGCGGCCATTTCCATGCCCAACCAGGGGCCCCCAGCCCAGGTTCCTGCAACAAACTGAACACCCATGGGTACTACAATGGCGGCCGTCGTCAACGATTGGTAAGCCCCAGAGCTCATGAGCTCCGCTTTAACATCTTGATTCCATTGAAACTGATACTCCGCTTTTTCTTTTACGGTTTTAAATTTTGCGACATACTTAAGCTTGTCATAATGCAAAAATAAGCGTTCTAATTTATTAAGACTATTATTTTCATTACTGCTATTTTTCAATTTAATAACTAAATCAAGGGGTGTTAACCCATCTTCATTTTTCATTTGAAATGCGGTGACGCGTTGCTCAGGTGTAATGGGGTGTAATAAGACATGTGCCATTCTATATTCAAGTCTCATGACACAGTGATGTAATAAGTTATTTTTCTTATCATCCGTATTTGTATAAACAAGTGCGGGGTGATGCATTAGTAAATTTGCAACTGCACTTTCCCGATCGGTTGACGTTATTAAGGCGTTATTTTGATGCCAAATTGCATCTATAATTAAACTATAAATGGAAGCAACCATTGCTTTGTGTTTTGCTAACACCTCCAGCGTACCTGCATGCCCGTGCATTGCAGCTAACATATATGGGGTATGCTGCTGAGTATTTTTAGCATTCACTTCAAACTTTTCAGGTACGGTTACAAAAACAGAGAGTGGTATTGGAAAAAGGGCGAATTTAGCTACAGTGATTATTCCGTTTTTGATGTGAGAAGGTAACGTTAAATTGTGTTTTTCGCCAGATTCACATATTGCCCGCACCATTTCTTGATGCCCATATCTTGCGGCAAGATGCAAAGGGGTATTTTTTTCCTTGTCAGTTACAGTGAGGGTGGCGCCTTTACTCAATAGAAATTTAAACGATTCCATTGCGCCATATTCAGCTGCACTATGAATTGGATATTTTCCGTTTAGATCTTTCCAATTAACAACAGCCGTGTCGCCAAGTCTTTTACATAATTTCTCTAACAGCGCAACTTGATTGTGCTTGGTGGCAAGTTGGATGGCATTTAGTCCATCTGCATTGACGGTTGCGGTTATATTTGCATTGTGCCAAATAAACGGTTCAATACAATCAAACCTTTTTAGTTCTAAAGCTAGCCATAAAGGGGTGAGAATTCTGGGATTATTGGGTTTTTGTTGCTTAGCTTGTATTAAAATATTTGCGCGCGCCTTGGTTAAAATGTCAATTTTTTTAGGGCTATTTTGTGCAACCGCATAATGTAGCGCGGTTAATCCTTTGTCGTCTTGGTAGCCAGTATTATTGCGATGCCTCTCAATATCCAGTAGTGTTTTTAGTACGTTATCATTAGGATTGCATGTGGCGATATGCACTATGGAACGGCCGGCTTTGTCTTTATAAGCACAAAATCTATTGCGCCAAATTTTTACTGCCATCATTTTGAAAATGTCTATAGCAGATTCTCTTGCGGCATAATGCAGAGGCGTATCCCCATTGCAATCTGTTACTTCAAATTTTAAATCTTGGTGCATAATTGCTTTGAACACCACGGCTTCATTTTGTGCGCAGATCAAATGTAAAGGGGTGATGTTAACCGAGTTGTTTGCATAAATGTTTGCGCCTTCATTAATTAAGGTTAAGGCACAGGTGATATCTTTTGCACGAAGAGCATTATGTAATGGACTATCAAGACTCGTATTATGGATGGGATCTAAGACATTTTTTAGTGTTTGTTCCCAAACGTTACTGCCATCTTTGTTAAGCCGCAGTTTGGCATCATATTGCAGAATAATGTTCAATAAAGCTTGATTATTGTCGTTAATAAGTTTGGCGAGAATATAATTTCTTGCATTACAATTGTACCGATAAAAGGTCATAAAGAGAGAAAAATTATTTTTTTTAATGGCGGTATCTATTGCGTTGTACGCCATAGATTGGGGTGCAAATAAATCAACCGCTTGCTCAATATGATTTGCTAACTTATCAAGGGTATCATTTGCAATATGATTATTTAATTGTTCATATTCTGTAGCAGCGACGGTATTGATGGTTGCAAAATTTTTAGCAACTTCAGTAATAATGTAGGAGAGTGGGTAAGCGCTTAAGCGCGGCGTACCATGTTGCCATAAAATTTTGTGATTGAGCGCTTTAGTTTGTGATTCAACCAAAGGTTGCCAATGATTACCACTGAACAGGGTATGCAGTGTGTCTAATGGCGAGTTTTCAAGATAACCATAGCTACTGGTATGCGTCTGTGCTTTTGTATGAATAATGAGCTTAATATGCAGGGCTTTGCAAAGAAATGAGAGTTCTTCAGCCGTTATCATCAGAGGGGTTGTTTGACGATGGTCTCCAAGCGCAGAACAATATTTGGTATATGCAAACTCTTGCCAATATGGCCGCAAACCATCTTCTCTAAGAAATTCCTTTGTTTTAGCACGACGGACGCGTGGAGTATATTTTTTATATTCAAGTTTCATCATCGCAAAGTAACTTTTGTTACTAAGGAAAATGTTTGCGTATTCCTCTTCTGTAATTGCTACATCATCGATAACATATCTTTTAAATATGGTTAAAAATATTGGATATAAAAGGTCTCTATAATCATGATTAGTAAGTAGTGTTTTTCCTAGTAGATGGCGCAGGGGAGACACCCAAATCATTTGTTGATCATGTGGATGTGGGTAGGCCTTAGTTGCGGTTTTGACAGCATTCCACGTGAGGTTTTGTCTTTGATATACATAAGAAAATGATTGTAAAAGGTTTTGATAGGAGGGTAAATTTTGAGAATTTTCCCATTGCGCTGTGGTTATTTTATCAATGAGTAAATCTGAAATTGTTGCGAGAGCACAGCCATTTTGCCAGGTTGTGGCATTAATTAAATATTTCATAAACATTCCTTAAACAGCAAGGATACCGCGGGTATGAAAACCTAAAATTTATGGGTATGGGTAATGTTTATGGTTGTATAGATGAGCGCATCCGTGACTCCTTCACTTTCCTTGATGACTGTGAGAGTTATTATAAGGGTTTTTTTAAGGACTGCAATACGCAGGATAAAAATATAAAAGTATGAAATGTAACATAATTTAATTATCCGGCAGGAACGGTGCCAATCTGGAATATAAGTATTCTTAGCACCCCTGCTGGGGTGCTAAGAATGCTTATATTGCAGAACCCTCTTTAATTAGTGCGCAGCTGCCACTTATAGCGCCGCTATAAGTGGCAGGTACTTTTTTCAATCTAGCCTTTACAGTCAACACTCACTCTTTCTTGCGTATGTAAACATAAAGCGGTTAAACAATTGCCCCACACGCAGCCCGTATCAATGGGAAAAATACCGGGCTCATCAGATTTTCCTTGCAATGCGGCCCAATGACCAAAAACAATTTTTTCACCTGTCATGCGCCGATTGGGTACTTTAAACCAAGGAATATGTGATGCCTCTGGATGCTCGGCACCTTTAGAGGAAAAATCTAACATGCCGGTTGGGGTGCAAAAACGCATACGTGTAAAAGCATTGGTAATAAAGCGAAATCTATCCCACCCCATCATGGCATCTTCCCAGGTGGTTGGTGCATTACCATACATATTTCTTAAAAATTCTTCATAATGTGGCCCTCTTAATACTGCTTCTAATTCTTTAGCAAAAGCTTGGGCTTCCAAGAGCGTCCAGCTGGGTAAAATGCCTGCATGGGTAAGCGTAAATCCTAACTGGGTGTCATGATGTAAAATGGGGCGATGGCGTAACCAATCTAAGAGTTCTTCTTTATCTGGTGCATTTAGGATATCGGTAAAAGTATCTTCAGGATGTAATGCATTGGCATGAATGGCAATGCTCAATAGCCCTAAATCATGATTGCCTAACACGCAAACGGTATCTTCTGGAAGTTGTTTAACAAAACGCAGAGTCTTGAGTGATTCTGGCCCGCGGTTAACCAAATCCCCCGTGAACCATAATTGATGGTGGTCAGGATGATAGTTTATTTTTTTTAATAACCGTTGTAAGGGCTCAAAACAACCTTGCACATCACCAATGGCATAAACAAGTTTAGGCATTACTTAAATCCACATATTCTGCAATACTGAGGGTTTCTGGGCGGCGCTTGGGGTCAATATTCACACTTGCAAAATCTAACGCCTCCAAAGCGTTTAAGGCATTTTTCAGTGTTTTGCGCCGATGCTGAAAAGCGGTGGCGACAATTTTTGCAAAGCGTGCATAATTTTTGGCTAAAGGAAAAGGTCTTTCAGCTCCATAAGGAACGAGTCGCACTATCTTTGAAGTGACTTTAGGAGCGGGTGTAAAAGCTTCACGCCCAACCTCAAATAAAGGGAATACTTGGCAAGCATATTGCATCATAATACTGAGTCTTCCATATTCTGCACTATCCGGTTTGGCGGCCATGCGCACCACTACTTCCTTTTGTAACATAAAGAGCATATCTTGAATGGAATCTGCAAACGATAATAAATGAAATAGCAAAGGCGTTGAAATATTATAGGGGAGATTGCCAAATACCCGTAATTTACTTGCAACGCTTAGGGTAGAAAAATCAAAACGCAAAGCATCTGCTTGATGTACGGTGATTTTATCGGCAAATTGCTGAAGCTGTGCCGAGAGATCTCGGTCTATTTCAACCACATGTAAATGACTGATATGTTGTAAAACGGGTATGGTGAGGGCTCCTTGTCCAGGTCCAATCTCCACCAGGGTTTCACCGGGCTTTGGATGTAAAGCCTCTACAATTTTTAAAATAATATTCTGATCTTTTAAAAAATTTTGACCAAAGCGTTTGCGCGGAATATGGGGCTCAGACATAAAAGCGTGCTGCCAAATTCAGTGCATGGGTTAAACTTGCGGGATTGGCTTGACCGGTGCCGGCCAAAGAAAGCGCGGTGCCATGATCTACACTGGTGCGTAAAAAAGGTAATCCCAAGGTAACATTGACAATATCATTAAAAAAAAGCGCTTTGAGTGGCGCAAGACCTTGATCATGATACATGGCTAATATGCCATCCACTGATTTACGATTTTCTGGCGTAAAAGCAGTATCTGCCGGCACTGGCCCTTGTAAATTAAACCCTTGTGCTTGGAGTGTTTTGATGACAGGGGAAATAATGGTTTGTTCTTCTGATCCTAAATGTCCATTTTCACCGGCATGTGGATTCAGACCACAAATGCGAATAATAGGATTTTCTTTTTGAAAGAATTTTTTTAATCCTGCATGCAATAAGGTAATAGCACGTTCTAAGCGCTGCGCAGTTAATTGTTGGGGCACGGCACTTAAAGCGTAATGCGTGGTGACCAAGCCCATTAAAAATTCTGGAGTATGAAAGGTCATTAAGACATCTTTTACGCCTGCCAATTGCGCTAAAAATTCTGTGTGACCTGAAAAAGCAAAACCGCTTTGATTAATGAGTGCTTTATGAATGGGCCCGGTTACCAATGCATCACAAATTTTCTTTATACATAATTGATAAGCGGTGGTGAGCGTTTCTAGTACATAAGCGGCATTGGCAACCTTTAAGGTTCCAGGATGACAAGTCTCTTGCAATGAGACGGGAACGATTGCCAGCCTGCCGTGGCCATTTTTCATGCGTGGTGCATTGGCCTCAAAGGGATATAATTCAATATCTAGTCCTAATAATTGCGCGCGTTCTTTTAATAAATCAGGCGATGCAATAACCACCACTTCTGCCGGTAATGCGCTTTGTGCTAAGGCCAAACAAATATCTGGGCCAATACCAGCAGGTTCGCCAAGGGTGAGGGCAAGGCGGGGGATCAACTACGAATTCTCATAATACGTCTTCACATACGCTTCATCACGTTGTTGGCGTACCCACGCTTGTTGTTTTTCTTGGAACTTGCGCTGTTGAATCATTTCCTTGGCTTTTTGGCGTAACATGGCCTCATCTCCAGATTGCGCTTGTCTATCAACTACTTGCACAATATGCCAACCAAAAGAGGTTTGGAAAGGTTCACTAATTTCTTCTAAGCCCAATTTATCCATAACTTGACTAAATTCAGGGACCAGCACATCAGACGCAACCCAGCCTAAGCTGCCACCATTACTCGCAGAGCCTAAATCTGCAGAATGGGCTTTGGCTAATTTTTCAAAATCTTCCCCTTGTAAAATCTTTTGTCTTAAATCATTTAAACGCTTTTTGGCATCATGATCTGAAGTAACGGCATTGGTTTTAATCAAAATATGCCGGGCTAAAGTTTTTTCTGTACTCATGGCTTGTTGCGCGGCATTTCTTTTATCTAAAAGTTTAATAATATGAAAACCACTACTGCTGCGAAGTGGTTCTGGGATTTCATGCATTTTAAGGGTTGGCACGACTCTTTCAAATAATGTGGGTAGTTCTGGTAATTTATGCCAGCCTAAATCACCGCCTTGCAGTGCATGCTCTCCTTGAGATTCTGCCAGCGCCAATTGGGCAAAATCTTTTCCTTCGCGTAATTGAGTCACAATATTTTGTGCTTTAACGTTTGCCTTATCAATTTCTTCTGGGGTGGGTGCTTCTGGCAAGCCAACCAAAATATGTCCCAGACGGTATTCTGTTGCCATTGCCCCTAAACCGGTGGGTGATTGTAAAAATTGGGTGATTTCTTGTTCTGATACATGTACATCACCGGAAATGTCTCGCTGATGCAGCTGGGAGATGATTAGTTGATGACGGATTTTATTACGGTATTTGTTATAGTCCATGCCTTCTGTGGTGAGGGCTTCGCGTAATTGCGTAATGGTTAATTGATTTTGCGAGGCTATCGTTGCAATCGTATTATCGAGTTGCGCGTCATCAACTTGGATCCCGGTTTTTTTTGCCAATTGAAGTTGGACTTCATTCCCAATAAGGTGTTCCAGTACTTGTTTTTCTAACGCGGTGCGATCAGGGGGGATGGTGGAGGTTTGCTGGATTTGTTTTTCAGCCATAAGGACTTCTTCTAACAGCTCACTTTTGGTAATCACGGCATTATTGACAATAGCGGCAACGCCATCGAGTGGGGTGGTCTCAGCCGTTGTCCCAGCCAAGGCGCTAAAGCCTAGCATTATCGTTCCAGAGCATAAGATTAGTTTCAATAAGCGCATAAAAAACCCATTTAAGAAAAATGACAGCCAATGATTATAGCACTAATACAACGGAATATTTTCCGGTGGGAAATAATTTTTATCCGGTTGCGCAAGCCATTTTTGCCTATCCACCAACGGCACGTAACCCGGAATCTTGTATTTAAGTTTTCCATCTGGATTATTTACCCCAATTGCGCTTAATCCTTTAAAGACGACTTGGAAAAAGTAGCCGGTGGCATACGCTTGTGGGTAAAAATAGGTTCCTGCTTGACGATAGCGGGAAGCCACTGCCTGAAAGGCTAAGCAGCAACCGTTGTATTCCAAGCCGCCCAGGATTTCAATGGTTTGTCTTTGTTGCAAATTATAATGCCAGCGCGATAAGGCTTGCCAATGGAGTGCCAAGGGCCATAAAAAAGAGATATCTGCTTGATGCAAACTGCCGGTTTGACCGGTTGCCAGATTGGTTTGCATAAAATCATGTTTTTTCCAATAATAATTAAAATTGATGATTTTATGCGCGCTGGGAATGTATTGGGCATTGATGGAAGCTTGTTCTGTGGTTTGGCTGAAAGTATTCCACTGCCAATACAGTCCGCCGGAAAGAAAAGGATTTACAAAAACATCCGCTTGGGCCACTAAATCGGAACGTTTTGCGCTTGCGGTGACATCTTCAAAAAATAGGCAATTGTTGCTTTGTCCTAATTCTTCACATAAAGCGATTTTTCGGTCTTTAAAATAGAGAATATCGCCGACACTTATCCGAAAAAATTCTTGACCGCCTTTGGCGGGGAGAAAACGCGAGGTTAAACTGAGCGTCACTTGGTTGGCATCGCCAATGCGGTCACGTCCACTGAAACGGTTGTCGCGAAATAATTGCGCATAGCTAAATACGATAACGCCACTATCAAAATCAGGATAGGTATATTGCGCATGGTAGGGGACATATAAATAATATACGCGCGGCTCTATGGTTTGCACCATCGGATAATCATTGAAAGAAAAAACGCGCTCAAAGAAAAGACCGGTATCTATATCATAGAGCGGAATGGTACGTTGAGGATCCTTTGCAATATTAGGTGGAGCATCGTCACGTAACAACAGAAAATACTGTAGCCAATCCACTTGAATGCGTGGAGTGATATAAAACCAAGATTCTTGATAGGGCCAGCTGACGCTCGGCCGTAAATGCAGCCGTTGCCCGGTGGTGACGGGTTGTTGGGTCAGAATATCGGGTTGATGGGCAAAGTTTACCGCTTCCCCAATTAACCCAAACGATAAATGATACCATTCATCCGGATAATAGGTTTGAAAAACCCATTGTGGTTGCCGCTTGTAAATTTCTTCATTAATGGGTTTAGAAAGCGGCTCCAGCACTTGGTATTCTTCTACGTTAAAGTAATGCGACCAGTTCTCACCGTAATAAGTCAGATTGGCTTGTTGCGGTAAATGAATGGTGCTGGCAGTATTGATATCATTGCCTAAGTCCACAAAATAGTTAGAATCGCTGACGTAATCAAAAATAATATTAGCCTGCCATTGTCTATCCCAGGTGGTGGTATGACGATAATTAAAAGCTTGACGGTTATCGGTGCCTTCTAGTGCAATAATGCGTGGATCAAGTGGTGATAATCCTCCAGGGATCATATAGAGATTTTGTTCTTGAAAATTACTATATTTTCTATCATGGGGTAAAAAATGCCATTGAAAGACCCCTTCGCTATGGGCAAGCAAATAACGATACTTTGTTTGTGCTTCAGTGCCACGCTCACTCAGCCAGCGGGCAGCGACGGTAAAATCGTAATTGGGCGCTATATTCCAATAATAAGGAACCGTGATTTCGGTACCAGAGTTGCTGGTCGAGCCCCAATTGGGAAATAAAAAGCCGCTGTGGCGTTTATTATCAATGGGATAATCAAAATAGGGAAAGTAAAAAATAGGAAACTCAAATAGATTAAGCATAATATGCTTGGCAACGCCGCGCCCTTTTTTGGGATACAGCGTAATTTCTTTTGCGCTTAATTCCCATGTATTCTGTTGTGGTGCGCAAGTTGTGTAGCTAGCATTTTTTAAATGCACATTAGAATTTTCATCGATATCAATGGTTTTTCCAAAACCACGGGCATGCCGGGGGTACCAGTGATACGTCGTGTCATCAATATGAAAGTGTTGAATTTCATGCGTATATTTGGCTTGGGTCCCCCAAATGCTGAATTCAGGGGTAAAATAATGAATATCTCCTGTTGCGGTTAAGAAATCGAACATTTTGGCATGGCTGCGCTCAATCGTGACTTCATCCGCGTGTAAATATCGATTACCCTGCCTAAGGGTGACATGGCCACGTAAAGTGGATTGTCCCTGCTGGGTGAGCTCTGTTTCATCCGCGGAAAGGACGACGGGTAATTCCGCAAAGTTATCATTTTGGCAAGTGCCGCGGACAAAGGGGACATAATGGCCTTTACATAAACTTTTGGCATAGGGTTCTGGGACCCAATCGCCAAGCGTGCTCGTGTCTCGCGGCGAAGGGGTCGCTGCGACTACGGCGGGAACAAAAAGTAAAAAAACTAGCTTTTTTATGATCTTCAAGGTGAAATATTTCAAGAAATGGCACTCTGCGATGATTGTAAGCGAGGCAGGCATATTCGTATAGCCATTTTTCACGTTACACTTTAATTAGGTTTTTGCGTAAAACGAGAGGATAAGTTATGCAACAAAGCGACTTTGGATTTAAGCGCTGGGTGGGCAATCAATTAAACACACAAGATTTTACCTTGGTGCCACTCAAAGGTGATGCAAGCTTTCGTTCCTATTATCGTGCAACCACCGCAACCCAAACTTATATTGTCATGTGGGCTCCTCCCCCCAAGGAACAGACGCAACCTTTTGTGAACATTGCACGCGGTTGGCAACAAAGTGGTTTACAAGTGCCAACGGTGTGGGCATGGGAGCCGCAGCAAGGATTTGTGTTGTTGTCTGACTTTGGTGATGTCTTATTGGAAGAGGCGTTGTCACTGGAAACGGTGGATGCCTATTATCATCATGCGATGCAGATTTTACTTGCATTGCAGCTTCAGACGGGACTGCCGGCATTCAATGAGGCGGCCATTCGTTTAGAATTGAGTTACTTTCAGGAATGGTTTTTAGCCAAATTTTTAAAAATAGAAATGTCTCTTGAAGTCATGGAGATCCTGGAGCCGGTATTTAACCATTTGTTTGCATCTTTTACAGGGCAGCCACAGGTTGCGGTGCATCGGGACTTTCATTGTCGCAATCTCATGGTCTTAGATACGGGCACCTTGGGTATTATTGATTTTCAAGACGCGGTGACAGGACCGATTACGTACGATTTAGTTTCATTATTAAAAGATTGTTATATTGATTGGGAGAGCGCCAAAGTAAACCATTGGGTGAAGATTTTTTATGAAATGTGCTTGCAAGAAAAACGCATCCCGCCAATAGATTATGCGCAATTTCTGCAATGGTTTGATTGGGTTGGTTTACAGCGCCATTTAAAAGTATTAGGTATTTTTGCGCGCTTACATTTGCGAGATAATAAACCCCAATACTTGCAATATTTACCGCGAATTATGAATTATGTATTACAGGTAACCCAGCGTTATCCAGAATTTTATGCACTGCATCAGTGGCTACAAGCACAGGTGGTAACACGGGTAGATTTGGCCCGCGGCAAGGTGGCCTAATGAAGGCGATGATTTTAGCTGCAGGCTTAGGTAAACGTTTGCGCCCACTTACGGATAATTGTCCTAAACCTTTAGTGCCCGTTAAAGGTAAGCCGCTGATTGTGTACCATGTAGAAAATTTAAAAAAAGCGGGCTTTACTGAGATTGTGATAAACCTTGCGCATTTGGGCGAGAAAATCGAACAATATTTAGGGAATGGCCAGTCCTGGGGCGTTCATATTGCTTATTCTAAGGAAAAGGAACCACTGGAAGTGGGGGGCGGTATTTTTAATGCATTGCCTTTATTGGGGAGTGCGCCTTTTGCTTTAGTCAATGGTGATATTTGGACGGATTACCCCTTTGCGCAGTTACCCAGGCACTTACCTGGGCTGGGGCATTTAATTATGGTGGATAATCCTTTGCATAATCCGGTAGGTGACTTTGCCATTATTGAGGGCAAATTGCAAAAAGCACCGCAAAACAGGTTAACCTATTCTGGGATTGCCGTGTTGCAACCGGCATTATTTCAAGACTGTCAGCCGGGGGTGTTTCGTTTAGCGCCCTTATTAGAAAAAGCGTTAGCGCAGGAAGCGCTTTTTGGCGAACACTATGGCGGTTATTGGACAGATGTGGGTACAATAGAGCGCTTACAAAACTTAGAAAATACCCTATTGAGTTGATATGCGCGGAATATATATATTTGGTAAAATTTTTGGTGCCCTGTTTGGCAGCTTAATTGCTGGGCCTATAGGCTTTTTAATGGGCTTGGGTATAGGGCATCTTTTTGATAAAGGTTTAAAACTCAATGCACATTTCCTGACGCCAGACGTAGCGCTCATTCAACAGGTCTTTTTTAAAACCACCTTTATGGTCATGGGTTATATTGCTAAGGCTGATGGGCATGTTAGCGCTAAAGAAATTCAAATGGCTAGAAATGTGATGTTACAATTGCAATTAAGCCAAGCGCAAAAGATGGAAGCGATTGAATATTTTAATCGTGGCAAAGCACCACAATTTAATTTTGACGCTATTATGGAAAATTTTATTCATAATTGTCGGTTTAAGCCTTCCTTAATTCAATTATTTGTTGAAATTCAATTGCGAGCAGCGTTTGTAGATGGAATAGCGAATTCCTATAAACGACATATTTTAGAACATATGTGTGATAAATTAAACATTCCGCGCAGTGTTTTATCCAGAATGGAATCGCAGTTTTATGCAGAAGAATCTTTTCAAGCCCCCCAGCAGCCGGCGCAAAATGAATTAAGCAATGCCTATGGCGTATTGGGGCTGACCAAAACCGCAAGCCACCAACAAGTAAAAAAAGCCTACCGTCAGCAAATGAGCTTGCATCATCCGGATAAACTGGTTGCCAAAGGATTACCAGAGGCCATGATAAAATTGGCGACGGAAAAAACACAGAGAATTCAAAAAGCGTATGAAGTTATTTGTAAGTCTAGTGGGATGAAATAAATTGAACCCCAATTCTGGGTTACCTATACGTTTTTGCTTTGTTAGAGGTACAGGGTGAGTAGTTACCATTATAATCGTAACTATTCAACATGTTAACCATGAAATTGCGATCTGATCCCTTCTCCCGTCTAATGAATTTGTCGTAGCATGCTGAAGGTTATTAGGGAGAAGGTTAGGATGAGGGAAATGAGAAACTAAAATATAACAAACAGGAAGACAAAAAATATTAAAAATCTCTTGACATCATTTTTTCGTGAAAATTAGAGCCTGTAAATAATTTTGTGTAACTGCCACTTTAGTTATTGGGGAAACCTGTCATCGAATTGTCAGATTTTATAACTGAACTGATGCAAGATGATGGGCGATCATTTCCCTCATCCTAACCTTCTCCCTAATAACCTTCAGCATGCTGCGGCAAACTTATTCCAGGGGAGAAGGGATCAGATCGCAATTTCATGGTTAACATGGTGAATAGTGACATATAATCTAAAAAAGATCACAAAATATTTAGACAGATGTTGTCAAAGTAGTATTTAGACTTGACACCTATTTTTAAATTTTTGAGAATGTCGACAATTAAGTTTGGAACTAACTTGCCACTTGCACCTCTTCAAAAAGGAATGGTGAATAGTTCTCTGTGATGATCATATTAAACTCTATATGGTTTGAACTACGCAAAATGCAAGCATTGTTACTAGTTCATAAACTATTTGGAGTTTCTCTATGCATAATTATGATCCCAAAAAACAAGCTAACTTGCTCAAAAATTTCCTTTTAGGAATATAATCTCTAATAGTATCCGAGATATGCTCAATAAGAATGTTCAAAAAGATGTTTTGTCAAAATGGGAATGGTTCCAGAACCAATTTGAAAAAGAAGCCATCATCTGGCTTCGTC
>JABDCK010000025.1 GCA_013288185.1 Gammaproteobacteria bacterium
TTGAAAAGGCGCTTGGGTTAAAAGATGCGTATCGATAATTTTATTTCCACGCATTTCAATTTCAAACCACTGAGAAACCGGTGGATAACAGAATCCTGATGTGGCACAGCCTTGATATTCAATATGCACAAATTTTTCTAAGCGTGAAGCTATTGGCAAGGTGATAGTGATGGATTCATCGTAAACCGCTTGTTCACCAAAGTATGGGTCTGAAATAATTTTGGCTTGGGGCAGTTGTGCCGCCGGCACAGAAAAAATCTTTTTGCCGCTTTTATTAAAACCATTAATTTGCAGAGATTTTTGATATAAATAACAATCGGGTGCAATAGTAATGTCGGCTTTTACACGGCTGTCTTCATGTGCCAGGGTCAAAATAAAGGCTTGTTCTACTGGCAACACTTTGGGTAAAGCACCAGGCAAGGTTGCGAGTGCGCTATGGAAAAACCCCATAAGCATAAATAGGATAATGACGTTGTGGTGTTTTAGCCGATATGACATTATTTCTCACCTAAAATTTATTCGCCATAAGGAAGTTATGGATATATCTTACTGTATTGTGTTATGCACATGCCCAAATCAAGAGATTGCCCAAAGCATTGCAAATAATATAACTGACTCTAGATTGGTTGCATGCACCAATATTGTACCGCATCTTACCTCCATCTACTTCTGGGACGGTAAGGTAAAACAAGGCAATGAAGTCTTATTAATGATGAAAACCCGCAAAGAAAAGCTTTCTGACTTAGAAAAAGCAATTCTCGCCATGCATCCCTATGAATTTCCAGAATTCATTGCGTTGCCGATTATGTATGGGAATCGTGATTACCTGCAATGGGTAGATGAAGTGGTAACTCCCTCTTGACTCTTACGCTAGGTGGCTTATCATTAGCACTCGATAGGGGAGAGTGCTACTTGCGTTTACCCCTCTTGTTCCTAAAACCACAAAAAGCTATGGAGAGATTGCAGATGAGTAATGTAAATGTAAAACCTTTGGGCGATCGCGTCCTTGTTAAGCAAGATGAAGAAATTCAAAAAACAGATGGCGGTATTTTTCTGCCTGAAACCGCCAAAGAAGCGCCACAACGGGGTACGGTTGTTCGCGTTGGTACGGGTAAAGTGCTTGAAAATGGTCAAGTACGTTCTTTAGCCGTTAAAGAAGGCGATAAGATTATTTTTGGTAAGTACTCTGGCACAAAAGTCAAAATGGGTCAAGATGAACTTTTGTTCATGCGTGAAGAAGACATTATGGCTGTGCTTGAAGCGTAAAAGTAAGATTAAAATTTTTAAAACTTTATAAATTCAGGATGGGAAAATTTATGGCAAATGCAAAACAATTTTTATTTGACGTTGATGCGCGTAAAGCGAGCTTAGATGGCGTTGAAAAACTCGCCAGAGCAGTGCGGGTTACGCTAGGTCCTAAGGGTCGTAACGTTGTGATTCAAAAATCCTTCGGCGCACCTTTAATTACTAAAGACGGTGCAACTGTTGCAAAGAACATTGAGTTGTCTAATCCGCTGGAAAATATTGCAGCTGAATTAGTGAAAGATGTTGCTTCCAAGACTTCAGATGATGCCGGTGACGGTACTACCACCGCAACGGTTTTGGCCCATGCTATTTTTGCGGAAGGCATTAAAGCATTGGCGGCAGGCATCAATCCTATGGACTTGAAACGCGGTATTGATAAAGCAGTTAAAGTTACGGTTGATGAACTGAAGAAATTATCCGTTCCTTGTGAAGACAACAAAGCTATTGCACAAGTGGGCACTATTTCTGCGAATGCGGATGAAACTATCGGTAATATCATTGCAGATGCGATGAGCAAAGTCGGTAAAGAAGGGGTTATTACCGTTGAAGATGGTAATAGCTTAGAAGACACCTTGGACGTGGTTGAAGGTATGCAATTTGACCGTGGTTATTTGTCTCCTTACTTTATCAACAACCAACAAAACATGACTTGTGAATTGGAAAATCCTTTTATCTTATTAGTTGATAAGAAAATTTCCACCATTCGTGACATGTTGCCAGTATTAGAAAATGTTGCTAAATCTGGTCGTCCTTTATTGATTGTTGCAGAAGATGTGGATGGCGAAGCGTTAGCTACTTTAGTTGTTAACACCATTCGTGGAGTAGTCAAAGTATGTGCGGTTAAAGCACCTGGCTTTGGTGATCGCCGTAAAGCTATGTTGCAAGATATTGCAGTATTAACCAGTGCGAATGCGATTTCTGAAGAAATTGGCTTATCCTTAGAAAAAGCCGCCATCACAGATTTGGGTACCGCCAAACGGGTTGTGGTCAGCAAAGAAAACACGACTATTATTGACGGTGCTGGTGATAGCAAAGATATCAAAGCACGGGTTGATTCTATTCGTGCGCAAATGGCAGATACCACTTCTGATTACGATCGTGAAAAATTACAAGAACGTGTTGCCAAACTTTCTGGCGGTGTAGCGGTAATTAAAGTGGGCGCTGCAACAGAAGTTGAAATGAAAGAAAAGAAAGCACGCGTTGAAGATGCTTTGCATGCTACACGCGCAGCAGTAGAAGAAGGCGTTGTGCCTGGCGGCGGTGTTGCATTTGTGCGTGCCATTGCTGCGGTCAAGCAAATCAAGACCGGCAATAGCGATCAAGATTTGGGTGTTAATATTGTCATTCGTGCATTAGAAGCACCTTTGCGTCAAATCGTAGCTAATGCAGGCGGAGAGCCTTCTGTGGTATTGAATCGTGTTGCTGAAAATAAAGGTAACTACGGTTTTAATGCGGCTACGGGTGAATACGGCGATATGATTCAAATGGGTATTTTAGATCCAACCAAAGTATCACGTAGCGCTATCCAAAATGCAGCTTCTGTGGCAGGTCTGATGATCACGACAGATTGCATGATTGCGGATATTCCTAAAGAAGAACGTTCCGAAGGTGCTGGCGATATGGGCGGCATGGGCGGAATGGGTGGTATGGGCGGCATGGGCGGTATGATGTAACCCTTGTTTCTTTTATCTCTCAAAGAAAACCCCGCAACTGCGGGGTTTTTTTTGGTGGTTATGCAACAATAGTTAATAAATTGACTATTTGCGTTTTGCATGTTAAAAGTATTTAATTTTGTAACTGCAACAGGAGAATATATGCCATTACTTAACGATTTAGCAACACAAGCACAAGGAAAAGTAATTAATATCAACAATGTAACTTCTTTGGTGAAAGCAAATTTAATGCTGGATCACACTTTACGCTATTTAGCACAAGAACAGCGCTATACAACTGATGGATTATTACGAACCTCAGGAAGTCCAAGAGTAATGAGGGCAATCAGAGTAAAATTAAATAGCAATTTAATTGATGCTACACCTTTTGCAGATGCGACGACAGATCATGATGTTGTAGGCTTATGTCAAGCCGCTATCAGAGAGGCAAAAGGCGATAATAACGAAGCAAAAAAAATAATGAGGGATTTTTTGGATGCTGAGCCTGTTCAAGATCCACAAAAAAGAATTACCGCTTTGGAAACTATTGAAAAATTAATACAGATAAAAGCGTATAATGAAGCAAGAATATTGCACCAAATGTTGTATTTGGGTTATAAAATTAGTGAACGCGCAATTGAAAATAGGATGACTATACATAATTGTGCTATGCTTTTACCAAATAATTTGAATAATCTAGCAGGACTTGAGGATGAAAGTGCTTTGGACAATTATAATGCACAAGGCAAAAGAGCGGCTAATTTCGAAAGTGCATTAATGGATGCCGGTGCTCAAAAACTAGATCAGCCGTTTGCTGAGGTTTATCAAAATATTGAGCAAATTTTATTGAATGAATATCTGGCTTGCGCTAAAAAGAAAGGGTTTTTTCAACGTATTAAAGATTTTATCAAAACACTTTGGAATAAGCTATTCGTTAAACAAGAAATAACACCAACCGTAATGCCAGCAAAAGAGAAAAGAGATATAGCCGATTTGGCGTTGCGGTTACCATTACCGTTGCCGTTGTTGTCGAGGTCGTTAGCTGCGGATACGGATGAAGAAGCCAGCATTGACGCAAGTCTTTGTGTGGATAAAAGAAGAATGAGACCGTAATAAAAAACCCCGCCGCTGCGGGGTTTTTTTATTAGTGACGTAGGGCGCGAGAGGCTAGGCGAAGGAGCCCAGGTTTTATTATTGGCTGAAATGTTGGTGTAAAAGCGCGTATAGGCTTAAGACTTAAATTTCGCAAGCGTTCAAGGACATCATCCCTCTGCGGCATTTCATTTTGAAGATACACGGCGAGCGCTTGTGTGGTATATTTTCTGTTCACCGCTTGCGCGAGTATAAGCGAACGTGGGCTTTTGGCCAAGTCTGGACAGATCTCTTTTGGCGTTGCAGGACCGCAATGCGCAACCATACTAGAATCTTTGTGCGTATGGCTCAACAATTCTTGCGTGACGCGTAATTCTTTCAGATCAACCGGTGCTTGTCCCATACTTGCATGCGTATCAGTATAGAGAACATCAGCCTCTTTCACCAATGCTTGTGGCGAGGCAGATAGGGGTGGACAACAAAAATGCATGCTAGGACCCAACGGCGGCACTAATTTTTCTAGACTTTTTGCAACATTGTTATATTCACCAATATAAACGATTTTAAGATTATTCAGCGTGCCAAAATGTTCAAAAAACGTTAATAAGTCCGCCTCAACTTGTAAGGGATGATCATCTTTGGACAATGCATTAATCAAAACCGTCTTTTTGGTTAAACTGGCTAGGGTCTGTAGTTTGTCTGCAGTTTCATGGCTTCTGTAAAACAGGCCATCAAAGCCTTGCCCGTCTATCACACGCAGGACATCCTCAAATGATTCTTTTGGATGTATACTTCCGGTGAGATCAAGTACATTGGCGCCTAAATCCGTTAAGCTCGCAATACTGAGTCGGGTGCGCAAGGAAGGTTTTTCAGAAAGAAAAATAAACTTCTTTCTGTTTAATAGATATTGGCCATAAGCGGGCAGATGTTTCAAAAGTAGGGCTAAGTTCAGCATCTTTATTCTATCTGCAGGGGATATTTCAAGTCCCGTGATATAATGATTAAGTGGTGTTGGCATTAGTGGCTCCTATAATATCTGTGAGAGAACATTGTTTATCAATAGCTTCTAGTACCCATTGGCCTACTTGATGATGCGCATCCCGAAAAGGGACGCCTTTAAGCACCAGCATCTCAACGGCTTGTGTTGCGTTTAAAAAGCCGTTATTTGCTTTAGTATCCATATGTGCCAGATTAAACGTAAGGCTATTGAGAAAAGGAGGTAAAATCTCAAGGCATTGACACAGTGTATGTACGGTATCAAATAATGCTTCTTTATCTTCTTGCATATCTTTATTATACGCTAGGGGTAAGCCTTTCATTACCGTTAAAATTCCCATCAAACTGCCAAATACTCTGCCACTTTTGCCGCGAATCAGCTCAACTACATCCGGATTTTTTTTGTTAGGCATTAAGGAAGAGCCCGTCGCAAAAGCATCATCCAAGGTAATAAAATTAAATTCTTGCGTGGCCCAGAGTATTAAATCTTCACTTAAACGAGATAAATGTACCATGAGTATGCTGGCAAAACTTGTAAATTCCATTACAAAATCACGGTCGCTTACCGCATCAAGAGTATTAGACACAATACCGCTAAATCCTAACTGACGTGCAACCCAGTCTCTATCTAAGGGTAAGTTACTACCCGCCAAGGCTCCTGCGCCAAGAGGGGAATAATTCATTCGCCTCTGCCAATCCTGTAATCGCTGCAGATCACGATGTATCATTTGTGCATAGGCATCAAAATAATTTCCTAAGGTAATAGGCTGCGCTGCTTGTAAATGGGTGTACCCGGGCATAACATTATGTTGATATTGCAGGGAAAAATGATTGAGGGTTTCATGCACGGTTAATAATAAATGATTAATTTGCACATATTTATCTTTTAAATACAATTTTACAGTTAAGGCAACTTGATCATTTCTGCTGCGACCTGTGTGCAATTTTTTCCCCGTCTCTCCAATTTTTGCAATCAATAATTGTTCAATCAGCATATGAATGTCTTCCGTTGCTTCATTTAGTTTTATTTTTTGCAAAGACAGTTCTGCTTGAATTTCTGTTAAGCCATCACAAATTAACTGCGCCTCCTGGGGGGTGATGAGTTTTTGCTTTGCCAGCATTTGTGCATGTACTTGGCTGCCTTGAATATCATAAGGATATAAAACATAATCAAAAGACAAAGACGCATGAAATTTTGCCACACGCGTATCGAGTGCTTTGGTAAAGCGCCCACCCCAGGTTTTATGATTCATAATTTACTTCCTTGTGTACTTGACGATAGACTTTGGCAGATAATGAAAATAAATTTATAAAGCCGGTAGCATGGCTTTGATTATACACTTCATCTTCTTCAAATGTTGCCAGGGCATTTTGATATAAACTATATGGGGAGGTTATACCCGCACCTTGGCAGTTGCCTTTAAATAGTTTGAGATTCACTTCTCCTGTTACGCATTTTTGCGTTTGATTAATAAAGGCATCTAATGCCATTTTGGCTGGAGAGAACCAACGGCCCTCATAAACAATATTGGCATAGGCTTGTTTTAAGGATTGTTTTAAATGCAAGGTAGCTCTGTCTAAACACAAACTTTCCAGCATTTGATGGGCTTTATAAATCACCGTACCTCCAGGCACTTCATATACGCCGCGGGATTTCATTCCCACTAAACGATTTTCAACCATATCGGTCACGCCAATACCATGTAATCCTGCCTTTTCATTCAAAAGAGTCAATATTTCTAGCCCAGAAAGCGCTTGCTGATTAATGGCAATGGGAATACCTGCTGCAAAAGTAATTTGAACCAATTCAGGACTATCGGGTGTTTTATGTAAAGGATTAGTCATAAGCAACAGATCATCCGGATATCCTTGGGAAGGATCTTCAAGAACACCGCCTTCATGTGATACATACCAAATATTTCTATCTCTAGAATAAGGAGATTTTGGGGTAACATTTATCTCAATGTCATGCTGCTTAGCATACTGAATGGCATCTTGGCGTGATTTAATTTCCCATTGTCGCCATGGGGCAATAATTTTCAATTGTGGCGCAAGCGCATGAATGGCGTATTCAAATCGCACCTGATCATTGCCTTTCCCTGTTGCGCCATGGGAGAGGGTATCAATACCTTCTGCTAAGGCAATTTCCACTAATTTTTGGGCAATGAGTGGACGCGAGATGGTGCCTAATAAGTATTGATCTTCATAAAGGCCGCCAGACTTAATCAAAGGATAGATATATTGGGTAATAAATGCGGCTTTGCAATCCACCACTATCGCTTTTTTGGCGCCGCTCTTTAGGGCTTTTTGTGAAATTGCGTGCATATCCTCATCTTGGCCTAGATCGCAAATAACCGCGGTAACCTCGGCCTGATAATTTTCTTTAAGCCACGTAATCATGATAGAAGTATCAAGGCCACCGGAGTATGCCAGCGCTATGTTTTTTATCATAAAAATCTCCATGTTGGATTTATATTCATATTATATTCATTTTTTGAGTATAGAATGGAGGCGCTTGCAATGTCAACCCCCATTGAATATCATTCCGATAAGAGGTGACCCGTGACCCAAGACCGCATCATTGATTCGCATATCATTAATATTGTGCAAGCGCAGGATATTCATGAGCAGGCAGATTTACAGGAAATTCTCAAAAAGCGGGGTTATGATATTCCCCAAGCGACACTTTCACGTCGGCTAAAAAAGCTTAAAATTGCCAAAGTTGAAGGGTGTTATCGCGTGGTGGAGTTTAATCAGCCCAGTATACCGCCCGTTTTAAATATTCAAGTTTCTGAATATGGCATGATTGTTCTGCATACCCAGCCCGGCAACGCCAATAGTTTGGCTTATCATCTTGATAAGAAATATGTGAGCTTTTCACGGCAAAGTGAATCGGCTTTCGGAATTTTGGGGACCATTGCGGGCGATGATACCGTATTGTTGATTATTCAAAGCAAAAAGGATTTGCCAAAGGTGCTGGAGCTCTTGAAGGAAGAATTTCCTTATTTAGGGCTGTCGGATTAGATATAATAAGCAAAGGTTGTCATGACTTTGGATATTGCCCGCATGGTTATTTTAATGGGTGCAGGTAATTCACTTGCGCCAAGGTTCATTGCACTGGTAGCATGTTTGGCTTCATCTTGTTGCATTTGCATGATAATGCTGCGACTTTTCTGATCTTTTTGAGGCAATTTTTCTAAATGTTGCGCTAAATGGGCAACTACTTGCCGCTCTGTTTCAACCACAAATCCTAAACTCCAATTATCGCCCATTAATCCAGCACAGGATCCAATAATAAGAGAGCCTGTAAACCACAACGGATTTAAATAGCTTTTATGAGCAGCTAACTCAGATAGTCGCTGTTCACACCAATATAAATGATCGGCTTCTTCTTGTGCGGCATGAATAAAATGCGCGCGCAATTGCCTATTATGGGTTGTCATACTTTGGCCTAAATACAACGCTTGTGCGCATACTTCACCCACATGATTGATACGCATAAGACCCGCGCAATGTTTTTTCTCCTGCTTATTTAGTTGAGATTCTTCTACGTTAGCATCTGGTCTTTCACGTGTGGTGGGTGCAATCGGTGCGATATGCATAATGACCCAATCATACCAACGAAAGTGACGAGCGGTTAGAGATTTTATCATTTCAAATTCTAACTCATAGTAAATAACGATAGACGGTCTATTTTCTCTTACCAATGACGTTTTAAGCAAGTGCTTTTAAACAGGAAAGGGGATAGCATGATTACTGTTTTCACAAGAGGGGATTGATAAATATGAACAACTTATTAAGCATTTTTTCTGATTCTTCTGTTAAGCCCATTCAATATCATATGGAAAAAGTGCATGAATATTCGCAACTGTTACCAGAAATATTAGAAGCAATTGAAGAACAAAATTGGACGCAAGCGAGCATGGGGCAACAACAAATGTTGTTAGCGCATGCAGAGTTGAATGACATCAAGCAACAAATTCAAATGCAATTACCAGCAAGTGAGTTATTGGTTTCTCGCGCTGGGATTCTGGCATTACTCAGCGAACAAAATGCAATAGTGAATGCACTAAAGGATGTAATAAGTCTGATTGTTACAAGAAAAATGAAAATACCTTTACATGTTGCTGAAAATTTTTATGGATTTATTTACGCTTGCTTGAGCGCCATTGAAAAAGCCAGAGCAGTGGTTGATGAATTGGAAGATTTAGTAGCAAGCCATGGCAAAGGTCCTGCTGGCAGAACCGTGCAGAAAATTATGTTAGAGTTGGATCAGATTGGTAAAGAAACGGATCAGATTTATACGCAAATTAATGCACAGATGTTGGCCATTGAAGCAGAGCTTTCACCCATTGATGTGATGTTTTTGCATAAGATTTTTGAAGGAACAAACCATATTGCAGAAAAGGCCCAACAAGTGGGTTATCGATTACAATCGCTATTGCAATAATATGCTTTGTAAACTCCGCGGATTAATCCGCGGAGTTTATTTTACGTTTAAACCGTCATTTCTTCTTCTTCATCTTGCATGACATGCGTTTTCACATGACGTACTGGCGCATTAGGAGCATCCGCTTGATCAAGACGTTTAATCAGCGTTGAAAGCGAGCGACGCCATTTTTCAAGTTCACCAGTTAACATCGACTTCTCTTGTTCCAATTCATCTACTTGTAAACGTAAGAACTCAATTACCTCGACGGCGTGGGCTACTTTTTGTTCTAATTGCAGTAATAGATCCATATTCATGATGGTATTCCTATGCTAAAACCTAAAACCTAATTGATTTTAAAGAGCTTCTCTTTGGGAGGCAAGACACTAATGGAGATAACGTGCATGAATTTGTGGCAAGTGATAAAAAGCGTGTTAGCAGCGATGTTAGGTGTGCAAAGTAACAAAGTACGTGAGCGCGATTTTACGGAAGGTAGTCCGGCAGCTTTTATTATTGTGGGAATTGTTATTGCAGTGATTTTTGTTTTACTGCTTTACGGCATAGTGCAATGGGTGTTGGCTTCTCATCATTGATTGGCGCAATATATTTGCGTAGTTACTGGGCCGGCCTCTGTGCCGGCCCAGGTAATTTAGCCGGAACTTCCTCAGTTAATTCAACAAAATAAAAACTCTGCCTCTATCCCTTGTGTTTCAAGCGTTTGACGCAATTGTTTTAATGCTTCCACCTGAATTTGGCGGACGCGCTCTCGAGTCAAGCCCACTTTCTGACCCACCTCTTCTAAAGTCGCTTCTTCATGCCCATAAAGGCCAAAACGCTGGGCAAGAATAGAGCGTTGTTTGTCATTTAATGTTTGTAAGCAACTTTCTAAACGCGCATATAAATTATTATTTTCAAGTTCAATGGCAGGCTCTTGTGCGTCATGATTGGTTAGGGCATCTAATAACGGCTTCTCAGATTCTTCACCCATAGGAGTATCAAGTGACAACGTCTTTTCATTTAAGCGCATTAGCTTATTGACGTCTTCGGCAGAAAGATTCAGCATTTTTGCAATATCTTCATGAGAAGGTTCATTTTCTAAAGTTTGAGAAATTTCACGCACTCTGCGTAAATAGGTATTCAATTCTTTAATGACATGAATTGGCAAACGAATTGTGCGGGTTTGATTCATGAGCGCGCGTTCAATATTTTGTCGAATCCACCAAGTGGCATAGGTTGAAAACCTAAACCCTCTTTCTGGATCAAATTTTTCTACCGCCCGGATTAATCCTAAGTTTCCTTCTTCGATGAGATCTAATAAGGTAAGCCCACGGTTTAAGTATCTTCGCGCAATTTTAACCACTAAGCGTAAATTACATTGAATCATGTGATTTCTTGCTTTTAAGTCATTTTGTTGAGAAAGTCTCGAGTAGTGGATTTCTTCTTCAGCGGTTAACAGCGGTGATATGCCAATTTCTCGTAAATATATTTGGGTGGGGTCAATCTCTGCGCTAAGATTTACTTCTTTTTCTTCTTCCATCAATTCTTCAAGTGAGTTATCTTCTTCAATTATCTCCTTTTCGACCTCTGCTAAGTTAATTTTCTCAATATTGCTTTCTAAGGTAAAATCAATTGGGCCATTCCAGGTATATTTCATTTTCAAGTCTCCTTTCTTGGGGTTCACCTTATTTTTATGCATTTATCGTGCCAATTTTATTTTTCTGTTTATAATCAAATAGGTACCTATCAATGAACCTCAGGAATTCCTAAAAGTTGTAAAGCAGGTTGGCAGTTGAACAGGGAGGGGCTAAGGGTGTTAGAATGGAGGGGTACAGCGGATGAAAGGTTATGTTATATGACGAGATCGGAGTTGATTGATATCCTTGCCATGAAGCAACCTCATGTTTCAATTAAACACATTGAACAAGGGGTAAAAAATATCTTTGAACAAATGGCTGTTGCTTTAGAAAACGGTCTGAGAATAGAAATTCGTGGTTTTGGTAGTTTTGCTTTACGTCATCGTCCTTCTCGGACGGCGCGAAACCCTAAAACAGGTGAATATGTTATGACAGAAGAAAAATTTGCACCGCATTTCAAGCCAGGGAAAGAATTAAGAGAGCGTGTAAATGAATCTGTCATGTCTAAGGAAGAAAATTAGCAATCCAGGAAAAGAGTATGCTTAATAACAAACAAAGGACTACCAATATGCGCCGTGCCGGGCTCGGTTTTTTATTTTGCTGTTTGATAAGCACTTCTGTCTTCGCTGGATTTGATATCCAGGATGAAGATGAAATTGATTATTATGGTAACGCAGAATTTGGGGATTTCAAAGACGCCGTGGTAGGCACTGAAAATATAACCCCTAACGAGCGCGCGTACTTAGATTCAGTTGAACGTACGAGTCTTATTAATCGTGGATTTGTACGTTTCTTAGTAGGCCGTCCACGTATAAAAATGTCTGAAATTCAAAATACGACTTCTGCAGGTGTTGCAACCGCAGTACCGATAACGCAGTCAAATATTAACGAAAATGAATATGAATTTTTCCTGATTGGTGGATACCGTTGGGAGGTTTGGTCATTAGACTTTGAGATTTTTGTGCCAACAGAGTTAAGCTATAATGCCAATCCTTTATTTGCAACGAACGTTCTACCTAATCCGCCATTTAAAAACAGTAATATAATATGGAATGCAAAAATCCAACAGTTTGCAGCATTGATTAATCTTGAAATGATTATCCCTCGCTTTTTTGATTTTTATCCAAAGCGCTTACAAATTCATCTTGATGCAGGGGCTGGCGCCTCTTTCAAAACCACGAATTCTTCTACTTATAATTTAGACTCAACGCCACGCCAAACCAATTCCCAGAGAACCATTTCTACGATGGGATTACTGGCAGTGGGTGCGCGCTATCAGATTTATTCTGGCTTTCTGGTTGATGTCGATTATCGGTATCTCGCATTAGGAAAAACGAATTTTGGCACCATTGAAGGTGTGGAACTGGAATCTAACAAAATGACTTCAGCAGGGTTTTTCCTCGGTGCGACCTATATGTTTAGCTAAGGATAGTGTGTGATGAGAAAATCTTCTCGGTTAATTCGATTCATTCTGTTGGTAGGATTAGCAGTGGGAACCACGCTTTCTTATGCTGCTGAACACGCACCTGTCCAGGTTGAGAAGAAAGCGCAAAAATCTGTGGTTGTTGTTAAAAAATCTCAACCTAAATTGCCTTTGTGGAAAAAAAAGGCAGCGCCAAAACTTGCTTTGGAGAGTACCGTTAAAGACGTGCAAGTTGCAGCGCAACGAAAAGAGCAATTAGAAAAACGCAAAAAAATGCTGCAAATGAAAAAAGTAGAAGCATCATCACATTGGTGGTGGTGGAAGAAGCCCAAGCAGAAAGAGCCAGAGAAAATCATCGTTAAAGGCGAGCAAACGCGCGTATCTTTTTGGAAGAAAAATCCGTTGTCAAAAAAGCCGGTAAAGCCTGTAGTGAAGGCGCAAGCACCTGCGGTTACCATTAAAAAAGAGATCCCTGGCAAGAAGCCAAAACTTGCTGTCTTGACCTTAGCACAACGAAAAGAATTAACTGAACGAAAACGTTCAGCGCAACAACAATTAGAAAAACGCAAAAAAACACAGGATGCAGAACAAACAGAAGCATCATCACATTGGTGGTGGTGGAAGCGCAAGCATGAAGAGCCAGGTTATTTTTGGCGTATGAAATGGCTGTGGGGAAAAGACATTTATATTCCCAAAGGGCCGCAAGGTTTGTTTGTTAAAGGTGAATTGTACTATGAAGAATATCACCAACAGGGCTCCGTTGAAAGTTTGGAAAAAGCCCATGCGTTATTTGACAATGCAGCTAATTTAGGGAACCGATATGCGCAATTTCGCTTAGGTGAAATGTACTATTACGGCGAAGGGGTTGAGGAAGATCATGAGAAAGCGGCACAATGGTTTCAAGCGGCGGCCCAGCAGCGCCTTGCGCCAGCAGAAGCGGTTATGGGTGATTTATATTATTATGGCAGAGGTGTTCGGCAAAATATTGATACTGCCGAAGGTTGGTATAAACGTGCGGCAAAACAGAATAATGCCGAAGGGTTGGTGGGGTTAGGACACTTGTATGAAATGCAAACACGCTCGCGTGATTTGCAATTTGAGGCGCGTGCGTTATATGAACGGGCAGTGAAATTAAATCCGGCAGAAGGAAAATATTTTCTTGCGCATATGTACGCTAATAATGCCATTATTGGGGTCAATTATGCAAAAGCATTAGTGCTTTATCAAGAATCTGCAAATGCGGGTAACGCAGATGCCTATGCTGCAATTGGTGAAATGTATTTGAGTGGGATGGGTGTTGTACAAAATAGAAAACATGCGTTTAATTGCTTTATTAAAGCGGCAGAAGGTGGATCTGCTAAAGGTGCGTTTAACTTAGGCGTTATGTATGAAATTGGCGATGAAATCAAGAGAGATTATGGTAAAGCCTTTTATTGGTATCGCGTCGCTTCTGATTTAGATTATGCATATGCCGCTTTTAGACTTGGTGAATTTTATTCCACCGGCACGGGTGTGCCTATAGATTACACGATTGCGAATTATTGGTATGGAATTGCTGCAGAAGGTGATATTGCTTTAGCATACGTTCGTTTAGCGGATCATTATTTGATTGGCCGTGGGTTTTCTCGTTGTCCAAAATTGGCTTTTGAATATTATTGCGAAGGGGCAGAACGTGGCGATCCTTACGCGCAGTATATGCTGAGCGTGATGTATTTGCATGGCATTGGCGTAAAGCATTATTCGCTTGAGGATTCTGTAAAATGGCATCAAATTGCTGATAGAGATAGTGGTAATGCGGTTGCTAAATATCGCGTAGGCCGGTTATTTCACCTTGGCTTAGGTTTAGAGAAAGATATTGATACCGCGGTTGAATGGTATAAACTATCTGCCCAGCAAGGCTATCCAGTAGCCCAAAATGAATTGGGTGAGCTTTATTATAAGGGTGGTGAAGTTGGCAAAGATTATAAGTTAGCATTACGTTACTTTAAAGCGGCCGCTGCGCATCGCTTTCCTTTAGCAGAATATAATATTGGACTGATGTATTATAATGGCTATGGTGTTGGACAAAATAAAGCAAAATCTATTGTATGGTTTAAAAAGGCTGCGCAACAAGAAGCAGAATATGCCCAATTTTTACTGGGTGAAATGTATGCTGAAGGTATTGGCACTAAACGAGATATGCCACAAGCATATGCGTGGTGGAGTATTTCCGCTGATCAACGGTTTGAGAAGATGGATGAGCAGCTGATTCAATTATTATGGGAAACCTCGCCCAAGGAAAACGTGCGTGCCCTGGCTTTATCAAAGCAGTATCGCCGGTATATGAATGTAGATATGATAGAAGAAGAATCTAAGCATTGATTTCCACGGATGGCATTAACATTAACTATTTTTTAAAGGTCTGTGGAAATGAATATTACGCAAACATGCCCAACCACTATTGATTTTTCAAAGCGATCTGCAGTACGTGCCGCCATTGTGTGGGGGCTTGCTGCTTTTTTCTATTTCTATGAACTGATGTTGCTCGTTTCTCCGAGTGTCATGTTAGATGATTTGTCTGTCACGTACAAGACGGGTGCTGAGCAACTGGGAAGCTTGGCGGCTTTTTATTATTATGCCTATGCCGCCATGCAAATTCCCGTTGGCTTATTAATAGATCGCTTTGGTCCACGGATATTACTCACCGTAGCCTCGCTGTTGTGCTGTCTGGGCTGTGTTATATTTAGTTATGCTCCCGCACTCATTTTTGCAGAATGTGGTCGTTTTGTGATGGGTATTGGCGGTTCTTTTGCTGTGGTTGGTTGTTTGAAATTAGCCTCTTTATGGTACCCTTCTAAGCGCTTTGCTTTGTTAACCGGTATTATGGTTGCAGTAGGTATGATGGGCGGCGTATTTGGCCAAGCACCGGTTGCAAAACTGGTGATGAGTATTGGTTGGCGTGAGACCATGTTATGTGCAGCAGTTATGGGCGGGCTGCTCAGTGTACTCATTTGGTTAATTGTTTCTGATTATCCTTTAAAAGCGGATAAAATTTCCAAAAGAAATAGCATAACTGCGATACCTTTTCACAAAGGCTTATTAGCCGTCATGAAAATGCCACAAGTTTGGATTATTTCACTGTATGCAGGACTTATGTTCGTACCCACAACCGGTTTTGGTCAATTGTGGGGGGTTCCTTATTTTATGGAGCGTTATGGGATTGCAAAAGACAGTGCTGCTTTGATGGTATCCATGATTTTCTTTGGTTGGGCAGTGGGTGGCCCCTTTTATGGCTGGATTTCTGATCACGTAGAGCGGCGTAAATGGCCAATGGGTTTTGCAGCATTCTCCACTCTTATTGTGATGGTTACCATTATGTATGCGCCGGTATCTCCGTGGATGATGAAGGGATTAATGTTTTTATTAGGTGCTTTTTCTAGCGGTTTTATTTTGGCATTTTCTTTAGTGCGTGAAATTAATCTGCCCATTCTTACGGGAACGGCTATCGGTTTTATTAATACTTTGAATAATGCGAGCGGTGCAATCGCGCAGCCTATTGCCGGAAAATTATTAGATCAACAATGGGATGGCCGGATACTAGCAGATGGCAGCCCTATTTATTCTCTGCAAATGTATAATGAAGCGTTGCTCTTTTTGCCAGGTTGCATTGTGTTGGCGCTGTTAATTATGCCATTCATTCGTGAAACGCATTGTAAACAACAGTGATCTGGGATCCTGCTTTTTATCAAAAATTTCCTGGCTATGCGGGGATTTTACCGATATGGTCAAATGCCCATTGGCCACAATTAAATGATTATAACAAAATGGCGCACAATTTTGCATGCCCCATTTCTTTTATAGCGCAATCACAAAAATGCCGTTATGAAAAAGTTATATATGAATCGCGGCTAGTTCCTACCCGTTTAAACCATTGGCATGATTTTTTTAATAATTTGACCTGGTTGCAATGGCCAAAGATAAAATGGGCCATGATTCAACGGTATTATGAGGAAGGGTTGTCAGCCTCCAGAACGCCATTGCAAAATATTTTAGCGCACTTTGATGAATGTGGTGTAATTATTTGCAGCGAAAATCTTGAGGTTTTTGAACATATTCAGCAAATGCAATGGAAAACCTTATTTTGGCACAAGCGTAATTTATTGGCACATTGCCAGTGTATTATTATTGGCCATGGTTTGCTGGACAAAGCACGCGCACCTTACATTGGAATGACGGGGAAGACGATATTTTTGCCATATATTCCGGCAAGCTTAAAAATTATTGATGAAGTAATCGCGCAGACTATTCTCAGCACGTCTTTGGCTCTAATGCCATTTCCTTTATTAGGCTGGCCAGTTTGGCATGCGGATAATCAGTATGAAGAATTCTATGACAATACTGATTATTTTAGGGCGAAACGTTAAAATGCATGCAGTCTTGCGTAGTTTTGCTGGATTATCTTCTGGGTTAAGGTGGCACGCAGATAAAACCCTTTAGGAACAATGGAAATGGTTTGGCCATATTGATTTATCACTTGGATAAAGGTTTTGGCATTAGCGGCTTTAGGGCGGATTTGTAAATATTTGCCTTTATGAGCGCTTAAATTTTCAAATTGCCCAAGGGTTATTAATTCCATAAATTCTTCCCAATCTTGGCATAACTGATTACGAATGGAGCTTGAAGGTGACCACAAAATAGGCACGCCAATCCGTCTTTGCGCCAAGGGTTTTGCTTTATCCGCTTCAATGGGTACCCAGAGCATTTTTGCCATTTTTCGCCAAACCCGTGAGGATTCAAAATCTGTGTCAGAATTGGGAATAGGTGCAGTGCAGATATAGGTGGATTCACAGGGTTGCCCCATTTTATTTACGGGGAGCGTCTTGAGTTCAATGCCCAAATTCATAAAATCCGGTTGGTCTAAATTCATGGCATTGGCACCCAATACTTTTTCAAGCAATTGACCCACCCAGCCTTTGGCGTGATGTTGTGAGGGAGGAACGGGTTCTTGGTGAAGTTCTGCCAGCATGGCCAGCGTTTTTCCCGCAATGGCGTTTGCACGCGCTTTAAGTTCAGCTTCTGTCAGGGGGGGTAAGATTTTCATTGCCAAATTATATCCTGTTATAATGTCGTTCGCTTTAGAAGGATATAAATTTATTATGAATAGCATTACTCTACCAGCTAACTCAATTGCTTTGGAAGCTTCTTGGCAAGCATTGATGGTTGAAGAATTTCGTCAACCGTATATGGAAAAATTACGCGCATTTTTACGCCAAGAAAAAGACGCAAAAAAAATAATCTATCCGCTCAGCAAGAATATTTTTAAAGCATTTGATTATACGCCGGTTGAAAAAGTGAAAGTGGTTATTTTGGGTCAAGATCCTTATCATGGGATAGGCCAGGCGCATGGATTATGCTTTTCCGTGCCACCTAAAGTTGCGATTCCGCCTTCTTTGCAAAATATCTATAAAGAATTACAAAATGATTTAGGCATACCACCGGCCAAGCATGGTTGCTTAGTGAGTTGGGCCCAGCAAGGGGTATTATTACTGAATAGTGTGTTAACGGTTGAAAATGGTAAAGCGGCATCTCATCAAGGCAAGGGTTGGGAAATATTTACCGATAAAGTGATTGCAGCTTTAAATCAGCAACCAAGGCCCATTGTATTTGTACTGTGGGGTGCCTATGCGCAGCGTAAAGGCCAAGTGATTGATTCTCAAAAGCACTGTATTATTCAAACAGTGCATCCTTCTCCCTTATCTGTCCACCGTGGTTTTTTTGGGAGTAAGCCTTTTTCACGGATTAATGCTTTTTTAGTAGCGACAGGTCAAACCCCGATTCAATGGGCACTGCCAGAAAATCCAAGCCTGGATGAATAATCAGCAAATTAATGTGATAAGCTTAAATAGATAACCTTATAATAGGCAGATCCTATGGAACGTGAGCAGTACCAGGCGTATATTCGAAATATTCTCGAACAGGCAGTTGTCCAGGCGCGTCGAAATAATGACGGAGCTCCGGCTGACTATATCCCAGAGCTTGCCAATGTAGATCCGGATCTTGTTTCTGCATCCATTTTATTATCCGATGGTTCGCAAATATCAAGTGGCGATTACGATAAACATATATTCACCCTCCAAAGTGTCGCTAAATTAATCACCTTAATTGGTTTAATGGAAGAATATGGAGAAGAGAAAATTTTTTCCTTTATCCATGTTGAACCTTCGGGTCAATCTTTTTCTTCCATTACCCAAGTAGATCGTTATGGACCTATACCGGTCAATCCTATGGTAAATGCAGGTGCTATTGCTTTATGCGGGCGTATTCCAGGCAATACGCAACAACGTGCGCAATGGTTAGATGGTTGGGCGGCAAAATTATTTGGTCGTAACTTACAAGTGAATGGTAAAATCTTTGCTTCAGAACGTGCAACCGGGGATCGTAACCGATCTATCGCTTACTTACTTAAAAGCAAACATGAATTTGCTATGCCGGTGGATGATCTCTTAGAAACCTATTTTTATCTCTGTTCATATGAATGTGATGTAGTTTCAGCTGCTTATTTACCCATGTTACTTTCAACCGGTGGTTTGGCACCTGACGGTACGCGTATTATTTCTGAAAGAACTAGTAATAGCGTAGTTGCGATTATGGCCACGTGCGGCATGTATGATGAATCAGGGTTACATTTAGTGCGTACGGGCATGCCGGCCAAAAGCGGTGTTTCTGGCATTATTATTGCAGTAGCCACTGGTAGAGGTGGAGTTGCAGTTTGTAGTCCACGTTTAAATGACAAGGGCGGAAGCGCGCGGGGTCATCAAATTTTAACCCATGTTTCCCTTGAGCTAGATTGGCATTTTGCAGCGCCGTGGGGATATATGCGAATTCAGGAATAGAATGGTGGGTGTAAATACCCGGTTTTTTGGTATTACTACTGGCAAATTTGAAAAAATAACTGACAATGCAGGATTATTAGCTAATTATCAAAGATTACAAAGAGTAGCTTACGGCGAACACATTTTAACAACATGCGCGGAAGTCTCCACCTATAACGGCGTTGTTTAGCGCTTGCGTAGTCATTCTACGCAAAGCAAGCAAGACGTTTAGGTGGAGATGGATAGCGCCAGCCCAACCTCCATCTTTGAATGTAATCTAACGAATATAAGTGCAATTTTTTTTGAAATAATTATTGTGCAGCAATTGACATCAAATAGTTGTCACAGTATTCTTATGTCACTTGTAATGATGCGTGATAAAGAATCATGTTAAAGGCATATAAATATCGTATATATCCTAACGCGGAACAAATTGTGCTGATGGCAAAGCATTTTGGATGTGTGCGACATGTTTATAATTGGGGCTTAGCTTGTAAGCAACAGCATTATGAAAAGACAGGTAAAGGATTACCTAAGCGTGAATTACAAGATATGCTTGTAGCCAGTAAAAAAGTAGAAA
>JABDCK010000026.1:0-18456 GCA_013288185.1 Gammaproteobacteria bacterium
GTAAGTTGCAGCATCCTCTTTGCTAGTAGCATGGGATCTGCGTATGCGCAGAGCACACTCTGGGAAGTCGGTGTTTCAGCATTATATTTACAACCATCTTTAGCAGGCAATGGACTGGGGTATAGCACCTTTAGCAGTTATGCGGGTGCAAATAACTCTGGAGTGATTGTTAGCGCTAATGGCGCCAATCAAATTAATAATGTTACCCCTAAATGGGGGCTAGGATTCGAGATTGAGGGTGCTTTTTACTATAGAGTCGGCAGTGATGTAAACCTCAATTGGTATCATTTACATGAGAACACGCATGGGAACTTGCCGGCAGGCTCATTATTCTCCGGTAGTGCAGATGGCATGTATGCAGGAAACTTACAGTTGGCAACCACATGGGATGCTTTAAATGTCGAACTGGGTAAACATATTCTTTTGAATGATAGAAAATTGTTACGCCTACATGCGGGTGTAGAAGTTGCTCGTATCAAAAATACCTTTATCAATCAACCTAAAATTTTTGAAACCGGACCCCCATTTCTTACTACAACAGATAAACTCTCTTATTCTGGATGGGGACCACGCTTTGGAGCAGATTTTGGCTATGCTGTAAATAACGGCTTTAGTCTCTATGCAAAAGCAGCAGGTAGTGTCTTAGTAGGTACGGCCAGACAAACTGTTTCCGGATATCATGATTATTTCAGCTCCAATTATGGTGTAGTCGTCTTTGGCATACCTAATTATACAGCTTCTAACCGCAATGTGGTGGTGCCTGAATTAGAAGCTAAATTGGGGATAGCATATAGTTATAAACTGGCACAAGGTAATTTAGGCGTTGATCTGGGATATCTGTGGATGAATTATCTCAATGCCATCACCAGTTACACCGGTGTCGGCATTGTTAGTTCTAGTGTTGGCATACCTGCAACGAGCAATTTTAACTTAAATGGGCTGTATCTTCGTATAATTTGGACTGGCTAAAAAAACTCGCCAGCATTATCTATGCATATCTTTTGAATAATATCATTAGATAGTTTTGATTCTTTAATAAAGTTTACGCTTTTTGGTAAAGACTCATAGGGATAATCGCTGGCAAATAAAACGCTATCTGCTCCCATCGCCTGAACGGTATATTCCAATACTGGGTGATAAAAACGTCCACTGGTTGCAACATAAACATTTTCACGCAACACTTCGGAAGGAAGTTTTTTTATCTTTGGTCTGATTTTTACAAATTCAGGTTCATGGCCAAGCGCCTCGTTCGTATAGGAAAAATCTAATCTTTCCATTAAAAATGGCATGGTTTCACCCAAATGTCCCAAAATAATTTTTAAATGCGGAAATTCATCAAAAACTCCCGCCAAAATCATACGCATTAAACATAATGCCGTATCAAATTGAAAGCCCAGAGCAGGACCAGCAGATGTTATTCCATATTTACCAAATTCTTTCATTCCTGGAACCATAGGATGTAAATAAATAGGCACCTGCAGACTTTGTGCAGCCTCAAATAGTGGCCAATAAGATTTATCATCCAGATATTTACCATCACCCAAATTTGAATGCGTTAACCAGCCTACAAAACCAAGCTTACTAATAGCCCTCTCCAACTCCTTTGCAGCAGCAGGAATATTATCCGTTGCCAATGCGGCAAAGCCTTTCAAGCGCGTTGGATTTTGTTGAATAGCCGCAAATAACTCATCATTGGCTTCTTGAACTAAAGATACCAAATCATTATTGGGATCTGTGATATCAAGACTGGGTGTTGTTAGGCTTAATATTTGTAGTGTTACACCGGCTTGATCCATTGCTGCAATTCGTCCTGTGCCAATATCAAGCAGTTTATCTATACAGGGTTTTCCATGATATAAAACAACTTCTTTAGAAAATTCAATGTTATAAGATCCGGACTCGGACGCTGCAACGAATCGCGGGTATTTATCTCTTTTGCACATATAGTTTAAGCATGATTTTGTATAAAAATGCGCTTCAAAATCGATTATTTTCATTATGACTGCCTTACTATCATTATGCTCATTCTCATAGTTAGAGATGTGGCTTGCAATAAAGTTCCCGTAAATGACCAATGTGCCTGGAGCCTATTTTCTTGTTATATTACAATCACTTACACCTAACCGACCATTGGTATACACATTGTATATACGATATTGTATACTTAAGGTATGTACATCATATATACAAGGTGATTTATGGAATCTACACGTAACGAGCCTACAGAAAGAAAAAAAAGCCCAAAAAAGGTTGTTAATATAAAATATCCAATTACGAGACTTGCGCTTTTAGATAAAGCAGTCAAATTGCATGCCAACTCTGACAGAACAAAGTACATTATAGAGGCCGTAAACCGCGCCGTAGAAAATGACTTACTTAATAGAAGAGATTTCTTTTTAAATGATCGAGATTTTAAAGAATTTGAAAAAATACTCAACTCACCACCGCGAGATATAAAAACACTAAAGGCATTATTTAAAGAGAAAGCTCCATGGGAGAAATGAGCGCACCAGTACTACTTTCTATCGAACATGTACTAGATGAATTTGATTGTGGAAATAATATACTAAACGAATGGCTTAAAAAAAGAGCGCTAAAAAATCAAGATAAACATTCCACGACCAGAGTGGTTTGCATAAAGAACAAAGTGATTGCTTATTATAGCCTAGTTTATGGTAGCGTTAACCGTGCTGAAATGACACGTAAAATACAAACCAATTCTCCCGAGAGAATACCTGTTATGATTCTTGGAAAACTTGCAGTAGATCTTATTTGGAAAAATAAAGGAATTGCCAAACATCTTTTGAAAGAAGCAATCCTTAAAACACTTGAAGCATCTAGAATTGCAGCAATAAGGGGTTTGCTTGTGCATGCGATAGATGAAAATGCTGAATCATTTTATAAACATTTTGGCTTTCTTGAAAGCAAGATTGACTTAACATTACTCCTTCCGATAGAAGATATAAAGGCCCAACTTTAAAATAAATTGGATGATTAAAATATGACTGTTAAAAATATAGTCCTTGCTGGGACGCCTTCGCTGCGTCAAGCTTCACAACCCGTTGATGCACAATGGTTTGGCACACATGATGCTAAAACTTTGATTCATGATTTGTTTGACACGATGAAAGCACGGCTTGGCGTTGGCCTTGCCGCACCGCAAATTGGAGTTAATCTAAGAGTATTTATTTATGGTTTTGAGAAAGCGCATGAACGTTATCCTGATCAAAAGCCAGTACCTTTGACAATCATGATTAATCCTAAAATCGTAGCAGCAAGTGCTGAAAAGGAGTATTTATATGAAGGTTGTCTGAGTGTGCCGGATGTAAGGGGTTTAGTACCCCGCCATGATTGGGTAGAGGTTCAAGCACAGCATGAAAATGGGCAGTATTTTCAAAAGCGCTATGAAGGTTTTGAAGCACGTATTATTCAGCATGAATTTGCTCATATAGAAGGCAAACTTTTTTGTGATTACATGGATGATATGCGCACATTAGGTATCACTTCAGCCCTACGAGAATCTGGCATTATCAAATAATCTTAGTTGATCAACTCATTGCTGCAATATGCTCCATATATATTAGAATTGACTTATACTAATTTAGTAGATTAGTTAATAAACAGTTGATAAAGTCATATGAAAGCATGGATGCAGCAACATCGACGACAACTATTGGTAATTATTCCTGCACTCTTCTTTTTTATTGTCCTGATTATTTATCTAGTTACCGGTCGCTATGTCTCAACAGAGGATGCCTATGTACAAGCGGCAAAAGTTGCCATTAGCAGCAATGTGGCCGGCCAGGTAACCGAGATTTTTGTGCGTGACAATCAAGTGGTCAAAAAGGGTGACTTGTTATTTAAATTAGATGACAGGCCATATAAAATCGCGGTTAACAATGCCAAAGCCCAATTAGCAAATGCACGTCTGCAAATTAAAGCATTAAAAGCCACGTATAAAGAACAGCTTGCCATCACCAAAGAAGAAGAAAACACTTTTATTTATCAAGAACAAGAGTTTCACCGTCAACAAAAACTTGCCGCTGCCAGTATCTCCTCACAAATGCTATTAAATAAAGCGACCAATGATTTACAAATAGCCAAACAGCAGTTTATTGCGGCCAAACAAAAATTAGATAACATTTTCGTCAGTTTAGGGAATGACGCCAATATTCCGATTGAAGAACATCCCATAGTCCAACAAGCCCAAGCCAGATTAAATGAAGCTACGCTTAATCTGGCCTATACGCAAATCACTGCGCCAATCAATGGTATTGTAACCAAAGTAGAACGATTGCAAGTGGGCGATTATGTAAAAATTGGTGCTCCTGCCTTTGCGCTCGTCTCTAATGAAGATATCTGGGTAGAGGCCAATTATAGAGAAACGGATATTACTTATATTCGCCCAGGTCAAAAAGCGACTATCAGCATTGATACCTATCCAGATTATAAATTTAAGGGCGTTGTGGTTAGTCTCAGCCCAGGCACAGGCTCTACGTTTGCACTATTACCGCCAGAGAATGCCACCGGTAACTGGGTAAAAATTGTGCAACGCGTGCCGGTTAGAATTTCAATTGACACCTCACATCTTGATATTATGTTAGGCTCTGGCTTAAGCGCAGATGTCACGGTTGACACCAAGCATGGCCACTTTTCCACGGTAGATGCTTCAAAATGAGTCCAGAAACCACACTAGTCCCAGAAAAGAGTTTAAGCCATATGGTTATTACCTTTGGTGTAATGCTGGCCACCGTCATACAAGCACTGGATATTACCATTGCAAACGTGGCTTTGACCCATATTCAAGGATCTTTGGCTGCCACCCAAGATCAGATGACTTGGGTACTAACCTCTTATATTGTGGCAGCTGCTATCACTATTCCTTTGGTTGGCTGGTTAGCAGGTTATTGCGGTCGCAAATTAATCTTTCTGATTTCCATTGCCTTATTTACCCTTGCTTCCATTTTATGTGGCATGGCTGAAACCTTATTTGAAATGGTATTATTTAGATTTTTGCAAGGCGTGGGCGGGGCTGCCTTAGTGCCCATGTCACAAGCCGTTTTACTCGATATTAATTCACGTGAAAATTTTGGTAAGGCGATGGCCTTATGGGGTATAGGAGTTACACTTGGCCCCATTTTAGGCCCAGCCTTGGGCGGTTGGTTAACAGATTACTATAATTGGCGTTGGGTATTTTATATTAATGTTCCCCTGGGCTTCATTGCATTTCTTTCATTATATCTTTTTTTACCGGAATCCCCTACCCGTAAAAGTCATTTTGATTTGCTAGGCTTTTTATCATTGAGTCTTGGTCTTGGCGCATTGCAAATGGTGCTAGATAGAGGAGAATTAAAAGATTGGTTTAATTCACCAGAAATCATTATAGAAACGCTGATGATGGGCTTAGGTTTTTATCTATTCATCATGCACACCCTTTCTTATACCAAAAACCCTTTTTTAAATCCCCTGCTGTTTAAAGATCGTAATTTTATGGTATCTAACATATTAATGTTTGTGGTGGGCGTTGTGTTATTCTCACCGCTGGCGTTAGTCCCCACTATGCTGCAAAATCAATTAAACTATCCGGTCTTCACCGCAGGTCTGGTGATTGCACCCAGAGGGTTTGGGATCATGATTGCCATGCTTTTGACTGGCAGACTGATTGGCCGTATGGATATTCGCGGCATTATGGGAATAGGACTCGTCATCACCACCATATCTTTTAAAATCATGACATACTTTAGCATAACTATGAATGCGTGGATTGTTATTTATTCTGGCTTTATCCAAGGATTAGGCATTGGTTTAATTTATGTACCCATGAATGCCGTGGCCTTCATCACCTTATCTCCAACCCTACGTAATGAAGGGACTGCCTTTTTCAATCTCATCCGTTATATTGGCAGCAGTATTGGGATTTCTGTGGTGCAAACATTATTTATCCGAAATACCCAACGTGTTCATTCTGTGCTAGGTGAACATATTATTCCTTATAGCATAGATACAAACTATGCCTATATAGGTAACCATATCGATATTTCAACCTCATCTGGAGTGGCTGCATTAAATAGAATGGTTACCGATCAAGCCGCGATGATTGCCTATAACGATGATTATTACTTAATGATGTATATTTCTTTAGCAGTTATACCTTTGTTATTTTTATTACGGCTTCCTAAAAAAGATCTTGTACCTGACAAACCCATTGCAGCGGAATAATAATGAAATACATTAATTATATTATTCTTTTATTGTATATTTTCTTATCCGCTTGCGCAGTGGGACCTAATTTTAAAAAACCCGCCGCACCTATAGATACATCCTATACGCCAGAAGATAATTTAACTCATTTTGGCACACAACAGATTAATCCTCATAAAAAAGTCTCAGCGGTGTGGTGGCAAGAATTTGCATCACCCACACTCAATGAGTTAATGTGTAATGCGGTTAAAAATAACTATACACTAGATGCAATGCAGCAAACGGTTGCGCAAACACAAGAATTAGTAAACGCTGCTTATGGTGCCTTATGGCCGCAAATCGCCATGAATGTGGCAGTGGGCGGCAACCGCTATGGAGTTGCATTGTTTGGTCCAGCCAATTTTATTATACCGCCTTATACTTTTTATGAAGTTGGTCCTAGTTTAACGTATGTACTCGATTTATTTGGCGCCACCCAAAGAACCATTGAGAAACAAAAGGCGCTAGCAGATTATCAAGCGCAAGAATACAATGCAGCCTATATTTCACTAACGGGGAATATTGCCATTACCGCATTATCCATAGCCATTCTCAATGATCAAATTGACACCATACGTCAAATTAGTATTGAGGATGAAAAGAATTTAGCATTTGTTACAGAGGCCTTTCGCTTAGGCTCTGCAACCAAGCTGGATGTGCTCACTGCGCAAACGCAATTATCCAGTGATAATGCCTTACTGCCAGAACTCCATCAACAATTAAAAGTGGCACAAAACGCATTGGCTGTGCTAATGGGTTGCTCAGTGACTACCTGGCAAGCCCCGCATTTTGCTTTAGAACATTTTAGACTGCCGGATGAATTACCCTTAACATTGCCTTCAGAACTGGTACGTACCAGACCTGACATCCTTGCCGCAGAAGCGCAACTGCATGCTGCCAGTGCAAATATTGGCATTGCCACGGCTAATCTTTACCCTAATATCACCTTAACCGCAGCCACTTTTCAAGAAGCGCTAAACATTCCACAACTATTTAATGGCGCATCAAATGCCTGGACCTATTTGGCTAATGTCGCCACCCCTGTTTTTAACGGCGGCATGCTCCGTGCACAACGCCGAGCAGCATTGCATGCCTTTGACGCCGCGTTTTCCAGTTACCAACAAATAGTGCTGCAAGCCTTTGCTCAAGTAAATGACACACTGCATGCGCTCAAACATGATGAACAAACAGAAAATCTAGAAAAAGAAGTGATGTTGACAGCCAAAAACAATGTAGAATTGGCTGAAATAAGTTTTGCGGCTGGCGGCGTTGGTATTTTAGAAATTATTAATGCACAGCGGCAATACAAACAGGCACAAACACGCTATATTCAAGCAAAAGGCCAACGGTATCTAGATACTGTCAAGCTCTATTTGGTTTTAGGTGGACAACACCCTTTCCGTTGAGATTTTTCTTTTGGCGAACCAACAGTATGCACGCCACGAACAGAGTGACTAATCCACTGCATTGCTGGCGATGTTGTATTTCTGCCAATAAAATAGCCATTGGGTTTTCTCAGATAAGGATTTTCAACATACTGACTATCATAACCTTTAAATGGTTTTGACTTTTCCTCTATTTTTTTACTAGGCAACCTTTTGGAAAGAGGAAGTGAATCCTTTTCTTTCCAGCAGTTTCTTTTTGGTTGATGCAATTTATTATTCGTTAGCGCAGTTTCTTTTCGAGATTTTGCTAATTCTGCTTCCTTGTCGTAATCTTCACTATCGCAATCAGCCACCATATTTAATTGCGCTTCTTCTTCAGCTTCATCTTCAGCTGCTACACGTTCTTCTACCGCTTGTATTGCAAGCAACCTTTCTGCTTCTAATCGCTCTTTCCGTGCATCTGCCCATTGTTCAAAATCTCGCGATTTTTTTCCTAATAAAGATAACTCCGATTGTAACCGCGCTTCTTGTTCTTTTAATTCTTTCATTTTAAGTTGAATGCTAAATAAATCCGAACGTAACTGTGTTTCGCGTGGGTTTTTCCATTTGTCAAATTTATGTTGTTGACGCCGAAGATCCTCTAATTTCGCTTCTATTTGCGCCACAGACTCTTCTTCCTCTTCTTCTTCTATTTCTTCTATTTCTGATCCCGAGTCTGACCATTCTGATATGTCTTCAGGCTTACTACGGCAATCAGTAATGTCAACTTCATAATCGGGACGTACTTTTTTATTGTTGAAATTAGGCATGGTGACTCCACAACATGATTACTACAAAACAATGTTGCGTAGCATGCAAAAAGAAAACGAATGAGTCAACTCTTGAATGAAAAATTTGTAAAGATTAAGTTAACAAGCATCCACAATACTCGTGGCCTTGCTAAACTTCAATTTTATAGCCAAAATCCACATCACATGCTGCTTGTCCACCGCGGATACCCCAATCTTCTTTACGGTTTTCTCTTATAAGGATTTTAACATGATCTTTGGGGATGCCTAGCGCTGCTAGATTATCCACTATGTTACGATATAGATTACGTTTTGCATCAAGGGAGCGCCCGGCGATACAATCAATACTGATATAGGTATAAAGCTCAGGATGCGTTTTGGTTGGAGGACAAGCAAAACGATGCGGTTCATGCACCACCAGAATAACATTAATATCATCCGGTTTTTTGAAAGCTTCTTGGATGGCAAAATGGACTGCTTCCATTAATGCAATTTCCTGTTCAGCAGAATACTTTTTTCTCACTTCAATCAATACTTTTGGCATAACTCACTCCCACGACGTTGCGTTTATTCCAAGCAATACAGGTACTAATTCCAGCTATTATCATCGATAGTATAATAGGAAAATAATAAGATTGCGATAACAGCAAAGACCCAAGGATACACAATGAACCATCCCCAAGCATTCTCAGTCCCCATTGAAGCCCCATCACTTCACCCTGCTCATCTGCCATGGCATTATCAGAAATGACGACTGTTTGAATGGTTGTAGTGATTGAATAGCTTAAACCCAAAATGATAAAATGAATATTAAGTCCTAGGCTAGTATTTGCAAAAAGCAATAATAATAACGATATTAGATAAATTAATAATAAATATTTTTGAAATCCAACCACATTTTTATTTTTTTGTAAATACTGGGGTACAAAAAACGCGCCCACGCCCAAAGCAAAACTGAGCAATACCGTATATAGCCCAATTAGCTTTGATGTCATTTGCCATTTTTCAACTAAGAAGGCAGGATAAAATTCATAATAACAATCAACACTTAAAGATAATAACACCATAAATAATAGCGCTTTTCTTAAGGCTGGTTTGTGATACACTGATTTTAGCTTTGTGAATACATTAAACTCTGCCAATAAGTTACGCGATTTACGCCGCATAGTATGCGTTTCTGTAAACCACATAATGACAAAAAGACAAAGCACAAAAGCAATCAAACTGGCCGCATAAAAGGGAACTGCATAATTAAACCAAGTGATTGAGCTTTGATCACTTAAAAAACCACCAAGCAATGGCCCTACAACATACCCCAAAGAAGCACAAGCAGATACCGCACCCAGGCCTTTATATTTATTAATACCCAGATCGGCAATGCCCGCCTGCGCAATCCCCATATTCCCTTCTAAAAATCCCGTCAACAGTCTACTTATTATTAAAAGCCCAATGGCGTTATTGGCGATTGCTAATCCTGAAAGCAAATAGCCAAAACTTGTACCTAAAGTTGTTAGAATCAATAATTTCCTTCGACCAAAGCTATCAGAAAGGCTACCTAAAATGGGAGATCCAAAAAATTGTGCTAAAGGATAAGCCGCCAACGTTAGGCCTAATAAAATATGACGATATTCTGCAGCTAAAAAAGTAGCGCCGGGATCTAAGAATAAAGGCGATAAAACTGGATACGGTAATGCAACACCCACAAATCCAAAAAAAACCACCATCAGTAATGTGATTGTCTGTCTTGATTTTTTCATTTACACAGAATACGGTTACCATACTATCATGTCAAACATAATATAGCCGGCAAACTAACTTGAGGGATAACCATGAGCAAATCAGCCTTAGACAGTCATTCTTGCAGCCAATGTAAAGATCCCGTTGATCCTTTTATTCTGGTCTTACATCAGGGCGAAAATGTCCTAGAGTCTTTGCTAGCCAGTGCAAATACTATGAATATTCAGAGCGCTTCCCTTTCTGGCTTAGGTGCTTTTAAAGATCCCAATATTGCGTATTACCGATTATCAACACAACAATACGAATGCAAAACCTTCCCTGGGATCTTTGAATTAATGTCCTTTAATGGCAATTTGACGCAAATTGATGGTAAATTATCTGCGCATGTTCATGTTACGCTAGGTGATGATGACCATCACGTTATTGGTGGACATCTCATGGGTGCGATAGTCGGCGTTACCGTGGAAATCACAGTGGTACCCTTTAAAAATGCTATCCACCGTAAAATGGACGCTGGCTTGGGGTTGTGCTTAATTTCTTAACTATATGATTATTAAGTATTTTTTGTATACGTGTAACCAATCTTAATTACCGGACACTTATAATAGTGCTATAAGTGTCCGATAATTTGTCTTGCTATGCATTTATCGGACACTTATAATGGCGCTATAAGTGTCCGATAAATTTGCTTCCGGGTTTAAAAATTATGCTCATAGGTAGAAAAACAGAGATTAAGCAACTTGATAAAATCTATCAATCTGCAGAAGCAGAATTTATTGTTCTATATGGAAGGCGTCGCGTAGGAAAAACTTTCTTAATCCGAGAGTATTTTACAAAAAAAAAATGTACTTACTTTCAAGCAACCGGGTTACGAAAAGGTGTGCTTAAAAAGCAACTGTCTCATTTTGCTAAATCCTTATCTGAAACATTTACGCATGGCATAGCAATTAAATCGCCAAATTCGTGGGATGAAGCGCTACATCTTTTAACACAGTTTATTGAAAAAGTAGAATCTTCTGATAAAACCATATTATTTCTAGACGAATTACCGTGGATGGCTACCCGACGTTCAGGATTGTTAGAAGCCTTAGATTACTATTGGAATAGATATTGGTCAGCAAACCCTAAAATCATATTAGTAATTTGCGGCTCAAGTGCTTCTTGGTTAATAAAAAATATTATTTACAATAAGGGTGGCCTGCATAATCGATGCACTTGTGAAATTAAATTAGCTCCCTTTAATTTAGCTGAGACAAGTGCCTATTTGGCGCATAAAAAAGTAAAACTCAATAGCCGTCATATATTAGAACTATATATGGCACTGGGTGGAGTGCCATATTATTTGAAATATGTCGAACCTGGCCTTACGGCGGCTGAAAACATTCAGAATATATTTTTTGAGTTGCAAGCACCATTCAAGGATGAATTCCAAAAGCTGTTTGATTCTCTGTTCACTGAATCACAAGCTTATATAGAATTGATCGAGCTAATTGCCCAGAAAAAAGAAGGCGTCAGTCGTGTATTACTTGAATCAACCTCGACATTCTCGCCCGGTGGCGGTCGATTAACACAAAGATTAAAACAACTTGAGCAAACTAGCTTTATTGAATCCTATTTCCCATGGGATAAATTGCGTGGCGAGTACTATAAAGTGATTGATGAATTTTGCTTATTTTATTTATATTGGCTAGCTGCTTACAAAGGTAAAAAGCTTATGCAAGATCATTGGTTAAAACAAATACAAAAGCCAATTTATCATGTATGGTCAGGGTATGCATTTGAAGCAGTATGTTATAAACATATTAATCAAATTATTCAAGCATTGAAAATTAAAACGGCAGAAAGCGTATCGTCTTGGAGATTAATCGGTAAAAAAGGCATATCGGAAGGGACGCAAATTGATTTATTAATTGAGCGTAATGATGATGCAATCACATTATGTGAGATTAAGTATACAGAAGAGCCATTTGCCATTGATAAAGCGTATGCACAAATACTAGCTAAGAAAAAGAACGTGTTTGAAAAAGAAACAAAAACGAAAAAACAAATATTCTTGACAATGATTTCTGCCAATGGTCTTAAACCAACATTATATTCTGAAGAGATGATTGAGGGTATTGTAACATTAGAAAATTTATTTTATTAATTACTGGCAGCTTTTATCACCCTTTTCAGGGCAAGTTTTGTTTTGCTCGCAAGTACAACAACCATAGGTGGGTAATTGATTAATGTCCCATCCTCCCCCTAAGGCTTTCGCTAATAAAGCTGCAGACACTAATTTACGCACAAGCACATCATTGGCGTTTTTTTGCGCCGTATATGCGGTAACTTCTGCATTTAATACATCTAATAATTGTATAGTTCCTGCCTTATATTCATTCAAGGCAATTTTAAGGGCCCATTGCGCACTCACCACCGCTTCATTAAGCACTTTTTCTTCTTTTTCAAGAATACGTAAAGTGGCTAGATTATCTTCAACATCTTGAAATGCGGTTAACACTGTTTGTTTGTAGGTTGCAACGGCTTGATTATAAACCCCGCGGGCCTGATCAATTTGTGCACTGCGCAAGCCGGCATCAAAAATTACGTCCGCTAATTGTGCACCCAGAGACCAAAACTGGGATGGATCGCGAAATAAGCGATATAAATGCTCTGCTTGATAACCAAACGTGCCCGTTAAAGTCAAGACTGGAAAATAGGCCGCTACCGCCACACCGATAAGCTCATTGGCTGCAGCCATTGCACGCTCCGCTTGCGCCACATCTGGCCGACGCTCCAGCCATTGTGAAGGAACATCAACCGGAATAAATACTTCTTTATGTACTAAAGGATTTGGCGCATACGTAAATAAGGATGGTGGCACGCCAATTAATACCGCTATTGCATGTTCATAGACTGCGCGGTTAACGCCATTATCAATGGCACTTGCCTTGGCAACTTCCAAGACACTTTGTGCTTGGACCACATTTAAGCGTGAAGCAGTACCCGCTTTATACTGATTAAGCGTAATTTTTAAAATTTTCTCATAATTGTTTACCGTATCATCTAATAATATCTGATCCGTATCTAAACCTCTAATTTGAAAATAATACTGCGCCAATGAGGCCTCTGCTAAAAGCTTGGTAAGTGCCACTTGCGCAGCATCCGCTTTCGCGGTAGCAACCGTTGATGCAACGTTACGTCTAATGGCGCCCCACAGATCCGGTACCCAAGTAGCATCCAGAGTCACGTTGTATAAATCAAAGACGGAATTGTTATTCGCAACTGTCGTATCCGTCGTTGGGGAGGTCGCATCTCCCGTGGTTAAACTTGAAAGCGCTTGCTTTTGCCTCGTTACAGAACCACTACCCCCCAAAGTTGGGAAAAATGCTGCTGTCGCTTGTAGCACTAAAGCCTTTGCTTGATCATATTGTGCTATGGAAGCTAAAATGTTTTGATTAGAAATATTGAGCTTATATTCTAAATCACTTAAATCAGGCTCATTAAAAACGGTCCACCATGCACCACGCGGACATGCATCTTGCGGTTGCGCCATTTTCCATCCTTCAGGCGCTTCTTTGAAAGTCTCTGGGATCTGAACCGCTGGACGAACATAATTTGGACCCACCATGCAAGAAGACAATAAAAGACTTGTTAAAAGAATAAACTGTCTCATGTGTCTAGTACCTCATGAGAACGCCATGCTTTATTATTTCTTTTTTTCCATTTTTCAAAAGTAAGATATATTACCGGTGTAGTATAAAGCGTTAACATCTGACTGAGAATTAACCCCCCAATAATAGCAATACCCAGCGGTCTTCTTAACTCAGAGCCAACGCCTTGTCCAAACGCTAAAGGGAAAGCACTGAACATGGCGGCCATAGTGGTCATCAGAATCGGTCTAAAACGTAAAATGCAGGCTTCATAAATAGAATCATACGAAGAAGCGTTGAATGCTCGCTCACGTACCAACGCAAAATCAATCATCATTATGGCATTTTTCTTCACAATGCCTATTAATAAAATAATGCCAATCAGGGCGATAATGCTCAATTCCGTACCAGTCAGCAGTAAGGCAATTAACGCTCCGACTCCTGCAGAAGGCAAGGTGGATAAAATGGTCACGGGATGAATAAGACTTTCATACAGTATTCCTAAAACAATATAAACAGCTAATAATGCCATGGCGATTAAAAAAGGCTCGTTTGCCAGAGAATCTTTAAATGCCTGGGCGGTACCCTGAAATGAGGCAATAACAGAATCTGCCGGCAAGTGCATTTCCTCAACTTTTTCATTGATTAAATCAACTGCTTGACCTAATGATACTCCAGGTAACAAATTAAAAGATAATGTGGCCGTTGGCAGTTGCCCCTGATGACTCACACTTAACAAAGTATTTGACGGCTCAAAGCTTGCAAAAGCAGATAAGGGCACCTGTTGATTATTTGAAGAGGTAACATAAATCTCATCAAGTGTGCTAGGACGCTGCCAATAAGGAGGGGCCACTTCCATGACCACATAATATTGATTCCTCATGGTATACATGGTTGAAACTTGTCGCTGACCAAAAGCATCATACAGCGTATTATCAATCTCGCTAGCACTAATACCAAAACGTGAAGCCGTATCTCTATCAACATTCACATATAGTTGCAAACCGTGATTTAATTGATCATTATTCAAATCTACAATCCCTGGTATACTATTAAGCTTATCCATGACTTGCGGCACCCATTTGGTTAAGTCTTTAATTTGATAGGTGGATAATGCATACTGAAACTGCGCATTAGTATTTCTACCACCCACCACTAAATCTTGCGCAGATTGCAAATAGAGTGTCGCAGCTGGTACCTGAGATAATTTGTCACGCAAGCGGTTAATGATGGCATCAGATGAAATTTTACGTTCCGCTAATGGTTTAAGTGAAATGTATACATTTCCAGAATTCGTCGTATTATTGGTGCCGCCAACAATTCCCACTACGCTAGCCACGCCCGGATCGGCTTTGACAATCTTAACCAATTGTAACAATTTTTGTTCCATTGCTTGGAAAGAGATATTTTGCTGCGCTTGAATTTGACCAGTAATTCTGCCCGTATCTTGCTGCGGGAAGAACCCTTTGGGAATTACACTGAACAAAACCACATTCATCAAAATAGCAAGCAAGGTTAAGGCTAACATTAATTTATCGTGATCTAATGCCCAACGTAACGTTTTTTTATACTTATCTCGGAGTGTATCCAAAAAATAACGCGGCTTAACGGTACTGCTTTCTGCTTTTAATAAATGTCCACACATCATGGGGGTCAGCGTTAATGAAATCATTAAAGAGACTAAAATTGCCACAGACAAGGTAACGGCAAATTCTCTTAATAATCGCCCAACAATCCCTCCCATAAATAAGATGGGCGTAAATACCGCTATTAAAGATAAACTCATGGATATTACCGTAAATCCTACTTCTTTTACCCCCAATAACGCAGCTTGTAACGGTTTTTCACCCTTTTCAATATGGCGCATGGTATTTTCAATCACCACCACCGCATCATCTACCACAAAACCAGTTGCAATAGTCAAAGCCATTAACGATAAATTATCTAAACTATACCCCAATAAATACATGACGCCAAAAGTGCCTAACAATGACAAGGGAACGGCAACGCTGGGGATAATTGCAGCACGACTATCACGCAAAAAGAAATATATAACTAAAACTACCAATATAATGGCAATTATTAAGGTTCTTTCTACGTCTCGTAAGGATGCTTTAATGGTAAGGGTGCGATCTAACATTACCTCCAACTCAATGGCAGGAGAAATGAAATTTTTCATTTCCGGCATAACATCATAAACATTTTGCACTGTTTCTATTACGTTTGCATTGGGTTGCTTCCAAATAATTAATAATACAGAGGGTTTACCATTTGAAAATCCAGCATTGCGCACATCTTGAATGGAATCAACCACCTCAGCCACATCTGCAATTTTAACTGGCGCATTATTGCGGTAAGTAATAATAATAGGTTCATATTCATTGGCTTTAAACATCTGATCATTATTGACAATATTTGCAACATTATCTCCGTGTGAAAGCTGTCCTTTAGGAATATTAACATTTGCAGTGGCAATTGCATTTCTAACCGTTTCAAGTCCAATATCATAACTATTTAAGGTGGTGGGATTTAACTCAACCCGCACCGCGGGTAAAGAGCTTCCGCCTACAATTACTTGGCCAACGCCACCGACTTGTGATAATTTTTGTTGTAAAATGGTTGAGGCTGCATCATACATTTGCCCCATGCTAGCAGTTTTAGAGGTTAACGCTAAAATTAAAATAGGGGGATCAGCGGGATTGTATTTACGATAGGTTGGCAAGCTTGGTAAATCAATCGGCAATTGGCTGACGGAGGCATTAATTGCCGCCTGGATATCACGTGCCGCTCCATCAATATCTCGCGTCAAATCAAATTGCACCGTTATGCGCGTATTACCCAGCGTACTGACAGATGTCATTTCTGCAATTCCTGCAATCCGCCCAATTTGCCGCTCTAATGGGGTAGCAACAGAGGTTGCCATAATTTCAGGACTCGCTCCCGGCAATGCGGCAGTAACATTAATGGTCGGAAAATCAATTTGAGGTAATGCCGAAACGGGTAAAAATTTAAAAGCTAATATCCCAGCACAAGCTAAACCAATTGCCAGCAAGGAAGTCGCAATAGGCCGATGAATAAAGGGGGCAGAAATACTCATGTCTCACCCAACAGTGGTTGGTCAGCAATATCCTGTTTGCGCAATAGTCCCCATTGCTTCGCCCATTTATCAAAGGCTAAATAGATAACCGGGGTGGTATAAAGTGTGAGCATTTGACTGACCATGAGGCCACCAATAATGGCAATCCCCAGAGGTTGTCTTAATTCAGCCCCCATTCCCGTCCCAAACGCTAATGGTACAGCGCCTAACATTGCCGCTAAAGTCGTCATAATAATAGGACGAAATCGCAACAAACACGCCGCATGAATAGCTTCCTGCGGTTTTTTTCCCTCTTTGCGTTCAAGCGCCAAAGCAAAATCAATCATCATGATGGCATTTTTCATGACAATCCCAATTAAGAGGATAATTCCGCTTAACGCGACAATACTGAGCTCTTTGCCTGTAATCATTAAGGCAATTAAGGCTCCCATACCCGCAGAAGGAAGTGTTGAAAGAATGGTAACGGGATGAATATAACTTTCATATAATACCCCTAGCACGATATAAACCACAACAATTGCCGCTAATACGAGCCATCCTTCATTGGCTAATGAATTTTGAAATATTTTAGCAGCACCTTCAAAGCTAGTGGTGATATTGTTGGGCATATTAATTTCATTTTTTACCCGCTCTATTGCAGCTATCGCATCACCCAAAGCCGCATTGCTTGCTAAATTAAAAGAAACGGTGGATGAAGGAAATTGTCCTTGGCGTGAAATAAGCAAGGGACCAAATCCTTGTGATATGTTGGCGATAGTATTTAAAGGGACGGCACCATTAGTAGAGGAAGGAAGATAAATATTATTAAGTGCTGAATCTAAACTTTGTAATTCAGGCAGCACTTCTAAAACAACATAATATTGATTAAACTGGGTAAACATTGTGGAAACTTGGCGTTGACCAAAGGAATCATACAGCGTATTGTCCACTAATGACAGGGTGATCCCTAAGCGTGATGCGGTATCCCTATCAATATTAATCTTAGTTTGCAAGCCATGGTTGGATTGATCACTGGCAACATCTCGTAAAGCAGGCTCCGCTTTAAGTTTATTGACAAATATTTCCGTCCACTTTGTCATTTCCTGAATATCTGGACATTCTAAACTATATTGATATTGTGTACGACTGACTCTGTCATCAATCGTTAAATCTTGTAATGGTTGCATATATAGTGTAATTCCTGAAACTTTTTGCAATTTTGTTTGCAAATCTCTAATCACCTCACTCGCATTTCTATTACGCAACTCCAATGGCTTTAAGGTGATTTGCATGCGACCACTGTTTAAAGTCACATTTGTGCCATCAATTCCAATGGTGGAAGCAACATTTTCAACTGCATTATCCTCTAGCACTAATTGAGTCAGTTTTTGCTGTCTTTCTGCCATTGCGGCAAATGAAATGGATTCAGGTGCTTCGGTAATGCCTTGAATAACACCTGTATCTTCTATGGGGAAAAAACCTTTAGGAATACAATAGCAAAGCAATAGTGTTAAACAGAGTGTTGCCAGTGCAAGCCACAAAACAAAGATTTGATGTAAAAACACCCAACGCAAACTCGTATCATAATAATGAATTAT